>JAAUUM010000045.1 GCA_012031565.1 Synechococcaceae cyanobacterium SM2_3_2
GGTTTCCCAGCAGTGGCGCGCCCCCAGATAAGCGGCTGAGACATAGCGACGGGTTCGATCTTGATCAACGGCCCCAGGAAGCCAATTTTGCCAGTCTCACTGCCCAAGGCGGCGGCACAGCCAGAGATCAAGCGGCCATATTCCATCTGAGGCATGATGTTGGTCAGATTGGGCAAATCCGCAAAGTTTTGCCCCTCCGCCCAGGCCATGTCTCCAGAGGCATGAATGATGGGGATATCGGGATAGGCTTCAGCGGTGGTCAAGGCATCATCTTTAAAGTCATCGGAGTTAAAAATGATCATGTCGGCACCCTGGGCAATCAGATCATCGGCCACCTGGGATCCCTGGACATTGGGCCGGTCAGCAGGATTGACCTTGTCCACATAGTCGAAGGTCACCCCCTCAATTTGCTCTGTCACATACTCCATGCTCTCAAAGTGAGCCTGACTCCAACCCGCATCATTGAACGGCCCCACCAAAATCAGGCCAATTTTGAACTCATCCTCGCTCTCTTGGGCCTGAACCAAAGGGATCCCGTTCAGCAAGCCCAGCACTGCCGCAACAGAGGTCAGAACTGCAACAGGGCGACCAAGGCGTAACAAATCCACAGCCGTTACCTCACAACAAGACATTGGGTGTTGATCATAACTAACCCAACCTTGGGCTCGATAATGTTCGGCTGGTCACTTTTTAGGAGATTGATGAGGAGCTTGAGCTGTCTCCGCTGAGCCCTGGAGCCTAGTGCTTGGGTACGCCGAGGCTACTCTGCCCTCTTTTGCCCAGTCAAATCTTTTGCCCAGTCAAATCTTTTGCCCAGTCAAATAAGAGAAATATCAATTTTGAGGCTTTTGCCGACACGGGGGTTCACAAAAGAGCTTCTGAGCAGCCTTTCGTCAGAAAGAGTAACAAAAAGACTAATTTACGTGATCTCCCTCACACACAATGCTGCCACTTTTAGGCATCCTGAAAACAAGGAATTCATCTGATGTAACGCTAGACGCTTCACTCAGGGTAAACCGAACTCTTTTGTAATTTTTTCAAAAAAGGAATGGATATGGCGATTACTTCTGTCTCTCAAACCATTGCATCCATTGTCCGGGATATTCTAGAGTCCGCCCGCCTGACTGAGCAGCAAGAGCAGCAGATCAATGAAATGTTGTGGCGGCGACAGTTCTCCGTTGAAGATTTTGATGCTCTTGATCGGCTGGTGGATGCGCTTTTCCAGCATCAGGTGGAAGTAATGTTTCCCATCCAAGACCAATTTTATGCTGCTTGAGTAGGGGGCTGCTGAATCTGAATCAAGTCTCAAGCCTACGCTTGCAAGTCACCGGATCCGCGATCGCTAGCATCCCGCAGGCTCGGATGTGAGGGATACCATAGCCACCAGTGGTATGGAGCACAAGGCATGGGAAAGCAGCGTAAGCGACAGGTTCAGATGCCATCCTCTGGCCCAACTCGGTCAACTCGATCAAAGGGATCCTGGGTTTTGGGCTGGGGGGGAATGGCTTTAGGTGCCGGGATCCTTGTGGGACAGCATCCACTCGCTTTGTCTCTCACCCATCCTGTATTCCAACCGCCGACAGGGACAGATTCTAGCGGGGTAGACTCCAGCTTTGATGTCCCATTGGAGAGCCTTGAGTTCAACTCATCTGCCGAACTGCTGATCGCAAGCCTGATCGCGCCTGTAGCCGCCGAGGATGGTTTGGCAGCTCAGCAGGTGGCCAGCTACTTATCTCGCCTGGGATCCCGAGGCTTTAGCCCTGTGCAGCAGGGAGTCTGGTTCCAAACTCAGGATCACTATTTATTTGATCATCAGGGATCCATACCCTTGCCTGCGGCCTCATTGGTGAAGGTGGCGGTGACGCTGGCGGCTCTGGATCGGTTTGGGGCCGAACATCGGTTTCAGACTCAATTCATCCCCACAGGCCCGATTGAAGCTGGCACTCTGCGGGGAGATCTGGTGGTGATTGGCGGTGAGGATCCCTTCTTTGTCTGGGAGGCCGCAGTCTCGGTGGCGCAACGGCTGCAAGAAGCAGGGATCCAACGCATTGAGGGGGATCTGGTGATCCAGGGTCGTTTTTACATGAATTTCTTGACGGATCCTGCTCGGTCGGGAAACTTGTTACAACAAGGGCTGAATGCCGCCATCTGGCCAGCGGAGGCGGAAGCACAGTTTCAAACACTCCCATCTGGGACACCACGCCCTCAAATCGAGATTTTGGGGACTGTGCGAGTGGCGGATCCCGGTCGGACGACGGGGGAGATGGCTGCCGTCAGGCATTACTCACTGCCATTGGCGGATTTACTGAAGCTGATGAATCGCTACAGCAACAATCTGATGGCCGATATGGTCGCCCTTGCGGTAGGGGGGCACCAACAGGTGGCAGCACGTTCCAGCCAGTTAATTGGGATCCCTCGATCTGAAATTCAGCTGATCAACGGCTCGGGATTGGGGATGGAAAACCGGATGTCTCCCCGAGCGGTGGTGGGTCTCTTTTTACAAATCCAAAAGCTGGCAGGATCCGCTGGACTGTCGGTAGGGGATCTGTTTGAGGTGGTGGGGATGGATGAAGGGGTGCTAGAGCAGCGGCTCTTACCGGCTCCCTTGGTGGCCAAGTCCGGCACCCTCAACCAAGTCAGCAGTCTGGCGGGGGTGATTCCCACCCGAGATCGGGGGTTGATTTGGTTTGCCATTATGAACCAAAGCCCCGAACTGGTCTATGCCCGTGAGCAGCAGGGGCGTCTTCTGAGCGATTTACAACAGGAATGGGGACGGGAGTCGAACCTGCCCGCCACCCTACAGCCCCAACCCAACCGACAGGGGCTGAGGTTTTTGACTGAACTGCTTTGATTTCAGCGCTTTTGACTCAAGCTCATTAAAAGATCGTCACATCGGTTTCGTCGCTGAGGACGATATCCAAAGCCGGGGATCCCCGCAATAGACCGGTGACAAAGATGGTGTAAACCCGATTGGCCCGCACATCAAAGTTGAACCGACTTAACTCTTGGCCACTACTCGATGCAAAATCATCGGAGATGCCCGATCCAGATGAGCTGGGCAAAGAGATGGGAAATCTGGATCCGAAAGGACTGTCGGGATCCTGGGTCGCTTCCTGGAGCAAGAGGGACTGGAACCCAGGCTCAAGCTCGATGTAATTGGACACGCTGCCAAACGCCATGCTCTCGATCACCACCCCATTGGGTTGGATCCGGCTGGGGCTGACATCGAGCCACTTGAGCGGGGGGGCATCCGGTACCGCATGGACAAAGCGCACCAAGGCTTTATCAAAAACAGGGCGTTGACCGTCCCGGAGGAGGATGGCTGTGATGCGAGAGACTTCATCCACCGCCAAAATCGAAAAGGATCCCTCGCTGGAGAGATCTGCCCAAAAGCTATTGACCGGGATGCGAGAGAGGGACTCACTAGGGGTCAATAGTGGCATTGTCAAGTCGGGATCCACCGCCAACAGAGGCTGAGACGACTGAGAAGCCAGAATATCAATCTCGTAGCGCCCCCCCGGCAGGCGAACATACTCGCCAATGTCGCCAAAGAAAACCGAACTGAGTTGGAGATCATCCCCGATCCCAAGCGACAAAGGGGGGGAGTTGGGGGCAATGTTGATCATCCGGAGCATGACCCGCTCCCCTTCCGCTGCGGCTGAGGGCGGTTGTACGACTGCACATCCCCCCAAAAAACCAAACAATCCGGTCGCTAGCCCGCCACAAACTAAACCCACAGATAAAACTGCGGACAGGGCACTATCTCTCTGTCGCGGGGGCGACCCCGCTGTCACATCTTGGCTCATTGGGAACACATCCTTAATCCTCACACCAAGACATCTCTACAGGCGGTCAAAAAATCTCGTTGGAGAGTTTTGAGCCGAGACAGAGATGCTCACACCTAGAATCTACATCTCTTTTATCTCAATCCCATCTAAATCGCTAGTATTTAGAGTTAAAAAAGTGCCCAACACCGCAAACGGGATCCCAATTGAGAGAAAGAATCAGGATTCATCGGTGGCCCAGCGAGTTTAGCCCTCTCGTACCCACCGGGATCCCCCGTCGGGCTGATCGATTAGGGTAATGCCTGCGGCTTTGAGTTCATCTCGGATGCGGTCGGCTGTGGCAAAATCTCGACTCTTGCGGGCTTGGTTGCGCTGATTGATCAGCTCGTCAATCGTCAGCTCAAGGCCAGTCGCTTCAGTAATTGAAGAAATCTCTATTTCTATAGGTTCTTTTTCTATAGGTTCTTTGAGGACGAGCAGCCCCAAAACAGCTAAAACTTTTAGCAAAGCCTGACTCTTGGTAGCCAGATCTGCCGCCCCTTGAGTCAGGGATCCCGTATGGGTCAGGGTGTTATGGATACTGGTCAGGCTCTTGGCCAGTTCAAAGGCAATGGCGATGGCGGCAGAGGTGCCCAGATCGTCGTCCATCGCGGTTTGAAACGCCTGCATCACGACGGGATCCGGCGGTGGATCGACGATGGCGGTGTGAGATTGCAGAGCCCTAGCGGCTTTGATGCCCTTGGATAGAGTGGCCCAGCCATTGCTAGCCGCTTGCAACCCCTCTTCCGTCAAGTCAATGGGGCTGCGGTAGTGGGTCTGCAAAAAGAACAGCCGCAAAGCCATCGGATCCCAGGTTTCCAGTGCTTGACGCAGGGTGGTGAAATTGCCCAGCGACTTGGACATCTTCTCGCCGTTGATATTGAGAAAGCCATTATGCAGCCAAAAGCGGGCCATCGGCTTGCCCACCACTGGCTCCGATTGGGCCAACTCATTTTCATGATGGGGAAAGATTAAGTCAGCCCCACCCGCATGAATATCGATGGGATGACCCAGGGTTTCCCGTACCATAGCCGAGCACTCCAGATGCCAACCGGGACGACCCCAGCCCCAGGGAGACTCAAAACCCGACTCACTGCGAGGGGCAGATTTCCACAGCGCAAAATCAAAGGGATCCCGCTTGAAAGTGTCTTCGGATCCCACTCGCCCGCTGGCACCCGCCTGCATATCCTCTAGCTTGCGCCCCGACAGTTGCCCGTAGTCGGCAAACTTGCGAACCTCGTAGTAGACATCTTCAGACTGGCTCTCATCGCCCCCACTGAAGGGATCCCCATCATTGGCGTGCCCATGACGAACACGATAGGCAAAGCCCCGCACCTGCAAATCCTCCACCAACTTAAACATGGCGGGCAGAGATCGGGTGGCCTGGGGATAGAGATCAGCTCTGTTGATGTTGAGCCGATCCATATCCTCAAAATACGCCGCCATGAAATGCTCGGTCAGCTCCCCGATCGGGATCCCAGCCTCTTGAGCCCGTTTGATGATCTTGTCATCAATATCGGTGAAGTTTTGGACATAGGTGACTGGATAGCCCCGCCACTCCAGATATCGTCGCAGCACATCCCAGACGATATAGGTGCGGGCATGGCCCAAGTGACAATAGTCATAGACGGTTACCCCGCAGACATATATCTTGACCGGAGAGAAATCCTCTGGCTCATCTGAGGTTGGCCTAAAGGTCTCTTTGCGGCGGGTCAGAGAATTGAAGAAGGCCAGGGCCATGACAGCTAACGGGACAGTGCTTCTCTAGGATACGGTGCGCCGCCTGTTCTCCTAAAGGTTCTATTAATAAGGTTCTATTAATAAAGGTTCTATTCTCGCAAAGACCCTAGTCTCAAGGTCTACCCCTAACTTGCCACCACAAGAACCGATTAGTGCTGATGCTAACGGATCCGCTGGGCTAAAAGCTGTTCTTCAAGAGCGGCGATCCGGTTGTAGGCGGCGGTGAGTTGAGCTGTTAGCCGTTGGACTTGAGCCTCTGGGCTAATGTGATGTCCCATCTGTCTCTGGCTAGAGGCTGGGGACTCCTCCTTGAGCAAAAAACTGTAGGTTTCTTCCGACTCAGCGCCACTGTTCTCAGCAGCATAATGACCATCAACAGCAGCGGCAACCGGTTGAATCACTGGGATCCCAGCACCGGATCCAATCTCTTGGGCAGACAACAGCACAGAGGCAATTTGCTCTGGCATCCGCTCAATGGCCACGTGCAGATCCCGCACCTGCTCTTGCAGCCTATCGACTTGGGCTTGAATGGAGGGGGAATCGCTCATCATGACAGCACTGGATCTCTGTTACTACTGCAACCATCTAAAGTGATCTTTTGGCCGTAGGTCGCTGTTCCTTGGAATCATTTAACGATTAGGCCCACCAAAGCAACAAAACCAAACAGGCTCCTTTGGCAGCATTTCAGGGAGAGTAGATCTTGCGATAATGATTGGCCTGAGCTGCTTTAACCCTGTTTGAATCCAACAATCCAGGACTTCTTCCAGTTGATCTGATGGGGATCCACCGTGACAAAATCAGCCCGTTCAGCCCTCTAGATCAGAATTGGCCAATCTGACAAAACAATCTGATAAAAATAGAGAGCCTTCAATCAAAAATTGATTACCTCAAGATTAATCACCTTCCGTATCTAAAAGTGAGTTGAAATTAAATTCCCATTAAAAGCTGCCAGCACTGAGAGAGTGAATGAGGGATAACAGTCATCTAACAAATCTCAATACTGAGGAAGATCTTCAGAGCGAGGGGCAATCAATCCTGGATTCAGGAAAATTTGATCAGGGATCCCTGGCAGAACAACCCTTATCATCTGTAACCGGATACACCTTGCCTGTGTTTGCGGTGGCAGCAGCTCAAGCAGCCCTTTTGCATTTACAAAAACAAGAGACGCCCGCCAGAGAAGTCAGCATCAACCTCCAGCCCACCCCAAATGCCACTCTTGATCACACCTTTGATCAAAAGACTAATAATCAAGGGGATGAGATGGCTTGGATCCCGGTGGAACAGGTGGCCCGATTGGATCCATCGACAGCTTTGGCCATCTGCCGTAGCGATCCGGGAGAAAACCTGGATCTGACCCGTCACACTCCGGTTTGGGCTTGGGTACAGCTCCTCCCCAGAGACACTACAGCCCAGCCAATCCTTGATCTGCAAGGGGGCGAGGGCATCGGCCAGACAGCACAGGGAGATCCCGCCATCTATCGCTACGCCGGCGTTATTTGACCGCAATCTCACCCCGTTCATACCACTGGGATCCCGAGTGGTGGTGCGGATCATTCTGCCGGAGGGCAAACAGCTGGCTCAAAGAACCTCCAATGCAGCCTTTGGGGTCTTAGAAGGATTGGCTCTGTTGGGCACGCGAGGGGTGGTGGAACCTCATTCGGCGGTGGCCTCCCTGGAAACCAGTCGCACAGCCATCCGGCAGATGGGAGAGATCCAGTCTCTGACTTTGTGTATCGGCAGTCATGGGCAACAGGTGGCGACTCGGATTGGGATCCCGGCCTCTGAGCAAGTGGTGGCGGGCAATTGGATCGGTGCCTTGATGCTAGAAGCGGCCTTACACGGGATCCCACAGCTGACTCTGCTGGGCTATCACGGCAAACTGATCAAGCTGGCCGGAGGGATTTTCAATACCTCCAGTCACCTTGCCGACGGTCGTCTAGAAATCTTCAGCGCGGCGGTGATTCGGGTCGGGGGATCCCGTGATCTGGCCCAAGCGGTGTTGAGGGCGGCAACGGTGGATGCCGCTCATCAGTTACTCGAAGATCCCACCTTTCAGCAAGTGGTTTGGTCAGACGTTATTCATCACATTCAAATCCGTTCCGCTGGCTTTGTGCAGAAATATGCCGAACGGGATCTAACCATTGGCGTAATCTTGTTTGACCGAGCCGGGGCAATCGTTGCTCAGTCGGATGCAGTTGGCTGAACTAGGGGCGAATTGTGGGTTTGGCGCGTTTTTTGCCCTTTCTCAGTCAGGGGCGTGATACTCTGTCTCCATCTATTTCTGTCTTATTTCAGATCGTTTAGAGTCGGACATTGAAATCCGATAACCCTCAACCATTTTGGGTCAGCATCATGCCACATCAGGATCCCGTCACCGTTGGCATCATTGGCGCGTCAGGCTATGGTGGCGTTCAGCTCTGCCGTCTCCTTACGGATCATCCCCACGTCAAAATTGCCTATGTGGCGGGCCGAGATAGCGTCGGCAAGCTGTATAGCGATCTATACCCCCAATTCAAAGGGATCCTTGATCTGCCGGTGGAACCGGTGGATGTGGATCGGGTTGCCGCCGCTTGTCAGGTGGTGTTTCTGGCTTTACCCAACGGGTTGGCCTCTCAGATGGCTCCCGCCTTAGCAGCAAAGGGCTGTCGGGTCTTAGATCTCTCGGCTGACTACCGTTTCCGCAATCTGGATGTCTACGAGTCTTGGTATCGCCCGACCGAACAGGATCCCAGTTGGCCCTCGACAGAGCACAGAGAGACCAATGGCAGAGCCGTCTATGGGCTGCCCGAGCTTTATCGGGAGACGATTGCCTCCGCCACTGTGGTGGGATGTCCCGGCTGCTATCCGACCGCCTCATTGCTAGGGGTTGCACCCCTTCTCAAGCAAGGGTTTGTGGAGCCAGATAGCTTGATTTTTGATGCTAAGTCTGGGGTGTCAGGCGCAGGTCGAGTGGCCAAGGTGGGATCCCTATTTGCGGAGGTGGACAGTTCCTTTGGAGCCTATGGGGTAGCTCGTCATCGCCATACCCCCGAGATTGAGCAGATTTGCACCGACTTGATGCACCATGCCGTCACGGTGCAGTTTACCCCTCACTTGGTGCCGATGATACGAGGGATCCATGTCACCCTCTATGCCACCCTGCGGGATCCCGGTCTGGTGGCGGAAGATTTACTCACCCTCTACACCGCCTTTTATCGCCAGTCGCCGTGGGTGCGAGTCCTCACTCGGGGCATCTATCCCCAAACCAAGTGGGTGGCAGGCACCAACTACTGCACCATCGGTCTAGAGGTGGACGAGCGCACCAATCGGGTGATCGTGCTTTCTGTGATCGACAATTTGCTCAAGGGCCAGTCGGGACAAGCGGTGCAATGTCTCAACTTGATGATGGGATGGCCAGAGACGATGGGATTGCCCAAGCTGGGCTTTTATCCCTAATAGAACCATATTGATCAGTATTCGCTGACCAGAGCCTCCACAAACTCGTAGCTGGAGAAAGGCCGCAGATCTTCGATCCCCTCCCCAGCTCCAATAAATCGAATCGGCAGGCCCAACTGTTGGGTGATGGCAAAGGCAATCCCACCTTTGGCGGTACTGTCCAGCTTGGTCAACACCACCCCACTGATCTGGGCAGCTTCGGCAAAAACTTGAGCCTGTCGCAAGCCATTTTGACCTTGGGTGGCATCCAGCACCAGCAAAGATTCGATCTTGGCATGAGGGGCTTTTTTGTCGATGATGCGGCGGATTTTGGTCAGCTCGTCCATCAAGTTTTTCTTGTTTTGCAAGCGTCCGGCAGTATCTACCAACAACAATTCCGTCTGGCGAGACTGAGCGGCATTGACCGCATCAAATACCACCGCCGCCGGATCGGTGTTTTGGCCAGGGTTGGCGATCACCTCCACCCCCGCTCGTTCGCCCCAGACCTTGAGCTGCTCCACTGCCGCCGCCCGAAAGGTATCCCCAGCTGCCACCAGACAGTCGTAGCCCGATTGGCTGGCGATATGGGCCAGCTTGCCAATGGTGGTGGTTTTGCCTGCCCCATTGACCCCTACGATCAGCCAAATGTTGAGGGTGTCTCGCTCTGGGGCAAACATAGGATCCCCCAATGTGAGCATCTCCCGCATCTGGGACTTGAGATAGCGCACCGCTTCATCAGGGGGCAACGTCTCTTTTCGCATCCGGGTCTGAAGGGCGGAGATAATCTTGTCGCAGGCATCCACCCCCACATCCGCCTGAAGCAAGACGGTCTCGATCTCGTCCACCGCGTCTTGGTCAATGGGGCCACGTCCCACCAGAGCTTTGAGCTGGTTGATCAGGCTGAGGCGGGTTTTGCCCAACCCTTGCCGTAGTTTTTGCAGCCAGGTGATCTCCTCCACCGAGATATCTTCAGCTTTGCGGCCCTGTGCTGCCAGCAATTCTGCCGACCAGCGAAAACCTTCGTCAAAGGTCAGGCCAGGGATCCCCGCCAGTTGCTCTGGGGGTTCTTGCTGAGTGGTTGTGACGGCAACAGGCAGGGTAGCCGGTTCCTCAACAGCGGTAGCTTCCAGAGCTTCCAGTCGTTGGCTGGCCCGAGGAGCTAAGTCAAAAAAGGCAGTGGAGGGGGTTGGCTGGGATCCCTCTGCATCCGGCTCAGTGACTGGAGGATTTGGCTCTGAGATAGCCGGATCAACGGCCTCAAGCAGATCATGATCCAGTTGAGCCTCTCCCCCCTCGGTGTCTTCCAGCGTGAGGCTATCCAGCAGGTCATCGACGGGATCCCTTGTTTCTGTTTTCTCGGTCAGATTTTGCGCTCCGAACGGAACAGGAGGCGTAGAGTCAGAAAGCTGAGGGTCATCAGTTGGTTCCACCTCCAAGCTCTCAGGTTCCGGTTCGTTCGCGGGTTGGGGTTCGGCAGCTGCTTGACGGGCCTTGATATTGGCGTAGGCCGCTTTGGCAAAGGCTAGATAATCAGATTGGGGATCCAATTCAGCAGCGGGATCCAGTTCTGGCGGGGAGGTCTCCTGGGGGACAGCTTGGTCTGGTGTTTGCTCCTCTTGGACATATCGGCGACGAAACCAGTCAAATGCCATTGATGGGATCCCCTACTCTCTGTTCTCTGTTCCAATCCGCTACCAGTCTGACAGCCAGTTCTGGATCATTTCTAGTCTTGATCTGTAAATCAAACATGACCAACCAGCCATAAACCAATTGAGGGCCAACCATGTCAGCCCATCCGCAAAGTTAAGACTGCTTTCAAAACGCCCTCGAAAGGATTCGAACCTCCGACACCTTGGACCGGAACCAAGTGCTCTAGTCCACTGAGCTACGAGGGCAGGACTAAGCGTAAGTTATGACAATCAGAATAATAGCATATCAGCCCTGGGCAGAGGCTTGCCCGTTCAGGTATGCCACGTCCAACCTCTTCCGTGCGCCACGGTAGTGAGCCAAGTTCAAGTAGAACCGGAAATCAGCAGCCGTTAGAGGGCCTCAGCACCGCCCACCACTTCCAAGATCTCTTGCGTAATGGCTGCTTGACGAGCTTTGTTGTAGACCAGTCCCAGCCGCTTGATCAGGTCACTGGCATTGTCGCTGGCGTTGTTCATGGCCGTCATCCGGGCTGCCAATTCGCTGGCCGCAGACTCCTGCAACGCCCGCAACAGTTGGTTGTTGAGGTAGAGCGGCAAAAGGGCTTCCAAAATCTGGGCGGGATCCTGTTCAAAGATCATGTCTTGGGGCAGCTCCGCCAACTGGGATTGCACCTGAGTCCGCTCCACGCTGAAGGCTCCATCCTTGACCAATAGACGAAAGATCTCATCTTCGCCGGAGGACAACTTGGAGATGTCCAAAGGCAACAAGGTTTGGGTGACCGGACGAGAGCTGATCAGCGAGACAAAGCGGGTATAGATCAGTTCCACCCGATCCACCGTTTCTGACAAAAAGGCGGAGAATAGGCCATCAGCGATCATGCTGGCTTCTTCGGCGACTGGAATCTGTTGCAGATTGGTGTAGGACTGGGAGATATTGGCTCCCCGGCGCTTGAAGTATTGGTTGGCCTTGCGACCCACCAAGGCAAAACTCACCTCAATCCCTGCTGCCTCTAGCTCCCTAGCCCGTTCTTCGGCACGACGGATGATGTTGGAGTTGTAGGCTCCACATAGACCCCGATCGCCCGTCACCACCAGCAGTCGGACGCTCTTGACCTCCCGCTGTTGCAACAAGGGCAACTCCACATCCTCCATCTTGAGGCGGGTTTGCAGCCGGAAGAACACCTGAGCCAGCCGATCGGCAAAAGGCCGAGTGGCATTGACCTGCTCTTGGGCCCGACGCACCCGAGCCGCCGCCACCAGACGCATGGCTTCTGTGATTTTGCGGGTGTTTTTGACCGACTTGATCCGATCGCGGATCCCTTTAAGATTTGCCATGATGCCCCTCGCGTAGTGCCAACAGAATGCCTGGGATCCTGCTTCGTATCTCCCCAGTTGGCTGGGTGTCAAACATTGCCTAATCTAAGCTGCCTAAACTAACTTGAGCCGAATTAAGCCGAATTAATTTGAACCAAAAGGCTGAGCTGTCCTGGATCCCTACGCGGAAACTCAGCCCTTTGGGGATCCCTGAGCTTAGACCTTGGCAGCGGTCTCAGCCATGAACGTATCGGTATATTCCGTCAGAGCCTTTTTGAGCATCTCGGTCGCCTCATCCGTCAGCTTCTTCTCAGCCTGGACGCTTTCGGCAAACCCGCTGTAGTTGGAGGCCAAATAAGCCAAGAAGGCTTGTTTGAAGGTGTTGACCTTATCAAGGGGGATCTTGTCAAAGTAGCCGTTGGTGCCTGCATAGATCACCGCCACTTGCTGAGCTACAGACAAGGGAGAGTACTGCGGCTGCTTGAGGATTTCCTGCAACCGTTGTCCCCGAGCCAACTGAGCCTGGGTAGCGGCATCCAAATCGGAGGCGAACTGCGAGAACGCTTCCAAGTCGCGGAACTGAGCCAATTCCAGACGAATCTTACCAGCCACCTGTTTCATGGCTTTGGTCTGGGCAGCGGATCCAACTCGGCTGACCGAGATACCCGCGTTGATGGCTGGACGGATCCCGGCGTTGAACAGGTCAGCTTCCAAAAAGATCTGTCCGTCGGTGATGGAGATGACGTTGGTGGGAATGTAAGCAGAGACATCACCCGCCTGAGTCTCGATGATGGGCAGGGCAGTCATGGATCCACCACCCAGCTCATCACTCAGCTTGGCCGCCCGCTCCAACAGACGAGAGTGGAGGTAAAACACATCGCCGGGGTAGGCTTCCCGACCGGGGGGACGACGCAGCAGCAGAGACATTTGCCGATAGGCCACCGCTTGCTTGGACAGATCGTCGTAGACCACCAAGGTGGCTTTGCCGTTGTACATGAAGTGCTCGGCGATGGCTGCACCCGCATAGGGAGCCAACCACTGCAACGGAGCTGGGCTGTCAGCCCCCGCCACCACCATGATGGTGTAGTCCAGCGCGCCCTTGGCGGCAAAGACTTCTGAGACCTGAGCCACCGTACTCTGCTTCTGACCGATGGCCACATAGACGCAGATGCAGTCTTCGCCCTTCTGGTTGAGGATGGTATCGATGGCAACGGTGGTTTTGCCGGTTTGGCGGTCACCGATGATCAGCTCCCGCTGTCCCCGTCCGATGGGGATCATGGAATCGATGGCGGTAATACCGGTTTGCAGCGGTTCATAAACCGAGCGACGGTCGATGATGCCGGGGGCGGGAGATTCGATCAGGCGGTTGGAGCTGGCGTTGAGAGGCCCTTTGCCATCGATCGGGTTGGACAAGGGATCCACAATCCGACCAATTAGCTCGTCCCCCACCGGAATGCTGGCGATTTTGCCCGTCGCTTTGACACTGGATCCCTCTTGGATATTGCGACCAGAGCCGATCAACACAGCACCGATATTGTCTTCTTCCAGGTTCAGCGCCACCCCGACGGTACCATCTTCAAATTCCAGCAACTCGCTGGACATGACGCTATCCAGGCCATAGACACGGGCGATACCATCCCCCACCTGTAGGACGGTGCCAACATTGGAGACCTTCATCTCCTGGTTGTATTGCTCGATCTGCTGTTTGATAATGCTGCTGATCTCGTCTGGGCGAATCGTAGCCATCTCTGTTCCTCTCAAAAAGCTAGGGGGCAAAACGCTAGGGGCAAACGCTCACTTAACCATTGGATCACATTAATCACATTATTGGATCATCAGTGGGATGTTGTGAGGCTAGAAATCTTAGGCCAACTGGAGAGCCAGCTTACGCAACTGGCCACGAATGCTGAGGTCGATCACTTGGGATCCCACCTTGATCACCACGCCACCAATCAGGTCAGGATCCAGGCGGGCTTCCACTTCGACATGGTCAGCCTGTCCCAATTGCTTGACTCGGTCAGCGATGGCTTGCTTCTGCTGGTCAGACAATTCCACCGCTGAGGTGACTTCAGCCAAGGCAATCCGCTGAAGCTTACGCTGCAATTCTAAAAACCGCAGGCCAACGTCCTGGACATACATCATCCGCCGCCGATCCCCCAGCACTCGCAGGGTGGTGAGCAGAATCGGGTGAATCTGTTCGCCAAAGGTGGTCTCTAGGAGCGCCTTCTTGGCCTCAGCCTTCACCACAGGGCTGGACAGAAAATCTCCTAACTCTGGGGTGGATTGGAGGGATCCCAGAACCAAACGGACATCGGTGGCAAAGGTATCAATGAGGTCTAAATCTTGCCCAATCGACAGCAGGGCCTCTGCATAAGGATCGACGATTTTTTGTGCAAACGTATTCGCCATATCCGTTACCCCTTGATCAGTTGAACGCTGTTGTCCACGAGCCGGTGCTGCAGCTGGTCATCGAGATGAGCCGGAATATCAGCTTCAGCCTTGGCCAAAGCCTGCTGGACGATGCGCCGCCGCAATTCTGCCATCACCCGATCCTGCTCTGCTGCCACTTCTTTGGCTGCATTGGCCTTAAGCCGCTCAGCATCGGCATCCGCTTGAGCGATCAACTCAGCCCGCAGCTTTTCGGCATTGACGTTGGCCTGCTGCTTGATGCGTTCGGCCTCTTGCTGAGCTTGGGCCAACTTCTGCTGTTGATCGGCCAGAGCTGCCATCGCGGTTTGCTGACGCTTCTCAGCACTCTCTAAGTCTTGAATAATGGCATTTCGACGGGTGGACAGCGTCTCCCCAATCACCTTGCGACCCAGATAGATCAACAGGGCCAGAATAATGATGATGTTGAGCAGGTTGCTGTTGAGGATAGCCCCGATCAAGTCGGAGGATGCTTCGATCTCCTCCAAGTTTGCCCCTTCTAGGTCTGCCCCCTCCAGG
Organism: Synechococcaceae cyanobacterium SM2_3_2; assembly: GCA_012031565.1. Classification (GTDB taxonomy): domain Bacteria; phylum Cyanobacteriota; class Cyanobacteriia; order Thermostichales; family Thermostichaceae; genus JAAUUM01. Next base: position 14,888 of record JAAUUM010000045.1, read on the forward strand.
TCTGAGATGGCTTCTGTCGCCAGATGAATCGCCCAGGTGGGCATCCAGTCCATACTTAGCATTGATATCTCCCCATCCAATTCTTTGGGATCCCGAACTAGGCCGCAACGCTCAAGAGCTTGGCAATAATTTGTTGACTGAGACCCTCAACCTGCTGCTCCAGAACTTGCAGAGCCTGGGCTTTCTCAGCTTCCACCACCGCCTGAGCCTCGTTCATTTTGACTTGAGCTTCTGCCTGGGCTTTGGCTAAGGTCTCAGCCCGCACTTTGGCTGCGCTGGCTTCAGCCTCCGCCATCGCCTGCTGGGCTTGCACCCGAGCCTTGGCAATCTCCTCTTGATACTGTCTGGCCAGTTGGTCAGCCTTTTCAGTGCGTTCACGAGCTTCTGCCAACGATGTGCGGACAAAATCCGCTCGACCATCAATGGCGGCTGAGACGGGCTTATAGAACAGAGCGTTCAAGACAGCCACAAACAGCATGAACTGAATGGCGATGATGGGAAGGGTGGCATCGAAATCAAAAAGGCCACCTTTCTCAGCCGCCTCTGCGGTTTCAGCAGCCAGTGTCAGCGTCCAATGAAGCATGATCGTGTTTTTTTGGGGGTGCGGGGCTTGGAGTCAGTCTCGAAGACATCAGTGAGTAGATAGGCGTAGATAAGCGCTGGAAGTTGGTAGGGGCAGGCAGGCCCACCCCACCAGTCAGCCTGAGTTAGGGGTTAGGCGAAGGGGTTGGCGAACAAGAGCACCAACGCCACCACCAAGCCGTAGATGGTCAGAGCTTCCATAAATGCCAAGCTCACCAGCAGGTTGCCCCGGATTTTGTCTTCGGCTTCGGGTTGACGAGCCACACCTTCCATCGCAGCCGCGGCGGCATTACCTTGGCCGATGCCAGGGCCGAGGGATCCCAGGCCAATGGCGAGAGCGGCGGCGAGAACAGAAGCAGCAGAGGTAAGCGGATCCATTGGGCATCTCCTTGATTTCGAGAGAAAAGTACACACGTTGCAATTTAATTGTCCTAGAAAATGGGCGCAGATCAATAAAAGTTTGACCTTTATTTTTGGCCCACATCAAATGTTCAAAATAAACCCATGATGCTCTCTAGACAATGGCGAAAAGTCCACAGAATAGAAGTTCTATCACGCAAAAAGCTGAGCTTAATAATGAGCACTAAGATAGGCTTAATCGTGATGTTCTCCTCCCCCATGACCTTCCATCGCTTCCCCAATATAGGCGGCTGACAATGTTGCGAAAATCAGCGCCTGAATAGCCCCCGTGAACAGAAAGAGAATCATCACTGGCACGGGAATGAACAGGGGAACCAGCAAGACCAGCACCGCAATCACCAGCTCTTCCGCCAAAATGTTGCCGAACAGACGGAAGCTGAGGGAGAGGGGCTTGGTCAAATCTTCAAGGACGTTAATGGGCAACAAGATCGGGGTGGGTTCAATATACTTTTTGAAGTAGCCTAAGCCCCGTTTGCTGATGCCAGCATAGAAGTAGACAATGCTGGTCAACAGTGCCAACCCAGCGGTGGTGTTGATGTCGTTGGTGGGGGAGGCCAATTCACCGTTGGGTAGCTCGATCAGCTTCCAGGGGAAGAGGTTGCCCATCCAGTTGGAGACAAAGATGAAGAGGAACAGCGTGCCCACATAAGGCACCCAAGGGCGATAGGACTTCTCTCCCATCTGACTTTTGGCGATGCCTGCCACAAACTCGTAGGCGTACTCCATCAGGTTTTGGGGGCCGGAGGGAACCGTTTGGATCTGGCGAGTACAGACCACCACCAGGGCCAAGATAAGGCCAATGGCGATCCAACTGGCCATCAACACCTGACCATGAACGGAAAATTTGCCCAGATGCCAGTAGAGGTGCTCCCCGACTTCCAATTCAGCCAGATAGGGCACAGACAGAGGAGCAAGCAACGAGTCGAGCATCAGGATCTCCTAGACCGAGACGGACGAAATAAAGTCTGAAACAGATGGATGAGCAACGTAACTTTGTAGCTGAGAAATCCAAAAAAGATGGGCAAAACTTGCAGTGCGGGCAGTTTAGCCGCCAACACAATCAGGCCAATTAGAATGGCATAACGGCTCAGCCCCAGTTTGGATTGGGTTTTACCCAGTTGAGCCACACTCCGACCCAGCATCCGCAGGTAGACAACCCCCCCCATCGCCCCCAGCAGATAATTGCCAGCCACCAAGGGGGAGTAGACTAACGCTACAGCGACGGTAGACAGAATTCCAACTCCAGCGGTGGTCAAGACCAGCCATTGTTGAAAGTAGGCGTACTCCGGCACAACAGGATGGGGATCCTCAGTGGTGGAGGGTGGTTCTGGAGATGGCTCCGGTACTACCGTTGGATCCCTTAAATCAAGGGGTTGAGCCTCCAAGATGGCCTCAGAAGATGAGACATCAAGATGAGTGAATTCCAGATCTCGAAAAGAGGCTTCTGCCTCCATCAAGTTCTCGAATCTGGACGCCAAACTGATTTTTCCAACTGCACCGGTGGCAACCATTGGCACTCAACTAACGCTTGGAGTTTCAGCTCGGGGGAGCTTTACACAAGTTTACTGGGATTTGGCATCCCGTCTGGCTTCAGTTTTGTAGTCCTGCTAAGGTCTGACTAACCGACCAGCAGTAAGACTCTACCACCTTGAGGGATCCCTGATCGGTGGGATTCTGAAGATTTGCTGATTGATGCGGACAAATGCCAGCTCCCTTTGCTATTAGCATCCCTTTGTTTATGAGGATCCCTTCACCCCTAGATCAGGAGACTGCAAGGAATTTCAGGACAAGATCTCGATCTGTAGGGTCGGCAATACCTTTGTCACGTTTAGAGCTTTAGAGCGAATTCATAGATCTGGTTTGCGAGGTACGGGATCCCGGCCCTTGGCCCGTCAGCCATTGGCAGCGGTTTTGTGTAGGCAGGATACTAGAGATATGGCCATAAAGGGATCCCTGATTCATGAAACCAAGAGCGCGCACCCAAGTGATGACAGCCGTCGAACAGCTGGGCTGGCGAGTCACCTTAGGAGACGTTGCCTCCAGCACAGGGCTGGCGTTGCCTGAGACCAAGCAAGAGCTTCTAAGCTTGGCCCAGGAAGCGGAGGGCCATTTGCAAGTAGCGGACACTGGCGAGATTGCATATGTGTTTGACAAAGATTTTCGGGCTACCCTACGGCGCAAAGAGAACCAAAGTCGTTGGCAAAAATTCCAGCAAAAGCTGTGGGGTGGCTTTTTGTATGGACTGCGGATCTCGTTTGGGATCCTGTTGCTGGTCTCGATTGTGTTGATCACCCTGGCATTGGTGGCCCTGATGATCGCCAGCCGCAGCAATGACAACAACAATCGCAGTAGTCGGGGGGGAGGAGGCATGAACTTCATCTTTTTGCCTCGCCTCTGGGTGGGCAATCCCTTTTGGAGTCCCTATCCCAGCCGACGTGGCTATCGTGGCCAACGCTACAACCAAGGTGGGCGCTCAGGAGCATTTCGCCAGACTGAAGCCCAGGCCAAAGGCGACATGAATTTTTTAGAGGCGGTCTATTCCTTCTTATTCGGGGATGGCAACCCCAATGAAGACCTAGAGGAGAAGCGGTACCAATACATCGCCACTCTGATCCGTCAAAACGATGGCGTGATTACCGCCGAACAGGTACTGCCCTATTTGGATCTAGATTTGGCCCAGGCAGACAATCGTGAAGACGCCATGCTGCCCATCCTGTTGAAGTTTGACGGCAGTCCTGAGGTCAGCGATCAAGGAGAATTGGTCTATCGTTTCCCTGAATTGCAGGTGACGGCAGCAGAGCAGAAGCGGAAGGGATCCTCGGTGCCCGCTACCCTGGAGGAAGAACTCTGGGCCTTTAGCAAAGCTGAACCGGGCCAATTGACCTTGGCCGGAGGATTGGGGGCGCTCAACGTGGTCTTGGCTCTCATCCTCTACGGGGCACGGGATCAAGTTGCTCTGGGGGCAGCTCAGGGATCCCCCATTTTGGCCTTGGTCAATCCCTTGGTGGGTTTGTTGCTGCTATACGGGGTGGCCTTTTTGACGGTGCCCGTAATTCGTTGGATGACGCTAAAACGGCGTAACCAGAAGATCCAAGCGCGGGTCAAAACCCGTCAGCAGTGGGCTAATCAATTGCGAAATCCTGATCAAAAACTCCAGCACAAGTTGGAATTTGCCCAACGGTTTGCCCGCCGAGAAGTGGTGGGTGAAAACCAGACGATCTACTCCACAGATCGGGATTTGATCGAGCAACGGGACTATGAACTGGATCGGCCTGAGTTTCAAGCGCTTTTAGATGATGAGAAATCACTTTCTCCAAAGCCGGACTAGAAGGCTGGGATCCCTGTTTTTAATCTCTCCGGTTAACCCCTGAGGTTAAAGTGAGTTTTTGACTTGAGTGGCTAGCTCATACAGACGGGTTTTGCGCCAGTGGCTATCGACCTTGCGATCGGTCTCAATTTCAATCATCCGAACTCCGGCTGGGGCATCCTGCTTGAGCCAGGTTTGGAACTGATGCCAATCATGAGCCTGTCGATAGGCAATGCCATAGGTTTGGCAGAGCTGGCTAAAGTTGACCGCTTGCGGCATGACAAAATACTCCTCAAACGGAGGCTCAAAACCTGAGATTGGCAACATCTCAAAAATGCCGCCGCCATGATTATTAATCAAGATAATCGTCAGGGATCCCTTAAATTTCGGCACTGTCAAAAAACCATTGGTGTCATGTAAGAGCGCCAAATCTCCGGTCAAAAGAAAAGTGGGGATCCCATCATGGGCCACCCCCAAAGCCGTGGACAATGTGCCATCAATGCCATTGGCCCCGCGATTGCAATAAATTCGGATGTGGCGATCATTGGGGATCCAAAAACTCTCCAAATCCCGGATCGGATTGCTGTTGGCCACAAAAAGCGCACTGTCCGCTGGCAGGATCTGGGATAACAGCCACGGGATCCGTCCTTCACTTAGATGGGTCTGATCCGCCAATTCACGGTCGATGGCTCGACGAGCCTGCTGCTCCAGCTCAACCCAGCTAGCTCGATAGGCTTGGTTGGCATCCTGATCTAGCCCTGGCACCACCTCCCCCACCGCTTGAGCCAAATCCTCAATCGAGAGCCTGAGCGGCTGGGTACGATTACGCAAGGGATCCAGATCCTGCCGACCCTCGTCCACCAACCACATCAGGGGATCCCAACTTTTGAGGTAGGCGCGCAGGACTTTGCTGGTGTGCAATGGCCCGATCTGAATCACCTGTTGGGGGTGTAACCGCTGGGCCAACTCGGGATCCCGCAGCAACAGATCATAGGTGCTGATCAGAGCCGGGATGTGATGCTGATGGTTCCGTAGGGGAGACAAACTTTCGGCCAAAACGGGCCAACCCAGCCGTTGACTCAGGGATCCCACCGCTTCGCAATAGGCTGCTGGATCGAGCGGTTGAGCTTCTCCAGCAATGATCAACCCTTGCGGACACGCTTGCCACTGGGATCCCTGAGCCTGTAGCCACTGAGGGCTCAAGGTTTGCCTGATGGAAGGCGCCGGGTGGAGTCCGGCAAAAAAAACGGCTTCTTGTCCGGGATTGAGAGCAGATGAGGCCACCGATTGCGTTCCGATGGGAGCCAACGGATCGTCAAACGGGATATTGAGATGAACAGGCCCAGGGGTGAGGGCGCGCTCATGGGCATGTTGTGTTAGTTGGCGCACATAGTCCAACTGCTCAGGATCCGCCGTGGGCATGGCCAATTCCACCTGCCAAATGGGGTAGGTGCCAAACAACTTGCTCTGATCGATGGTTTGACCAGAATGGCACTCCCGCACATGGGCCGGTCGGTCAGTGCTCAAGATCAGCAAAGGGATCCCACTTTCATGGGCTTCGATCACCGCTGGATAAAAGTTGGCGGCAGCGGTGCCAGAGGTGCAGACCACAGGAATCGGGGTGCAGGTGCGTTTGGCCAGCCCCAACCCCCAAAAGGCTCCCGAACGTTCATCCAAAACGGGGATCGCGTCAATCGAGGGATGGGCCGCAAAGGCCATCGTCAGGGGGGTGGAACGGGATCCCGGACAAATGATGGCGTAACGGAGTCCCAATCGAGCCAGTGTCTCGACCAGGATGGAGGCCCAAAGGCTATTGACAGTACGGTAATCGAGTGACATGAGGACATTTTAATCCTGATTGACACTGGGGTTTGGCCAATGCCACATCATCAAGAACTTTGATGCCTGCCTGACTCCAAGCCCCATCTCTCACTCTTTCATACTCTTTCTTGGAGAGGAGGTTTCACTTTGAATAGGCCATCTTTTCAGGATTGAATGATGTGGGATTGGCTCTACTTATTTGTAGCCAGTAGATTGACATCGCTGAGTACCAAGTTCTGTCAATACTTTAAACTTTCGCTTGCTCTCATTACTCATGAGTCTGATCAATCATCAATCACTCGCTGAGTAACCGCATCAGAACCTGAGAGGTCAACTGGATATCAGCACCAGCTCCCCTCAGTCGTCCACTGACAGGCGAGGCACCCTCTGGGGTTGGACTAGCGGCCAAGGGAATATGTTGCTCCGCCACCGCCAATCCTTGGGTGGGATCGTAGCCTCGCCAGCCGCCCCCCGGCAGATAGACCTCGGCCCAGGCGTGCAGGTACCGCTCGCTCCAGTCGGATTCGATGGGTAACGATTGGGATTGCCCCTGAGATTGCATCCCCTGGGATTGGCTCTGGACTTGGGATCCTGCCACTGGCTGAACCTCTGGGGGATCGATCTGGTAGCCACTGACAAACCGGGCCGCTAGCCCCACCGCCCGACAACAGGCCACCACCAATACCGTCAGATCCCGACAGGATCCCTCTTTGCGCGTCCAGGTATAGGCCGCAGGCCAGGGATCCCCATGCTCCCGCACTTGATACAGACAGGTCTGCTGCACCATCTGAGTCAGTTCGGCCACAAACCGCAGGGGATCCCCGTTGGTTTTGACCCAGAGGTCTTGGGCCAGAGCCGATACCCCCAGATCCAGCGGCGTCGGCTGGAGGTAGGCACATAACCCCTGCTGCACAGATAGGGGATAGTCCACAGGCAACTTTAGACCCCAACCGGGCAGCAAAAAATCAAAGGGATTAGTCCGCTGGGTGGAGACCGTTGTCTCTATTGTTAGGGTCAAGCTCTCGGTGGGCTGGGCAAACCAAGTCTCCAACACACTATTGCCCTGCCCATCCAAGACCCAACTCTGCTGCATCGGCGTCGGTTCCACCCTGATGCCATAGTGCTCTGCTGCGATACAGCCATCTTGGCGAGGCCGCAACCGGATCGTATGGGGATCCAACAGCACCGCGCGACTATAGGCATAGCGCGTCACATGGCGCACCTGTATTCGCATCGCTCTAACCCTGGATCCCC
>JAAUUM010000270.1 GCA_012031565.1 Synechococcaceae cyanobacterium SM2_3_2
CCCACTGGATACCGCCATAGGGATCCTCAAGCAGCTGCTCCATCTGGGAAGCCTTTTGCGGGATGGGCACCAGATAAAGGGATCCCTTAGAACGAGTCAGGGCGACATAGAGCAGATTGCGCTCCTGCTGGATCTGCCACTCCTTCTCAGCCAGGAAGGTGGCGGGCATGGCATCGGATTTGAGCAGAAACACCCGGTCTGCCTCATCACCTTTGGCTCTGTGGATGGTGGCCAGGATGACGTGTTGACTCAGGGGAGCCTCATCATCAAAGAGGGTTTCAATCTGCTGGCAGAAGTCGGGAATAGAGGTGTGGGTGCGACCGAAGACATCGAAACATGCTTTGAGAGCATTGGCTCTGTCATTGAGAGACTCGATTGCAGCATCTCGGCCTTCCTGCTCGTAGCGTTCAGTCTGGATCCCGACATATTCTTCGAGGTCAGAGATGAATGATCTTGGGAATTGGGTGGAGACTTCTTTGACCAAGGCAGTGAGTAGGGATCCAATGTCTCGGCCCCGGACTTTGGCAGGGATCCCGTGATGGATGACCAGCTTGAGGCAGAGGCCGACTAGGGGAGCCGTGAAGCGGCACAGAATGAGATCTCCCGGCTGGGTTGTCTTCTTGATGTCTTGGGGAGGGATGACATGGATTTCCCCTTTAGGGGCATCATCTTTGGCCTCAATTTGGGGAACGAGATTTTTGGCAAGGCGAACATGGGATTGAGGACAGCGGTAGGTGATGCTGAGAGGGAAATGGGTGGGATAGATCGCCTCTTGGATCCGTGTCCAGGATTGGTCATCAGATCCGGCAAAGCCGAATATCGCTTGCTGGGGATCCCCGACAAAGACCATCCGGCCTGTGTCACTGGGCAGCTTCAATACCAAGTCAAGCTGAGCGCGAGATAGATCTTGAGCTTCATCTACCAGCACCCAATCTTTAGGTTTGGGCTGAAGATTGAGGACATGGGGGATCCCCTCCCCTGCTCGACCTGGGCAACCTTCTAGCCTGTGTTCAAAGTTAGGGAGCCTATGTGGAGCAAGTGACGCTACTGGCCGTGAATAGGGATGGCGGATATGGGGATGTAGGCCAATGGGATCCTAGCTTCAGTTAGTCATCCGTAAAGATTCTATAAAGCGCAAACCTTTCTTCACAAGGTTAATCTTCAAAAAGTAGCCAGAGTTACATTCATGCGCAAAGAAGACGTCTTAACCTGTATATTTTCTAACGCACCACGTAAATTTCAACAATTTTAGTTATTTATGTTTATTCTAAGAGAGGGCTAAGGGTAAGGTAAAAAGGTACTCTCTGGTATAATCAAGATGAAAAGAGTAGAAATCTGTCACCACACTAAGAGACAACTTGCTTGGGCTTGTGGATTTGCTCTTCTTATGATGAGTTCTATGGGATGTGGATCCTCTGGGCCAAATGTTGTCAGTGAGCTTACACCTGCTCAACAGCAGGTAACTCTCGAGACAGGCATCAGTGAACAAAGTGAGACTATCGTTGTAGAGGGAAATCAGATTCAGCAACAGGAGGATACATTCAGTTCTTTGTTCGAAGCTTCACAGTCTGATCAGGACGGATCTTTACTCTCCGTTGAAAAGTCGTTAGCCGAAGGTGATTACTTAGCTGAAGGTGAGTACATCGAGCTTTTGGGAGAGCAGGACTTCAATGTTGATCGAAGATTTCTTGGAACTTTGAGAGTTCCCGGAAGCTTGAATGGGGTTTTGAGATCCACTGATGCTAACAATCCATTTCGAAATGGTGCATTTAATAATGTAGTTAATTTGCCTGCTTTGACAAGTGGGCAAAGAGTTCAAATTGATTTATCTAGCATCCAGTTTGATACCTATTTGCAATTGTTTGAATTTCGCGATGGCCGATCTCGACTTGTTGCTTTTAACGACGATATCAGTCGCGTGAATCCAAACTCGCGAGTTGTTTTTACTGCTCAACCAAGGAGTGGCTACCAAATTAGAGTAACTAGTTTCTCTCCCCGTGCCACAGGAGCATATACTTTATCAACAAGATTCTTGAATACATCCACTCCCCGACCTGTTAGTCCAGGATCTACTACTATTGGTCTTCAACAAGTACAAGTTTTAAGCTACGACCGTTCTACAGGCATCCTTAGGTTTAGACTCTCTGGGGTGACTGGCGGATGTCCACCAAGAATTCTAAGCGCTCGCTTTTCAAACACCAGTTCTGTGATACCAGTTCTTGAGGTAAGGCTGACAACTACTCCACCAGTAGGAAATCTTTGTTTTGCAGCTGTATCGCCATATAATCGAGAATATTCTATTAGAGTTAATCTGATTGCTGGCATCATCTACAACATCACTGCTGCTGTTGATAACTCAACAAGATTTACTCTTTTTAGCATTCAGTGAACCTAACATAACTGGACATATAGCAGTCGGGAATCATTTGTGAAGAAAGGCTGACCTAAAGTGCTTATTCTGCTTATAAGGTAGCCCTCATGAATCATACCTGACTGCTGTAGCAATCCAGACCAATATATGAGAGGTGGCACAACTAGATGTGAACCTGTCATAGGTTTTCAGAGGAGTTATTCTCGCAACTTGCTTTGCTGTGGTTGCTGCTGGGTTTGTTGACGATGCGAGAACTGGATCCAACTCTGGAGGCTAAAGCAGGGATGAGGGTGGTGAGCAGGGCTTCGGGAGTGGTGGGGATGGCTTGGGCCGTGACCATCAGGGCCTCGGCTAGAGGTTGAGGTAGCAGGTGAGACAGGTTAAGCCGTTGAGTCTCCAGGGATTGTAGTTGGGGCCGCACATCCAGGGCGGTGGCCCAATCGTCGGATTGCTGGGTGTCCTGTTCGCAGGCGGTGAGGAGCTTTTCAACATCGCGGGGTTGTTTGCCATAGGTGGTGGCGAGATCCAGGATCCTGATGTGGCGGTCGGTGTAGGTGAGAGGCTGAACGGCTAGATGGCGAACCGCATCCAGGAGGGTAGAAGGATCCTTTTGTTTGACCTCTGGGGCTTGTTGCAGCTCATGGAGAGTCGTGCCACTCAGCAAGGCATCGGAGATATCCCAGCCTTTGGGGATAGGATCCCTATTGCAAGGCACTTGGGCGATGCGGGCAGACTTGCCAAGTTTTTGGAGAGCCTGGGCGACTTTTTGGGATCCCTCGGTTCCTGGGTCATCCCGGTCGTAGAAGATGACCACTTCACTGGGGAGCTTGCGTAACTCAGACTCTGGGGGAACGGAGCGGGCACCGCAGGTAAACGTGGCAACGGTGATAGGTAATCCTGCTTCTCTGACTTTCCAGCCCAACAGCAGGGCATCCCATTCACCCTCACAGAGCCAAGTCTGGATAGACTCCTCTGGGTTGTGAGTGAAGAAGACCAGGGCAGGGATCCCTTTCTGGTGCCAGATGCCGGATGAGTCTAGGGGGAAGCGGCGGGTCTTGATACCAAAGGTGCCTTCACCTAGAGGAATGGGGATCCCGATGCCTTTTGGGGTACACATCAACCCGAGCTGGTAGTGCTGGATCAGAGCTGAAGGGATCCCTCGGTTAGAGAGCCAGTCGCGGGCTTCGATGGTATCCGGGGTCTGGCCGTTGAGCAGCAGACCAACAAACTTGCCCACTTGTAATGCTGTGTAGGTCTGGAGCTGACCACTAGTTGGATGGTGGCCGTTGCCGTTAGTGGAAGACTTGGGGTGCCCGATGGTAGAGCGGATCTCTTCAACACTGCATCCCGCATGGCAGAGGTAGGCTCCATCCGTGCCAGGAACCAGGGCCAAACTCCGCTGCCGGGGTCTGCGCCCCTTCTTGGCTTCACAACTGGGGCAGTAGGCTCGCCCGTTCTGGAAATCAATGTGGGCTCGAATGTCAAAGCTCATCTCTCCTCCTGGGGGTAACGGTCAGGAAACACTTCTTCCACTGGCCTGCCCAAGGTCTCCGCGATGGCTCGTTCCACCCTGGCGCTGCGCTTTTCTCCCTTCATCACACTGGTGACGAACTGGCAGCACACCCCATACTCTGCGGCAGCTTTCTCTAATGTCCCGAAGCTCTTGCGGATCCCTGCCCGGATGTCTTCTTTATGCATCGCTCCCCCGACTGAGGTTGACATTTGGTAACCTGTGTGGATAATGTTGTTTGTGTACAATGCTATAGTCGCTACGTTATTGCGATTCGTCAACACTGTAAAC
>JAAUUM010000046.1 GCA_012031565.1 Synechococcaceae cyanobacterium SM2_3_2
ATACTCACCAGACTTTAATCCTATTGAGATGATGTGGTCAGTCATCAAAGCTTTTGTTCGCCTCTATTGCACACGAGGGATGGCAGCATTGGAGAAGCTGGTAGAAATAGGCTTGTATTTGATTGAGACTTCATCCTTCAGCAACTGGTTTGCTAAGTGCTGCTACTGTGATAGCTAATAGGTGAACAGGCTGTAAGCTCACTTTGAGTACAACAAAGCCAAAACAGCCGTACTTCACATCGTTGACTAACTGCCTCAAGTTGAGGGAAACGATGATGATTTTGCCAACGATTTCTTAAATTAGTTGCTAAACCAACATAGAGAACTTGATCACGAGCAATCACAAAGTAGATTGCAGAACACTCCGGCAATTTTTGCCTTTCTGCTAATTTCAGATTTGACAGAATACTGAATTCTTGCAGCACGGCTTTTGTTGATTTATCTATACAGGTAACGATTGAAAAGTCTTTAGCGGTCACAGCTTGGGATGATGGGTGTGCCACTCGGTAGACTGCTCGTAGGCATACGCCGCCCGCAGGACTTTGCTCTCCTGCAAGACATCTCCGACAATTTGTAGCCCAATCGGCAGTCCTCCCGAGAACCCACAGGGCAGGCTCAACCCCGGCAAACCTGCCAAATTGACTGGGATCGTCATCAAATCGCAGAGGTACATACTCAAGGGATCCTCTCGATCACCGGCTTTGAAGGCAGGACTAGGGGTGGTGGGGCTGATCAACACATCCACCTGCTCAAAGGCTTTGGCAAAATCCTGCCGGATCAGGGTGCGGGCTTTTTGGGCCTTGAGATAGTAAGCATCGTAGTAGCCTGAGGAGAGGGCATAGGTGCCGATCATGATCCGCCGCTTCACCTCAGAGCCGAACCCTTGAGCGCGGGATTTGGACACCATCGAGATCAAGGAGTTGGCCGCTTCCCGCCGACCAAATTTGACCCCGTCATAGCGGGCCAAATTGGCCGAAGCTTCTGAGGGGGCAATGATGTAATAGGTGGCCAGACCATAGTTAAAGGTGGGACAAGCCACTTCAATGATCTCAGCCCCCAGCCCCTTAAAGTGTTCGATAGCAGTCTCCACGGCAGCCCGAGTCTCTGTCCCACAACCATCCCCCAACAGCTCAGAGATCACCCCCACTTTCATCCCTTTCATCTCGGGGATCAGGGCTTGGCTGTAGTTCGGGATCCCCACATTCAAGCTGGTGGAATCCATCGGGTCGTGACCCACGATGCCCTGCAACATCAGGGCCACATCCTCAACTGTTTGCCCAAACGGGCCGATCTGATCGAGGCTGGAGGCAAAGGCCACCAGGCCAAACCGCGACACCAAGCCATAGGTGGGCTTGAGTCCCACCACTCCACAAAAGGCAGCGGGTTGACGAATGGATCCCCCGGTATCGGAGCCGAGCGAGACGGCGGCTTGGTTGGCGGCAACCGCAGCGGCTGATCCCCCCGAGGATCCCCCCGGCACCCGTTCCAGATCCCAGGGGTTAGCGGTGAGCTGAAAGGCGGAGTTTTCGGTGGAGGATCCCATCGCAAACTCATCCAGGTTGGTTTTGCCCACCATCACCATGCCCGCCTCCCCTAGTTTGCGGGTAACGGTTGACTCGTAAGGGGGAATGTAGCCCTCCAAAATGCGAGAGGCACAGGTGGTCGGGATCCCTTGGGTACACAAGTTGTCTTTGATGGCGACAGGGATCCCGGCTAAAGGATTGAGGGTTTCCCCCGCCGCAATCTGCCGATCCACCGCTGTCGCTTGGCTGAGGGCATGATCCCGAGTGATGGTCAAAAAACTATGTAACTGAGGCTCTAGGGCTTCCAGCCGATCCAAATAGTCTTGGGCAATCTCGACGGCAGAGCGTTCTTTGGCCAGCAACTGCTGCTGTAGGGTGCGAATCAAAGACATCAGGGCCTCAGGATAAAGTCTGGAGTATACAAAGTCTGGAGTATCGGGGGGTTGAGAAAACCAAGATCTCAAGGATCCCATATCAAGCGAAAACGGATATCGAGCGAAAAGGGGGCAAGCAGCCGCCTAGAGAGGCTTCATTCTGGCCAGATCAAACCGGGATCCTGTCCCCAAAAAGTGAACTCTGGCATCACTCAGGTTAAACAGATCATCTTCGGGGGTACGCTCCACCGTCGAGGTCATGTGGGATCCATCCACCAGGGTGACAGAACCGACCCCAATCACCGTCAGGGTTTGATCCGCCCGGATGATGGCAGCGGTATTTTCATCAATGCCCATGCCGATGCAATGGGGATGATAGGCCACCGCTGTAATCAGCCGCACCAGACGATTGCGCTGATGAAAATGCTGATCCACGATCACATTGGGCAACAGTCCTAAGCCTGTCTTGACGGTGACGATGGCCGGGGTGGGCGACTCACCACTGTAGCCCCGCGAGATCATGTGGTGGCCTAAGGCAGACGCCCCAGCACTGGTGCCCCCCACCACCAGGGATCCCGAGCGACAGCGCAGCCGAATCGACTCCATCAGCTCAGTATCCGACAATACGTCCGAGAGGCGTTCCTGATCGCCACCCGTAAAGTAGACCGCTGTGGCATCCTTGAGGGCTTCTACGGCTTTGGCTTGCCGTGCATCGACGGGGGTGCGGATGTCCAGCACCGATACCCGATCTCGAGGTGCCCCCATGCCCACAAAAATATCTTGGTACAGCGTGCCCAAGACATCTGGGATCCCGGATCTGAGGGGATGATCACGATCACGGCTTCGGCTCCACCGGCCCGACGAAAGAACTCCCAGAGGATCACTTTGTCATTTTCTTTGTCTTCGGCTCCACCCACCGCAAGGATGTCGGATCTCGTCATATCGACTTTGGGCATTGGGCTTGATTTAACGGCGTGAGAGGTGATGGATTCGGATGGACTGGCTGCCCCATCCTGCAGAGACGAGCCATGCCTCAACGCGCGAATAATGGTATCTAGATCGAGGTTTGCGGACATCCAAGCAGCGGGGTCAGTGTCACAGTCTATGCTACACGGGATAAGGGATTCAGTTTACCTCCCGGCGGATCCCTTCACAGGTTCACCTCTTTGATGGACTGTTCTGCTCTAGAAGGCACAACTCTATCCAGGGGTATTGTTATCCTCTGGTCAATCTCTCATCCCCGCTATCCCCCTACCAGACGCACCGATGAAACCCACCCTGGCGCTGATCGCTCATGACCGCAAAAAAGAAGATCTAATCAGCTTTGTCAAAGCTCATGTGGCTGTTTTTTCTGGATATCACCTGATCGCCACCGGCACCACCGGCACCCGGATCCAAGCCGAAACGGGGCTGGAGATACAGTGCTTCCTGTCTGGGCCATTGGGAGGAGATGTTCAGATCTCAGCTCAGGTGGTGGAAGGACATGTGCTGGGGGTGTTTTTCTTGACGGATCCCCTCTACGCTCAGGCCCATGAGCCGGATATTCAGGCGTTACTGAGGATCTGTAATCTCCATAACGTCGCTTTGGCCACCAATTTGGCAACGGCTGAGGCCCTTATCAAGAGTCTGCTGTAAAGAGTGAAGAGATGATCAGTGGGCCAAGCTGTGGCTGACTGGTGATCTTGACACCTATTGATACTTTCGTATCTATCTCCTATCCCTACTTTTATCCCTACTTTATTGACTGGGGGATGATTGACAACGGGCAAGCTGCCTGCCTGCCATAGGTGGATTTTTGTAACAAACCCACTCATAATAGACCCCAGTAGGGTTTTGTGGGCAAGCACATGGCGGCAGAGTCTCCGATCCAATCCAACCAAGAGAGTCAGGAGCCCGCCATCATCGAATTGGCGGAAGACATCCTGGATGCAGAGCTAGAGGATCCCACCTTGATGCAGCGGCATGAGTGCCGTTCCTGTGGGTATACCTATGAGCCGACCAAAGGGGATCAACAGGGGGGCATTGCCGCCGGGATCCCCTTTGAAGAGCTGCCCACCACCTGGAAATGTCCGGTCTGTTCTGCTCCGGCCAGCCAGTTTGAACCGGTGGGAGCCAAGGGCAAGCCTTCGGGCTTCAAGGAAAACCTGGGCTATGGGGTCGGGGTCAACGTGATGACGCCGGGACAAAAGAACATCTTAATTTTTGCCACGTTGTTGCTGGGCTTCCTATTCTTGATGAGTTTCTACTTTATTGAGTGAGGAAGCTGGTACCCTACGGGAGGTGGGCCTACGTCAGCCGCCCTCTCAGCCCCTCACATCCAAAGTTAAGACCTAGAAATTCGAGAAGTACTATTCGAGCAGTAGTATGAGTCTGAGTTTTCCCTGAGTTATTCCCTGGATCTTTGTCTATGATGCGCGTCTTGGTTGTCTTACTTTCTGTGCTGCTGATGGCGGCGCGGATGCCTGCAATGCGGGCGGTGCCTTGGCAAGTGGTGGATATGCCCACCAATAGCACCCTACTGGATATCGCCTTTACCGAAGTGGATCCCACGCATGGTTGGGTGGTGGGGGATAAGGGTGCTGTTCTAGAAACCCATGATGGTGGCGTCAATTGGCAGGTGCGTGCCCTGGAAAGTGGCAATGAGGACTACTACCTCAGCTCTGTCGATTTTGCGGGCAACGAAGGCTGGATTGTGGGGGAGCCTCGGGTGATGTTGCACACCCTGGATGGCGGCGATAATTGGGATCAAATTGTGCTCAGCAGCAAGCTGCCAGGGGCACCGACGATGGTCACAGCCCTGGGATCCCAGCAGGCAGAAATGGTCACCAATGTGGGGGCAATCTACCGCACCAATGATGGCGGACGGACGTGGCAAGCAGGGGTGGATGATGCCATCGGGGCAATCAAAAATATCAACCGCAATCCTGAAGATGGATCCTATTTGGCGGTCTCCTCTCGGGGCAGTTTTTACTATCTCTACACCCCCGAGTCCGGCACCTGGAAACCCTTCCCCCGCGATTCTTCTCGTCGGATCCAAAATATGGGCTTTGGGCCGCATGGGCTGGCCTGGAAGCTGAATCAAGGGGCGGAGGTTGCCCTGAGCGAAGATTATCGCAATGGTGAGTGGGAGAAGCCTGTTCGGCCCGGTCTGGCCCTCAGCTTTGGCTATTTGGGAGCCGCTTTCCAAAATGACCAGGACTTTTGGATCGTGGGGGGGAGTGCCCTGTTGATGCATAGCCCCGATGGGGGCAAAACCTGGGAAAAAGCCAACAAGGTCAGCAATACCCCGGCCAATTTTTATACGGTAGTGTTCCCAGATCCAAGACGGGGCTTTATTTTGGGACAACGGGGCACCCTGTTGCGCTATACGGGCGAAGCGTGAGAGTTCCTGCTGGTCAGTTGAGCATAGCTTTTGGGTTCGCTCTCCTCTCGATTGTGGCTGTGTTCGGACTGCTGGGGTTGGGGATCCTCTATCAATCGGGGGACTTGTCGCTGGAAGCAAGCTGGACAGCACCTCCCCTGACATCCCCGGGGATCCAACTTCCGTTAGCCCCTTCTGCCTCATCTGACATCGCCATTGGATCCGAGGGCTGGGGCCAGCGTTGGTTTCTTATTTTCTCCACGGTTTTTGTGGCGGAGATGGGGGATAAAACTCAACTGGCCACCCTGTTGATGAGTGCTCAATCTCCCTCTCCGTGGGGCATTTTTATCGGCTCGGCAGGTGCTTTGGTGGTCGCCAGTCTGATCAGCGTCCTACTGGGTGAAGGACTAGCCCAGGTGATCCCCCGCGATTGGTTGCAGCTGATCGCCGGGATCGGTTTTGTGGTGATCGGAGCCTATGTGTTGTGGAATGCTTGGCAGGAGCAACCGGAAGCCGATCTGTAGCCGGTTTCTTCCGCCTAGACCAAGGCTGGAGCTACCACGGCTCGCTGGCTCTGAAAGACCATCTCAACTCCTTTTTTCATCCCCAACGTGATGCCTCGACGCTCTGGCGCAACGGGCCGATCACTGGCTAGAGCCAAGTCATAGTGGCTCAAAATCGTGCCCAAAACAATCTTGAGTTCGTACAGGGCCAAGGCGGCACCCACACAGCGACGAGCCCCGGCTCCAAAGGGCATATATTCAAACGCAGAAAATTGCCGCTCCAGAAAACGATCGGGGTTAAAGAGTTTGGGCTGAGGATAGAGATCTTCGCGGTGATGCAACAGGTAGATGGATCCCACGACCTTGGTCTCGGCTGGCACGGTGTAGCCCAACAGTTCGAGCGGCTGATGCAGCTTGCGACTAAAGGTCAACATCGCCACTGGATAGATCCGCAATGTCTCGCTACAGACCGCATTGAGATAGGGCAATTTCGTCAGGGCCAAGGGATCCCGGCTGGCATCATGCTGGTGAATCTCTTGTCGCACCTTCTCGCCAATCTCTGGGTGATGGTGACACCAATACAGGCTCCAGGCCAAAGCGGTTGCCGTGGTTTCATGCCCAGCCACCAGCAGCGTCATCAGTTCATCCCGCAACTCTTGATCGCTGAGGCCATTGCCATCCTCATCTTGAGCCAAGAGCAACAGTGACAAAATATCGCTCCGGTCAGCATCATGGGCAGCGCGTCGTTCCCGAATCTCTGCATAAAGTAGCTGATCAATCTCCTCAGCCATCTTGGCCAGTTTGGCTCCAGGGCTCCATTCCCCCCAATTGGTCTGCAACACCGGGAAAAAGACCATCGTTGATGCCACCGGGCTGCTCATCATATTCAAGCGGCGGGCCAACAATGTCTCTAGACGGCGAAACCGCTCTCCCTCATACAGCCCAAAGACCGCCTGCAAAATCACCCGCATCGTGATCTGTTGCATGACATCCCGGGCTCGAAACGGCTGTCCGGGAGTCAGCTCTGCCATGACCGTGTGGGTGATATCCCGAATCAGATCGGCATAGACCTTCAACCGTTCGCCATGAAAAGGCGGCATGATCAGCTTGCGCCGCTGCTTGTGCTCGGCACCATCCAGCATGATGATAGAATGCTTGCCCAGCAACCGTTCTAAGATTCTGTTAGGCTCCCCTGGGGCGGTAATGGCCTCGCTGGTGTCTTGGGTGAAAATGGCCTTGAGGGCCTCGGGATGGCTGACAAACACCCAATTCAGGATCCCCCAGTCGGCCAAAAATAGATCCCCATGACGGCGACGGTTGGCTGCCATGTAGTCCAAGGGTCGCAAGATCCAGTTGACCAGTTGCACGGAGGCTGGGGTCTGAGATGTTGGAATGGGTGGCATGGCAGTTGCAGCGAGCGAGACAGTCCGCATTTTAGCAATTTCAACCCTTTCAAGCCTCGTTAAAGACTCAAGGTAGACAGATGGGATCCTCCCCCCCGCAATGCCGATTACTGCCTAGGGATCCCTGGCTCCAGAGGTTAGAGAAAACAGAGATAATGCTGGCTGCAAACCTGAAGGCGAGAAGGTCTAAATAACCACAGAATAGGGATCCCAGCCCTTGTCAACCTCTGTGAAAACGGCAAAATAAGCATAGGTTCAGATGGAGTTCTTGACGGATACTTCGCTGCAACCTGGCCTCTTTTTTCTCGTTTTCTCTTTTTTCTCGTTTTATGGAGTGGTGCTACGCCACCCTGAGGAGTCTTGCCATGATCAGCGTTCTATCCAACTGGGCCAAAGCGGGATCCCTAACCACGGCGGTCTCTCTAGCCGTGATGGCCGGGATCCCTGCACCAGCCCAGGCCCAACGGTTTTATGATACGGGCGGGCATTGGGCGTCTGCTTATGTGAATGCTCTGGCCAATGCTGGCGTGATCAATGGCTTTCCCGATGGTAGTTTTCGGCCCAATCAGCCGGTGACACGGGCCCAATTTGCCACTATTGTGAATGGGGCGTTTCAGTTGTCCAGCTCTGTGGGCAGCACCAACTTTTGGGATGTGCCTCCCTCCCACTGGGCTTCCCGCGCCATCTCCACAGCTGCGGCCAATAATCTTGTGGCGGGCTTTCCCGATGGCACCTATCGTCCCGAGCAGCCCGTCACCCGGACTGAAACGCTGGTGGTGTTGGTCAATGGCCTGGGATCCAATTTTCAACAAGCGGGCACCATCCAGGATCTGTCAAATCGCTATCGGGATGCCGCCGCGATTCCGGGTTGGGCCGCACCTAGCCTTGCCCTGGCCAGCCAAGCGGGTCTGATCGTCAACTATCCCGATCCGATGTTGCTGGAACCCAATCGGGCAGCCACTCGGGCCGAGGTTGCGGCCTTTACCTATCAGGCCATGTCTCAACGGGGAATACTGGGATCCATCGGTCAAAATCCCAACAATCCCACCTTCAATGTGCAAGTCACTACGGTAGCGGCTGGCACCTTGATGCCGGTGGTCAGCACTGTTCCTGATCGTCTGCTAATTGCCCCCAATGAAACCCGACCGATCTCGATGATCGTACAAAACCCAATCCGCAATGACCGTGGGGATATCGTCGTCCCCTATGGATCCCGTGTGGATGGCCGCTTTGAGCCTGCCGTAGGGGGCACCCGCTTTGTGGCGGAGACTGTCGTCATCGATAATCAGGTCTACACTCTGTCTGCTCAGTCAGATGTCATAGCCGATGTCAAGGATCCCCGACATACCAGCACAGGACAGGTGGTTCAGGATGCTGCTATCGGTGCGGCAGCAGGAGCTATCCTCGGCCTCGTCACAGGAGATCGGGCCATTGCCACCGAAGAACTGCTGGCGGCTGGGGTAGCAGGTTCGGCCATCGGTAATGTCACCGCTCCTCGGGTTGCCATCATCGATCCCAATCAGCCCCTTAACCTGCGGCTGGTGCAGGATTTGGCCTTGACCCGATAGCTTCAGAATAAAGGCGGCAGATCTGAATTGAACCAAGGGAGAGAATTATTGACTCTCTCACCCCTGCCAGCCACAGGATCCCAATAAAGCTCAAGATAAGTCAAAAACCTGTCAAGCTTTCACCGATAACCTCTATCTTGCCCACACTAGTGTTTCAGGTTGAAAGTGCATAGGGTTGCCCCACGCCCAACAGCACAAGCCGCAATCAAGCTGTAGTAATTGTGTCCCACAGTTTTTCAATCCTTCGCCTCTGGAAAAGTGGTTAGGGATTAGAGCCGTCACAGCGGATCAGCAAACAAGCTGTACAGCACCTTTGGGATCCAGTGGCGAGGGTTTTGCATCGCTAGCACGATAGATCCAGACTGAGCCACCAAGCTGGCGCTAGCAATCCCCTGGCGCTGAAGCTCCTCGGCAAGGTTGGGATCCACTTGTCCAGCCACAACCAGAATCGGAATATGCCGGGACTGTGCCTTGTGGATCAGTGCGCCCACTCCTTTACCCATTAGGCTCTGTCGGTCTAGGCTGCCTTCCCCTGTAATCAACAGATCTGCCTGGGCTAACTGGCGATCAAGACCGATAGCATCTTGTACTGTGGCACCACCCGAAACCAAGGTTGCCCCCAAAAATCCCCACCAACGCCCGCCCCGGCTCCACCCGCCGCCCCAGCCCCAGGGATCCCAATCACATCCCTGCCCAAATCTCGCTGCATGATCTGGGCCAGCAGCATTAACCCTTGCTCCAAAATCATCACTTGGTCAGGGGTGGCTCCTTTTTGGGGGCCAAAGACCTGGGCTGCTCCGGTTGGCCCCAACAAGGGAGCGTGAACATCACATAGGCCGCAGACCTTGGCGGGCAATGGCAGGTCTTTTGCGGGAGGTTCAATGTGAGCCAGCTTGAGCAAGGCTCCTCCCCCTTGAGCGATGGCATGGCCGTCCTGATCCAACAACCGATAGCCCAACGCTTGAGCCAACCCAGCTCCCCCATCCACCGTGGCGGATCCCCCCAAAGCCACCCAGAGTTCCTCACTCTCCAGCTCCAGAGCGGCCCGGATCATCTCTCCCGTGCCATAGGTTGAGGTTCGCAAGGGATCCCGACGATCACAGAGAAACAGCCCAGAGGCTTGGGCCAGCTCCACCACCGCCACCGAGGGATCCCTGAGCTTGAGCACCTGCGTCTGCACAGGATCCCCCAGCGGCCCTCGCACCTGAACCGGATGCCAGGATCCCCCACAGGCAGTCTGCAAAACGGCTGCTGTTCCTTCCCCGCCATCCGCTAAAGGCAGGAGAATAAGGCGGGCCTGGGGCAGCAGTGGGGCCAAAGCCTCGCCGATGGCAGTGGCAACGGCAGCAGCGCTCAGGGATCCCTTGAAGCTGTCAGGGGCAATCAGAATGGTGGGATGCTCAGGCATGAGAGGGGGCAGCAAAGGTGGAGCAAGCAGGGCACTGCAACCAGGATCCCTTTTCTTTTGAGCCAGAAGCGACTAAGGTGAAAATGTGTCTAAATGTTGAGCCCATCCGTCACGCTTACCCCAGATAGCATTCATGTTTGTCCTGACTGGCTACGACTATTTTTTGGTCTTTCTGGTAATCTGCTCGCTGCTGCCCGTGGTGGCTTTGGTGGCTCAGCAACTTCTCGCCCCCAAACGGGGTAGAAATATCCGACGCACCACCTATGAGTCCGGGATGGAGCCGCTGGGCCAAGCTTGGATCCAGTTCAACATTCGCTACTACATGTTTGCTTTGGTCTTTGTCATCTTTGATGTCGAAACAGTTTTTCTGTATCCCTGGGCGGTCGCGTTCCATAACCTAGGGCTGTTGGCGTTTGTGGAGGCATTGATCTTCATCGCCATCTTGGTGGTTGGGCTGGTTTACGCATGGAGAAAAGGAGCACTGGAATGGTCATGAGTCCCGAAAATCTGAGCACTGAAGCAGCAGCTAAGGCCGAAGTGGCCAAGCTCTTGTTTCCAGGGGAAGCGCCGTCTGTCACATCCGAGCTGTCGAATAATGTGATTTTGACAACGGTGAACGACCTCTACAACTGGTCAAAGATGTCCAGTCTTTGGCCTCTTCTCTATGGCACGGCCTGCTGCTTCATCGAGTTTGCGGCCATGATTGGATCCCGGTTTGACTTTGACCGCTTTGGCCTGTTGCCCCGCTCTTCACCACGAGCCGCCGATCTGATCATCACAGCCGGCACCGTCACCATGAAAATGGCTCCCGCCTTGGTCAAGCTCTATCAACAGATGCCCGAACCCAAATACGTCATTGCTATGGGAGCCTGCACCATCACGGGTGGGATGTTCAGCTCCGACTCTTACAGTGCGGTGCGCGGGGTAGACAAATTGATCCCCGTCGATGTCTACATCCCTGGGTGCCCACCTCGGCCTGAGGCCATCATGGACGGCATCATTAAGCTGCGTAAAAAAATCGCCACCGAAGAGCTGCGGGAGCGGGGACAAAAACTTCAGCAAACCCACCGTTATCACACCGTTAGTCACAACCTCAAGCCTGTGCCGGAGATTCTGACGGGCCGTTATCTGGAAAGCGAAACCCGCCAAGCTCCCCCCAAAGAGCTGGCCGCAGCCATTGGTATGCCGGTGCCCCCTGCATTACAAATAGGCGATCTCCGCAAGGCCGAGCAAGAGATCAAGACTCTGCGAGGAGGGATGTGAGATGGCTGACGAGCAAGAGCCTCAAACCCCTGAGCAAGAAACGTCCGAAACAGCTGTTGCCACCATCGACCGGGGTGTGGCTTCTACTTTCTTGGCGGACAATGGCTTTGACCACGAGTGGCTAGAGCGTGATCACGATAATGTCGAAGTGATCAAGGTGGATCCCGACTTTTTGTTGCCCATTGCCACTGCCCTCTATGCGTCAGGCTTTAACTATCTGCGCTGCCAGTGTGGATATGATCTGGGGCCGGGTCAGCACTTGGTCAGCAGCTATGACTTGGTCAAACTAACGGATGATGCCCGTCAACCGGATGAGGTGCGGCTCAAAGTCTTTTTGCCTCGTGAGGATCCCCGTGTGCCTTCAGTCTATTGGATCTGGAAAACTGCCGATTGGCAGGAGCGGGAGTCCTACGATATGTATGGGATCCTGTACGAAGGGCACCCCAACCTGAAGCGGATCTTGATGCCAGAGGACTGGGTGGGCTGGCCCATGCGTAAGGATTACATCACCCCTGACTTTTACGAACTACAGGATGCCTATTGATGCTGCCTTTTTTATTGGTTGCTCTCTATGGGGGCGGTGTTTGGTTCTCTTCCCGCAAGGCTGATCGGCTCTATACCGGATCGGGTAAGTGGGTGGTCTCTTTGCTCTGGCCCTACATGCTGGCCACCAATCGCCAATTCCGGCAAAACATCCGTCGTTCTCTATCCAAGTGAGCATGAGCTGGATTGAGGTTGGGATCCCTCATTAGTCCATTGCTCAGTTTGTGAGCGAAAGCACTCGCTTGAGATAAATGCTTGACAGAGTGCTATCGTCTCCGTCATGCTAATAAAGCCTTGAAAAAGGCAAGATGGGGCTTTAGCTCAGTTGGTAGAGCACTTCAATGGCATTGAAGGGGTCAGCGGTTCGAATCCGCTAAGCTCCATATTTGATGAAACCTGCTTGACTGGTGGGTTTCTTCCATTGTTGGGGATCCCGCTGCTAACCGAATCCACTGATTGCAAGGGATCCCCTTCTAGTCAGTGGCAGTGTGGTGGATCCTGGCTCCAACCAATTCCAGTTCCGAGTCTCGCCTGGGCACATGGCACTCTGAACTCAAGCCCCTTAAAAATCAAGCTGATAACAGGGATCCAATCAGATAGCCGCAGTGGTGATTGCCCTCCACCTGCCAGTCGATCCGCTGGACAAAGCAATCTGGTAGGGCGGTGGCGAACATTTGCAGCTCGTGCCCACAAACACTGGGAAAAGTCTGGGCGATCTGCGAGATGGCGCAGTTATGCTCGATCAAAACAAACTGGTTGGGATGATCTTGATAAGGGTGCATTTCCGCCATGTAGCCCTCGGCCTGTCGTAAGTCCACCAGTCGCGCCACCCGTTGCTGCACGGATCCGGTGCCCAAAATAGCTCGGTAGGACTCTGCCTTGCGCTGCCACTGCTTTTGCAAGATGGATCCCATCTGATCTGGAGAGACCACATCCTTGAGGGTTTCCAATAACCCGATCGCAAACTCGTCGTAGGCGCGAGGGAAATGCTCTTGTCCCTGCTGGCTCAGCCGATAGATCAACTGAGGACGCCCTACTCCCTCCGCAATGGCCTGAGATACCAGCAGCCCCTCCTGTTCCAAATCTTTGAGATGGCGGCGGATTGCCTGGGGACTGATACCCATGTGATCTGCCAAATCTTGGGCCGACCCCTGCCCATGCTGCTGAAAATAGACCAGCAGGGATCCCTTGGTGGATTCTTTGCTGGTCTCTGGAGAACTGTGCCGAAGGTGGCTCTGCATATCTCGATCCTGAGACAACATCATTTTGGCGTACCACCGATGGATCCCTCATCGCCATCATCACACCCTGCTCTATCAAAGATGATTGAGCCCAAGATCAGCCAAAGATGAGGATGGGGAACTTTGACAGGGACGCCAAACCCAAAGTAACCTGAGAACAGATTAAGAAACAAGATCATTGTTTTAATCTCCAGATAGGCTTCAACCCAGTCACCCTATTCAGTGTCACGCCCATGTCTTTGCCAGCGTCTGCTTCTCTCCTCACGGCTTCGTCGGCTCCTGCCAGCGCCCCATCAATGCCGCAGTCTGCGGTGCGCTCCTTGGTTAACCAGCCCTACAAGTATGGGTTTGTGACAGATATTGAGTCCGACAGCTTGCCCAGAGGGTTAAGTGAGGATGTGGTGAGGCAGATTTGGGCCATCAAAGAGGAACCAGATTTCATGCTGGACTTCCGGCTCAAAGCCTATCGCCAATGGCTCAAGATGACAGAGCCCAGCTGGCCCCAAGTTCACTATCCGGCCATCGATTACCAAAACATCATCTATTACTCTGCCCCCAAGGCCAAAGAGAAAAAGAAAAGTCTGGAGGAGGTGGATCCCGTTCTGCTGGAAACCTTTGAGAAATTGGGCATTTCCCTGTCAGAGCAGAAACGCCTGAGCAACGTGGCGGTGGATGCCATTTTTGACAGTGTTTCGATTGCCACCACCTTTCGAGAAAAGCTCGCCAAAGATGGGGTGATCTTTTGTTCCATTTCCGAGGCGGTACATGAGTATCCTGAGCTGATCAAGAAATACTTGGGCAGTGTGGTTCCGGTGGGGGATAACTACTTTGCCGCCCTCAATTCGGCAGTTTTTAGCGATGGATCCTTTGTTTTTATTCCCAAAGGTGTCCACTGTCCGATGGAGTTGTCCACCTACTTCCGCATCAACAATGGCGATTCAGGTCAGTTTGAGCGGACGCTGATTGTGGCAGAAGAGGGATCCCATGTCTCTTATTTGGAGGGCTGCACCGCCCCGATGTTTGATACCAACCAACTCCATGCGGCTGTGGTGGAATTGGTGGCGCTAGATGATGCCGAAATTAAGTATTCCACCGTGCAAAACTGGTACGCCGGGGATGAAAATGGCAAGGGGGGCATCTACAACTTTGTCACCAAGCGGGGGCTTTGTCAGGGGCACAATTCTAAGATTTCCTGGACGCAGGTGGAAACCGGATCGGCCATTACCTGGAAGTACCCCAGTTGCATCTTGGCGGGGGACAATTCGGTGGGTGAATTTTACTCGGTGGCCCTGACCAATAATCATCAGCAGGCGGATACGGGCACCAAGATGATCCATGTGGGCAAAAACACCCGCAGCACCATCGTTTCTAAAGGTATCTCTGCCGGACAGTCTCAAAACAGCTATCGGGGCTTGGTCAAAATGGGGCCCAAAGCCGAGGGATCCCGCAATTATTCTCAGTGTGATTCTTTGCTGATTGGAGATCGGTCTCAGGCCAACACCTTCCCTTATATCGAAGCGCAAAACTCCACCGCCAAAGTGGAGCATGAAGCTAGCACCTCCAAGATTGGCGAAGATCAGTTGTTCTATTTTCAGTCGCGGGGAATTTCCACAGAAGATGCCGTGTCGATGATCATCAGTGGCTTCTGTCGGGATGTGTTTAATCAGCTGCCGATGGAATTTGCGGTGGAAGCGGATCGCCTGCTCAGCCTCAAGCTAGAGGGAACAGTGGGTTAACTGATTTAACTAATCTGCTTGGGTGAGTTTTTTAGCTATTGAAAGTTACGATGCTCCCTGGCTTTAAAGATTAGAGATCTCCAGAGATATTTTGAGCAGGATCTTGTCCCTTGATCGCCGTTAATTCCCCGCCTATCCATCGACTGACCCAATCCCTCGGATGTCCGCCCTCTGGGGAGCAGCTGTTGGATCAGATTGCAATCCATTCGGATCCCACAAGTTCACGCTATGGTTGCTTGCTGCATTGGTTTGGATCCCCTGGTTTGGCTTGGCACTATGGCATTGGTTTATCGGACACTCACTTTTTCAACACCGGCCCTCAAGATTGGCGGATTCTCCCGGCTGCTGACCGAGGCATCTATCCTGTCCCTGAGATCCCACCGCAAGACCCCGCCATTGTCATGGGCCGCCTCTGCCACAGCCTTGTCCTGTTTGAGTCTTGGCCCTATGATCTGTTGGCCTGGAATTGTGAACATCTGGCTCGATTGGTGGTGACAGGGGATCCCATTTGTGAGCAGATCTCCCGCGTTCCGGTGCTGGGATCCCTGTTGGGTTGGGCCTGCAATGGTGGACGTCATCCCACCGCTGGAACAGAGCTGGATCGCTGGTTGGCCCGCCATGATCCAGACTTACAACTGCTTTGAGCGTGTAAACCTGATCCAACAGTGTTGATTGTTTTGATTGTTTCTTTGTGATTTAGAGCGAACCTCAACCCATGCTGAACCCTGATAGCCCTACCCTTTTATCCGTTCGAGATTTGACGGCAAGCGTGGCTGGAGAGCCCATCCTCAAAGGTCTTAATCTGGAGATCAAAGCGGGAGAAATTCACGCCATTATGGGGCCGAATGGATCTGGCAAAAGTACATTCTCCAAGATTTTGGCGGGACATCCTGCCTATTCGGTTACAGGTGGAGAGATCCTTTTTGCGGGCGAAAACCTTCTGGAGATGGAACCGGAAGAACGGTCGATTGCCGGGGTTTTCTTGGCCTTTCAGTACCCGATCGAGATCCCTGGAGTTAGTAATGCTGACTTCTTGCGAGTGGCTTACAATGCCCGCCGCAAAGCCAAAGGGGAGGAGGAGATCGATTCGCTCGATTTTGAAGACCTGATCGCCGGAAAACTGAATGTGGTCAAGATGAACCCGGCCTTCCTGGAACGCAGTGTCAATGCTGGCTTTTCGGGGGGAGAAAAGAAACGCAATGAGATCCTGCAAATGGCTCTGTTGGATCCCAAAGTGGCGATCTTGGATGAGACGGACTCTGGCCTCGATATTGATGCCCTGCGAATAGTGGCGGATGGGGTGAATCAATTGTCCACGGCTCACAATGCCATGCTGTTGATCACCCACTATCAGCGGCTCTTAGACTACATTACCCCCGACTATGTGCATGTGATGGAAGCGGGGAAAATTGTCACCACTGGAGATAAATCCCTGGCACTGGAATTGGAAGCCCGTGGCTATGACTGGATCCGCGATCAGGATCCCGCTAGCATTTCAGCCCAGGGTGCAGGCCAAGGCACTGTTGTGGAGGTGGGATCCTAATGACACTTTCCCCCATGCAGCTATATGGCCGCGACTGGATTGAACAGCTTTTGCAGAGTTATCCTGCCGAGCTTCTTGCCCAACCGCAGCGTCAACAGGCCATCGCCCGTCTCAGCGAACTGGGGATCCCCACCCGTCGGGATGAAGCTTGGAAGTACACCGATATGTCGGAGCTGCTGGCTCGTCCTACTCATGCCCCCGCCTGGGTTGAGACAGAACCTTGCCAGCCCCTAGCAGACGATCTCTGCACTTGGCCCGAAGCAGTGGCTCAGATGGTGTTGGTCAATGGTCGCTACTGCCCGAACCTGTCGAAGCTTGCAGCTCTGCCCGCTGGGATCCAAATTGAGACTGTGATCGAAGCTCCTCTATCTATTGCTCAACCGGATGCGTGGCTGCTTCTTAATGCCGCCTGTCGACCTGAGACGCTGGTGCTGAAGGTCTCTGGGGTAATTGAGCAGCCGGTGCATGTGCTTTGTCTGACCCATGCCCCCAACAGCGATATCGCCAGTCATGCCCACATTCAGGTGATCGCCAGCCCCAATAGCCAGTTGACCCTGATCGAAGAACACCGCAGTAGTCAACCCACAGCCCACCTCAGCAATACGTTGGTGGAGATCCAGATGGGAGCCAATGCGGGCTTCGTTCATCTGCTGCTGCAAGGGGCCTCTGAAGCCAGTTATGGGCTTAATCACACCGCCATTGACCAAGCCCGCGATAGCCGCTACACCAACCACACTTTTCAGGGGGGATCCGCCCTCACCCGCCATAGCCAAGAGATCCTCCAATCGGGATCCCATGCCCAAACCGATCTGTACGAGTTGGCAATTTTGACGGGATCCCAGCAGGCGGATACCTATGCCATCATCGACCATCAGGCTTCTGAGGGCAGCAGCCGTCAAGAACACAAATGTGTAGCCGATGATCAAAGCCGAGGCACATTCAACAGCACCCTCCGGGTTCGCCAAGTGGCCCAACATACCGATGCCAGCCAGTCCAGCCGCAACCTAATTTTGTCGGACAAGGCCCGCATCTACACTCGCCCACAACTGGAAATCGTGGCAGATGACGTTAAGTGCGCCCACGGTGCCACCATCAGCCAGCTAGAAGACGATGAATTGTTTTACCTGCAAAGTCGTGGCATCGATCCTGACACAGCCCGCCACCTACTCACCTATGGCTTTATGGCCGAGCTAATCGACCGGATCCCAGTGACTTCAGTGCGAGAGCAGCTCCGGTCACGCTACGCCTAAGTGGGATCCCAGATCTCAAAAAGTCTTAAGCCCCTTGTCTAATCTGCTCAGTTGCCTAAATTACAAAGTTGACCAGCTTTTTGGGCACTACGATCACCTTCTTGGGGGTAATCCCTTCCAGATATTTTTGGCCCGCTTCCGACTCACGAGCCAGCTGCTCTTGTTCTTCTTTAGTCACTCCCGAAGGGGCTTCAAAACTGCCACGCAATTTGCCATTCACTTGCACCACAACCGTGACCGAATCGGCAATCAAAGCCGCTGGATCAAACGTAGGCCAAGGTTGGCGATGTACAGACTCGGATCCCCCCAAAGCCAGCCACAATTCCTCCGCAATATGGGGGGCAAAGGGAGCCATCAATAGCACCAATGACCGGATGCCATCGGCGTAGACCGGGGAAGAGGGGATCCCAGCATCCTGGAGAGCATTACTCAGCTTCATCAGCTCTGAAATGGCCGTGTTGAATTGATAGCCTTCTTCGATATCTTCGCTGATTTCTTTGATAGCAATATGCACCGCCCGTCGCAGATCTTTTTCGAGTTTTGCCTTATTGGTGCCAAATCCATCCTCCCTGCCATCCCCTTCTCTATCCGCCTTGATAAACTCCTGCACCAGTCGCCAGACCCGATTGAGAAAGCGAAATTGTCCCTCCACATCCGCTTCATCCCACTCCAGATCCTTTTCGGGGGGAGCCTTAAATAAGATGAACATGCGAGCGGTATCCGCCCCATAATTGGCCAATACCTCTTCGGGATCCACCCCATTGCCCTTTGATTTGGACATGGTGGCGTAGATCACCTCCAGCTTTTCGCCCGTCTCGGGATCCTGGGGATCCTGCGGATTTTTCACTGCCGCCGCCGGGATCCATTTGTCCTTGCCCGCTTTGTTGGGATTGTAATAGGTCAACCCCTGCACCATCCCCTGCGTGAGTAGACGAGAAAACGGCTCACCCACATCAAGCAAACCCCGATCCCGCAAAACTTTGGTGAAGAAACGAGAGTAGAGTAAATGCAAAATGGCGTGCTCAATCCCCCCCACATATTGATCCACAGGCAGCCAGCCATTCACCTGATCTTTGGCAAAAATGGCCTCATCATTGCGGGCATCACTAAACCGGAGAAAATACCAAGAGGAACAGATAAAAGTATCCATCGTATCGGTTTCCCGACGGGCGTCAGCACCACAGCTAGGACATTTCACTTTCACCCAGTCTTCCATCTGAGCCAAAGGGGATCCCCCCCGGCCACTCAGCTCCACTTCTGTCGGCAAAATCACTGGCAAATCCGCATCCGGCACAGGCACAATGCCACAGTCTGGGCAATGAATCACCGGAATCGGGGATCCCCAGTAGCGTTGCCGCGAGATCAGCCAATCCCGCAAACGATAGTTGATCTGTCCTTCCCCCAGCTTGTGGGCGTCCAGCCAAGCAATGGCCTGCTCGACACTTTCCCCTGCTCCCTTACCCGCCGGGATCCCATTCAGAGGGCCGGAATTGACCATCACTCCCCCCCCCGCCCCAGGCACTCTCTAGCTGCTCGCCAGAGGTAATGGATCCCTGGCTGGGTTGCACCACCAGCTTGATCGGGATGTTAAAAGTACGGGCAAAATCAAAGTCCCGTTGGTCGTGAGCGGGCACCGCCATGATCGCCCCCGTGCCATAGCCCATCAGCACATAGTCCGCGATCCAGATCGGGATCCGCTCTTGGTTGACAGGATTGATGGCATAGGATCCCGTCCATACCCCTGTCTTCTCCCGATCTTCGGCAGTGCGGTCAATCTCGCTCTGGCTGGCTGCTTGTTGTTGGTAGGCGGTTACCGCTGCCGCTTGGGGCACTGTGGTCAGGGTCTCCACCAAAGGATGCTCGGGAGACAACACCATGAAGGTCGCTCCCCACAAGGTATCGGGCCGAGTGGTAAAGACGGGTAGCTGATCGCCAGCCTCGGTTTTGAAGTTCACCTTGGCTCCGGTGGATTGGCCGATCCAGTTCTCCTGCATCACCCGCACCCGCTCGGGCCAGCCCTGCAACTGGTCTAGATCCGCCAACAACTGCTCGGCGTAGTCGGTAATCTTAAAAAACCACTGTTTCAGCAGCCGCTTTTCCACCAAAGCCCCCGATCGCCAAGAGCGACCATCGGCATCCACCTGCTCATTGGCCAACACCGTCTGATCGATGGGATCCCAATTGACGGCAGCCTCCCGTTGATAAGCCAATCCCGCCGCCAAAAACTGCAAAAAGATCCATTGCGTCCACTTGTAATAGTCGGGGGAACAACTGGCCACCTCCCGATCCCAGTCGTAGGAAAGGCCCAACTGTTGTAACTGCCCTCGCATCTGGGCGATATTTTGATAAGTCCACTTGGCGGGCGGGATCCCTCGGTCGATGGCGGCATTCTCGGCGGGCAAGCCAAAGGCATCCCAGCCCATCGGGTGCAACACCGCATAGCCCTGCATCCGCTTGTGGCGGGCGATCACATCCGTGATGGAGTAATTGCGGACATGCCCCATATGCAGCTTGCCGCTGGGATAGGGAAACATCGACAGGGCGTAGAATTTCTTCTGATCAGGGGATCCCGTCAGCTCCGGCGTCCGATCCAGCCCCTGAGTTTGCCATGTCTGCTGCCATTTGGATTCGATGGCTTGGGGGTTGTACCGCGCGTCCACTGTCCATTACTCCTAAATGAGCCTAAATGCGTGGGATCCCGCAATCATCTCACGGGATCCCTAAAGTCTGAGATTAAAGTCTGAGATTTAGAGCCAAGACTAGCATGACTATGAACCTCTAGTGGCATGACTCAGCCCTATTCAACCCTATTCAATCAGGGTCAAGCTCAATCGTTAGAGACCCGATCAGGATGAGCGGTCACTTCTTGCGGCTCTGGATCGTCTGACCGGGATGAGATGGTAGTTGCAGACAGCGAGAAGGACAGTCGTTTCTCTAGGTCTAGGCGTTGCTCAATGGAACGGAGCAAATAGCCCCCCATCATGGCGCTGGAAAGCATCTTGGCCAAGCCCTCACGGCTGGTCATCACCTGTACCCCAAAATGCTCTGGTGGCAATCCACCCAACAAATTGCGGATGTTGTGTCCTAAGATTTCCAAGACTTCGGGAGACGATTGGTCTGCCATCGCCTGAAACATCGATGGATCCTGTGACTGGATGTACTCCCACAGGGAATTGTCCTTGCTAACGGTTTTCATACCTTCAAAACCGGGCAAAAATTCGAGGGGGTTTGCCATTATCCTTCTCCTAATATCACCTTGGCCTGCCAGTTGAAGATGTCCGATGCCCGATGTCTGGAGCATAAAGCAAATTGTTCAACCAGAGGGGGCTGAGACAGTGGGTACAGACCTTACGGCTTATGTAAGGAAAGCGTAACACTGACAACATTGGTTCTTAGGATCGGGATACTCGACACCCTCAGGGTAGGATCCCGAACTTTTAGCGGATTGATGGGGTGTACCTCACATTTTCAATGAGAACAAATACTTGGTGAGGTATTTAGAGGTGGAGGAGGCAATGGTAGGGTTCAACTGAATAAAAGTCTTTGATTGATAAATTGCTGATCGAAAGATTGTCACTTACTTCAATATCTAGCGGGTAGATTCCCCGCCGCTCTGCGGCGAAGATAACAAACTGCAATCCGAAACTTTAGGTTCGGCAGCAGATCCTATTCCATACCCCGCTGCTTGCGGTGGGGTTTGTTGATTGAGCAGATGAATCACACCCTCCACGAACAAGTCAGATGCTAAGCTGGCCGTCAAGCTCAACCTCTATAGGTGGGTCAATCGACTCTCAAAGTGCCAAGACCATAGAAAAAGGGGGGGGAGCAAGGTTTTGATGGGGGCAAGCAGCTCAACGGTCGCAAGCGCCATATCTTAGTCGATACGTTGGGCTTGGTATTGACCGTAGTAGTGACAGCCGCCAACATTCAAGACCGGCAGGCAACGGGGTGGTTGTTGACGGATGCTCATTTGTGTGGGGTCCAGTTGGAAGAGATGAAAGTGTGGGCTGACCAGAGGTATGTATACGGGCGAGTATATGGAGGAGGAGGCTCAGCTCTAGGAGCTGGATTTGAGATTATGCGCCGACAGGGGAGGGGGTTTAAGGTGTTGCCAAGTCGGTGGGTGGTGGAGCGGACATTTGCTTGGCTGAGTCTGAACCGGCGGTTGAGTCGAGATGATGAACAACTGGAGGCCACCACAGAAGCTTGGGTCTATCTAGGCATGATGAGATTGATGCTCAGACGGTTAGCTTGAACTTCTAATACATCCTTTTAGACTCATGCCTATCCGGTCTTAGGTTCGATCCCCAGACTGTCACCGACTGATAGTGCAGCTCATGTGAGGCTATTGCTTGTCTCTGAGGTGCTTGTCTCTGAGGTGCTTGGACTCTGAGGTGCTTGGCTCTGAGGTGCTTGGCTCTGAGGTGCTTGGCT
>JAAUUM010000047.1 GCA_012031565.1 Synechococcaceae cyanobacterium SM2_3_2
GGGTGTCAATCTGCAACGGGCCAATTTGGCTCAGACTTCTTTGGTCAGCGCTCAACCTACTCAGCAGCGGATCTGAGGCAATCCAACCTCTGCGAAGCTAATTTGTCGGGGGCAGACTTGAACGGGATCCAGATCGAGGGAGCCGACTTTTCTAAAGCTCGCATGAGCGAAGAACAACGCTTCTCTCTGATTGATCGAGCCTCAGGCACCAATGAGATAACGGGTAACGCCACCTTGGATACCCTGCGGGAAGCTGGCACCACCAAACCCCGCAGGTTATTTGGTCTGCTCTAAAATTCTCAGCTCAATCTAGCCCAGACCTAACCCAAATCTTGATCCCACCCAGCCTCGGGATCCGGCTCTTGTTGTTGCCAGTCCAGCGGCACCCGCTCAGCATCTGCCCCACGTAAAACATCTCGTGCTGACAAGCCTCGCAGAATCAATTCGGATCCCTGCCAGCGGGCCTCCAACACCCCTGTATCTGCCCACTCTGTCCAACGGGGATCCCGTGTGATCTGATGGGGGAGTAGAATTTGCACCGTCGAACGGGTGGACTGTTGCTCCTCTAAGCTACCTTCGTAGCGCAAATCGGGGGGCGGTGGGGGCAAGTCCAGTTGACTGCGGGTCAGTTCTAGCGGATGGCCCACCATAGGAGCGTGGACATGGTAGCGGCAGGCCAGTTCCGGCAGAGTGGCCAAGGCCAGCCGAGCGATGGGATCCCCGTGCAAAAACACCAGATGTTGGGGCCGCAGGGTGTGGACAATCTGGACTAGTGTGGAGCTATCGCAATGGCTATGCCAGCGGGTGGGCTGCACCTCGATCCGCTCCCGCAGATCCAGTGGCCAGTGCTCGATCTGTAACCGAGGAGTGACCTCAGGAATCTCGATCCAGGTGAGGAGGCGACCACTGGCCCGGAGAGCTTGCCAAATGGGATCCCAATTAATTCTCTCGGCATCACAGAGTAGGATCCCGGCTGTTTCAAGCGTGGGGGGTAGGCGGCGAACATGAGGCAGCACCCGCTCCTCCCAAAACAAATCTTGAAACTGGGCAAAATTCCTCACCGAACTGGGGAAATCCGCCAGGATCTGTCCATAGGCTTGACAACCTCGCGCCACCCCTTCATCCAGCCAGAGGGTCAGATTCAACTCAGGCCGGGTGAAATGGTGATGGGTCTTGAGCATAAAGGCCAAATCCTGCCCCAATCCTAGAGAAGGAACGGGGATTAAGACAATGGATCCCTGGTCGAGGGCTGTGGCGATCTTTTCTAGTAGCAGACTCTCTTGATGGCGGCGGGATGGATAGCGCTCGATGCCCAGGGTGCTCTCAGCCAGCACCACATCTGGCTGCCACTGTCGCAAGGCTTCTAAATTCAGTCCCTCCGCAAAACGAGTGGCCGATAGGGAACAGTCGCCGGTATAAACCACGGTTCGGGCCGGATCTTGGTCTGTCCACCGCAGCACCACCGCCGCTGCCCCCGGCAGATGCCCCGCCTCAAACAGACAGATGGTCAGCTCTTCGGAGAGGGGAACCGCTCGGCCAAAGGGCAAGCAGCGCATCGGTGGGATCCCGTCTAACCCCAAACTCTGGGCTAGGTGGTACGTGGCACGAGTGGCCAGAATTGGAACATCAGGATAGCGACGATGAAAAGCGGGCAACCCCTGAAGATGATCGAGATGGGCATGGCTAATCACCACCCAATCCGGCGCACAGGGCACCACATCAGGATCTTGAAAGCCACAATCCAGCAGGATGGATCCCTGGGATCCCGTTTCCAGCCAATAGCCACAGCCTTCCTCTAGGGGATGACAGCCCAGTGGCGTGATCTGAAAAGGGGAAACGTCTCGGCTCACAAAGAATTTACAACCTCATGATCAGAGGGATCCCAGCCTGATTAGAAAAGATTTCCCACTTTACTCAACCCCAGAGGGCAGATGAATTGCCCTTTATCTTAACGTGAGTAAATGGATACGGGCATTGTGCCTCAACGACTGGGGGAATCCAGTAACAAGATCAACCGTTCTTCCAAAAACTTGAGGTTGGCCTGTACTTGAGCAAAGGCTTCCTCCTGGCTCCAATCCATCAAGGCCATCGCCTTAGCCACCATCGCTTGCACAGGCACGGGCTGCTCAAAAGCAGAAATTAGCCAGCGGGTGGAAAACGAGTCGATGGTGATATTGCCCTCTGCCCCTGGCCAGCCATTCAGGTTGACGGGGCCATTGTCGCGGATGGCATTCTCAAACGCTGATTTGGCATTGAGGCTGAGCAGAAGGGGATGGGCTTGTACCTGACCATTCCACCATTCTTGGCTGCTAAAAGGCTCTGGCTCCGGCAAGCCTTTGTGCCCGCACCAAAAGTCGATCAGCCGAGTCATGTTAGGGAAGACTAGCTCGATAAAATGTAACCGTTCTTCTTCACTGAGCTTGTTGATATGCTTCAGGGAATAGGGAACTGGCTTGTTTAGCACCCGCTCTAGCTTCCAGTTTTGCCAGTTGACCATATTGATAAAGTCCAGCTCGGCCTGCCGCAACATCTCAAACACCTGCGGCACCGTAAAGCCTTTGTCGCTACGGAGCAAGAAATTGGCCAGGATCCCTGTGGTGGTCTTGATCTGATCTCCATTCCAATGGCTTTTGACAAAGCTGCCATCGTTGAGGGCATCCATCACCTCCCGCAGGATGGGAATCGCCTTGGCGGCAGGTTCGTCCATCACCCCTAACAGTTCCATCGCCTCCTGCATATGAAAGATAAACTGCCGTTGATAAAGGCTGTGGACATTGGTGCGAATGATGCCATCCGGCTTTAGCACCTGTCGCATCCCTCGCAAGCCCGCCACTTGGTCATCGATCAGATAGAGCACATCATTGCAGGCGATGAAATCGAACTCCTGCCCGAGTGAAGACATATCTGAGATGTCCATCACCTCAAACCGGGCATTGGGAATGTTCTGGTAGGCAAAGCGTTGGCGGGCCATCTTGACAGATTCTTGGGAGATGTCGGTGCCCACATAATGCGCCCCCGGATTGGCAGTGGCCACCACCAGCGTCTCCCACCCCGAGCCACAGCCTGCATTCAAAAAGACCTTGCCCTCCGGCTTCACCACTTTGCGATCCCGTAGATAACGGGCCGTGGTGAGGTTGTTGACAAAAAGAGCTGCATTGTCCGTCACCGTCTGCTCAATCGGCACATTGGGATACGGAAACTCATCAAATTGAGCCTGCACAAGGTTGGCAATGGTGGTATTGTCTGCCATGGTTTTTGCCTCTATCCAAAACTAGGGATCCTATGGTGGAGACCTGCGTCAAGACGCGATATCTCTGAGGTATTGTACTGCTTCAACCTAGATTCACGGGTTTTTTCTCAGGGATCCCCAGCTCCATCCAGATCCCGTAATTCCCTAAACCACTGCTGCAATAGAACTCGACAGTCTCTTTCACAAATGCCCCCGATCACCTGGGGACGATGGAAGGTTGCTGGACTGTCCAACAGATTGAGGACACTACCCAGAGCACCCGCCTTGGGATCCTCAGCACCATAAATAATAGATCCCAGTCGAGCCTGAGTGATGGCTGCTGCACACATAGGACAGGGTTCTAAGGTGACATAGAGCCGACATCCCTTGAGCTGCCAATCCCCTAGTATCTGACCCGCTTGCCTCAGCGCCAACATTTCCGCATGGGCGGTGGGATCCCGATCTCGCTCACGCCGATTTTGGCTGGAGGTGATCCAGTGGCCACCGGGATCCACCACCACCGCCCCGATGGGCACTTCGCCAGCCAACCCTGCTGCCTGAGCTTCTCGCAGCGCCAAACTCATCCAGTCTTGGTGGGTCTGGCGGTACTTTTGCGTGAGAAGGCCGGACATCTGTGGGGCTGGCATAGCTGAGGCCATCTGATCAGGCTACTTGATCTAGAGGAAGCTAGGCATCCTTCAAGGGCTATCTCGCAAGGGCTATCTCGGTGACGAGCCTCTGCAATCACCTCTGCAATCAATGGAGCAGCAACTGCGGTTTCTCTATTTAATAAATAGCATCTCTTGATAGGTGGGTAACGGCCAGAGATCGTCGGCCACCTCACCTTCTAAAGCATCGGCATACCCACGCACTTCAGCCATTAAAGGGCAGATGGTTTGGGCACAGAACTGCATATGCTCTTCAGCCGACATGAAATGCTTGGTCAGCATATCACTCAGATTCTCCACCGACACCATCATTGCCTTGACCAGATCTGCCACCTTGGTAACGCTGTCTTTGCTAAACTCAACCCCAATCCGAGCCATATCATCAATGGTTTTGGCTAACTCACCCAAATAGCGGATGGCGGCAGGGTAGATGATGGTTTTGGCCATGCTGATCACCAGTTTGGCTTCCACCTCAATGTGCTGAATGTACTGTTCTGAATAAGCCTCAAAACGGCTACCCAGCTCTACAGGAGTGAGTACTTTTTCCTGAGTGAACAGGTCTTCGATGTATTGCTGACGAAGCACAGGCAGGGCATCAGCAGTGGTACGCAGATTGGCCAGACCGCGCTCGTTGACGGCCATCTCATGCCATTCCGAAGAATAGCCGTTGCCATTGAAAACAATCGCCCCGTGATCACGAATCACATCCCGCAGCACATCATGAATGGCCACATTGAGGGCCACCCCATCGGTTAGTTTGGCCTCCAGCTGATCCGCCATCCAGTTCAAAGAATCCGCCAAAATCGTGTTCATTGCCACCAATGGCCCAGCGACCGACTGCCCCGACCCCACAGCCCGAAACTCAAACCGATTACCCGTAAACGCAAAGGGTGAGGTGCGGTTGCGATCTCCGGGATCCTTGGGGAATCTGGGCAGGGTATCCACCCCCAAATCCATCAGCCCGTTGATGGGGGATCCTTTCACCTCCCCTTGAGCGATCTGGTCAAACACCTCCTGAAGTTGGGTGCCCAGATAAATGGAGATGATAGCCGGAGGAGCTTCATTCGCCCCCAGTCTGTGATCATTGCTGGCGGTAGCGATCACAGCCCGGAGGAGCGGCCCATACTTGTGGACACCTCGAATCACCGCACCACAAAAGACTAGAAATTGAGCGTTGGAATGGGGGGTATCGCCCGGATCCAGCAAATTGCCCTGGGTGGCGTTGCCCACTGACCAGTTAACGTGTTTGCCTGACCCGTTAATGCCCGCAAATGGTTTTTCGTGGAGCAGACACATAAACCCGTGCTTTTTAGCGGTGTTGCGTAGCACGGTCATAATTAACTGCTGGTGGTCGCTGGCAACATTGGCCGCCTCGAAGAAGGGGGCGATCTCAAACTGACCAGGGGCAACTTCGTTGTGGCGGGTTTTTGCCGGGATCCCCAGGCGGTAGAGCTTTTTCTCCACATCCTGCATGAAGATCTGCACCCGCTCAGGAATGGCACCAAAGTAGTGATCATCAAACTGTTGGCCTTTGGCGGGGGCTTTGCCAAAGAGGGTGCGGCCAGCTAGCAAGAGATCGGGGCGAACGGTTGCGAAGTTGGCATCCACCAAGAAATATTCTTGCTCAGCTCCGCAGCTGGAGTTGACGGGGGCAATCTCAGTGTGACCCAACAGCTTCAAGACACGGGTGGCAGCCTTGCTCATGGCGGCATTGGAGCGCAGCAGTGGCGTTTTCTTATCGAGGGCTTCCCCAGTCCAGGCCACAAATACCGTCGGAATACAGAGGGTGACGCCGTTCTCGGTTTCCATCACAAAGGCGGGGCTGGTCACATCCCAAGCGGTGTAGCCACGGGCTTCGAAGGTGGAGCGAATGCCGCCGTTGGGAAATGAGGATCCATCGGGTTCCCCCTGCACCAGAACCTTGCCCGCAAACTTAGAAATGACAGTTCCATCGCTCTGCACCGAAATGAAGCCATCGTGCTTCTCAGCAGTGGCATTGGTGAGGGGATAAAACACGTGGGAGTAGTAGAGAGCACCTTTAGAGGTGGCCCAATCCTTCATGGCGACTGCCACAGCATCCGCCACAGAAACATCGAGGGGTGCGCCCGTTTGAATGGTCTTTTTGAGGGACTTAAAGACTGATTCAGGCAGGGTCTCCTGCATCTTACCGAGCGTAAACACGTCCTTGGCCCACAGGTCTTCCAGCCGTCCCGGCAGCTCCACAGTCACCTTGGGCCGACAGGCAATACCGGCAATGGCCTGGGCGCGCAGCTCATTTCCACTCATACCAATTCATTCCCTAATGGCTTAAGCTCTGATTTTAGTGGCAAAGCAAGGGGTTTCTGTATCGGGCGCTACATGGAGGACTTTGCTTTTTTTCTAGACCTACACCCGGCATCCCTTACAAGAAGTCTTGACAAGGTTCCAGCACCAAGCGGCTGAGGCTTTGGGAATTTAGACTGTGGGTACTGATTGTGAGTATTGATTGAGCACCATCAATCCCAAAGAAACCCCTGAGAGTGCGTCAGAGTTGCGATATCATGTGCTAAGCAAACATCCCCCTCGCCCGACCACTCAGTCAATAGACCACTCGATAAATAGTTGTCTAGGTCATTGCATCCACAGCTCGTGGGGTGCTCTTCGTGTCGAGCAATTCGTGACGAGCGATTAGGGATGAGCCACCCCGAGCATCACGCTCAACTTGCAATCATTCCCAGCAATCATTCTCAACAGAGTCAACCCTAGATCAGAGAGGCAGAGGCAGTGGTAAAGGTCGCAATCAACGGTTTTGGACGGATTGGGCGCAACTTTATGCGCTGTTGGCTCGGGCGCACGCAGTCTAATATCGAGGTTGTGGCGGTCAATGATACTTCAGACGCCGAAACTGCTGCCCATTTGCTGAAATATGACTCAATCTTGGGTACCTTTCAAGGTCACGACATTGCAGCCTCCAACGGAAATCTTTTGATCGATGGAAAGATCATCACAGTGGTTTCTGACCGCAATCCCAATAATCTGCCCTGGAAAGACCTTGCCATTGATTTGGTGATTGAAGCAACGGGTGTTTTCCGGGACTATGCCGGAGCGTCTCGCCATATCGAGGCTGGGGCCAAGAAGGTGATGATCACTGCTCCCGCCAAAGGTGACATCCCTACTTTTGTCTACGGGGTCAACCAAGATGTTTACGACCCGATTCGGCACAATGTGGTCAGCAATGCCAGTTGCACCACCAACTGCCTCAGCCCTGTCATGAAGGTCATTCTGGAGAAGTTTGGCGTTGTCCGGGCTTCCATGACCACCACCCATAGCTACACCGGCGACCAACGGATTTTGGATGGGGGCCATCGGGATCTGCGGCGGGCTCGGGCGGCGGCTCTGAGCATGGTTCCCACCACCACAGGGGCGGCTCAAGCGGTGGCATTGGTGATCCCTGAACTGAAGGGCAAGCTCAATGGTGTGGCGGTGCGGGTGCCCACCCCCAACGTCTCGCTGGTGGATGTGGTGATCCAGACCGAGAAGAGCGTGATCGTTGAGGAGGTCAACCGTGCCCTCAAGGAAGCCTCTGAAAATGGTCTGCGCGGGATCCTGGGGTACTCAGAACTGCCTTTGGTTTCCTCCGACTATCGCGGGCATGATTGTTCAGCCATTGTGGATGCCGAGATGACGGCGGTATTGGGCGGCGACATGATCAAGGTGATGGCGTGGTATGACAATGAATGGGGCTACTCTCAGCGGGTGGTTGACTTGGCTGAGCACATGGCCATTCACTGGGTGAATTAAGGGATCCCGTTGTCCCTTCGATGGTCGCCCTTTCGTTACCTAGCGGTTATCCAAGCATGGGCATCCCTCATCTCTCGGTGGTCTTGCCTTGTTATAACGAGGAGAACAACCTAAACTACCTGTTTGAGCGATTGGGATCCGTGCTGGATGGGTTGGGATTGCCCTATGAACTGATCTGCGTCAATGATGGCAGTCGGGATCTGACTCTTCAGGGGTTGCTGGCTCACCAACAACGGGATCCCGCCATTAAGGTGCTGGACTTATCCCGCAACTTTGGCAAGGAGATTGCTCTGACGGCGGGGATCGATGCTAGCCGGGGCTTGGCGGTGATCCCGATTGATGCGGATTTACAGGATCCACCAGAACTGATCCCGGAGATGGTGGCCCGCTGGCAGGAGGGCTATGACGTGATTTACGCCGTCCGGCGGACTCGCCACGGGGAGAGCTGGTTAAAGCAGTTCACCGCCCGCAGCTTTTATCAGGTTATTGACCATCTCAGCAACATTCCCATTCCTCGCAACACGGGGGACTTTCGGCTGATGGATCGGCGGGTGGTGGATGCGATTGGTCAGATGCGTGAGCGGAGCCGGTTTATGAAGGGGATCTTTGCCTGGGTGGGCTATCGCCAGGTGGCCATTTATTATGACCGTGCCCCCCGTCATCGAGGCACCACCACTTGGAACTATTGGAAACTGTGGAATCTGGCGGTGGAAGGGATCACCTCGTTTAGCTCTATCCCTTTGCGGATCTGGAGCTATGTGGGGGTGACCTTATCGGTGATAGCCCTTGCCTATGCCGTGGGATTGATTATCTGGACGCTGGTCTATGGGGTGGCGGTGCCGGGCTATGCCTCCCTCATGGTGGTGGTGCTGTTTTTGGGCGGGATCCAACTGATCTCGTTGGGCGTGATGGGGGAGTATTTGGGTCGCATCTTTGAGGAGACGAAGCATCGCCCCCTTTATCTCGTCCGAGATCGCTATGGGTTCGACCCCGATCCCCAACCCTGATCGTTAACCCTGATCGTTCAAAATTGGGCTTCAGTTTTTGTTGGATGAAGAGACATCAGCGTAGATCTCGACCGAAGGGTAGCAGGGCCAACCCCATGAGCTTGAAGTGTTGCTTGGCAAAGGGTAGCCCCACCACCGTAATGGCCAACAGTACCCCCCAAAAGAGGTGGTTGAGGACGAGAGCCCAGCCAAAAAAGATCAGCCAGATCACATTAAAGAGTAGAGTCAGTGGGTTATCGGCACCGGGTCTGGCCACCACTTGCTTGCCAAAGGGAAATAATGCTGCCACCCCCAACTTGATCGACTGGATCCCAAATGGGATGCCGATGATGGTCAAACAGATGCCCAGTCCCGCAATGATGTAGCCCACCGCCGCCAAAAAACCACCAAATATCAGCCAAATTAGGTTGCCAATTAAACTCATCGCAGGATCCCTCTGTTTTGACCACTCCCCCCAGTTTGGTTCACCGTTACTGGGTCGGTCAACCGCCCGCGCCAGCATTTGCAACGATTTAGAGTCTGTTGTGGGGATCCAAGTGCTGGGAAAAATCCTCCCGTTGGACAAACTCAAAAGGGCCAGACAGGGATCCCCAAATCACTTTGTCCGTTTCAGGATCCCGGCCTTGGTCGAGGCTGCGAAAATGGTTCTCGGCAATCTCAAATTCGCTATGCAAGTAAGTCTGTTGGTCTTTGCGAAAAATCATGCAGGTCTTACCGGGGATGCTCTGGCCCTGAAAGTGGGTGCCTGTCCACTGCACCGTCGTCACACAGCCGCAGAGGGGTTCTAGATCCTCCACCGTCAGCTTTTGCAAACGGTCTAACTCTGCCCCAGAACCAGCCCAGGCTGCGGGATCCTTGAGAGCGTAGTTTTGGATGGAAATGAGAGATCCTGCTGCCGCTTGCTCATCTTTGAGATGCAATACCCGCTGGCGGTAGGGGGCGTTGGGGTAGATATCGTAGGACTGTTCCACATAGAATCCCAGTCCAGCCTCACCGAACACATCTATGGGCAAAGGACATTGGTAAACATGAATATAGGCAAAATACATGGGCTGAGCGATAGCCTGCTCAAAGTTGCTGAAGTGCCCTGCCATCCACCGGGCCATCTGTTGAAGCTGTGCAGAGGATCCCACCGTTGACTCCCTCAGGTTGACTTAGAACCTGTTCTGAAACCAGTCCCAGTTTATCAACCTCTTACCAACCTCCGGCAGGATCCCAGGTGATCAGGACACCCCCTCCGCAATCCAAAAGCAGTCAACAGTGAAGCCTCTCTGTTACCCCTGCTGAATAGATTTAGCTGAATAGATCTAATAGAGATTCAACAAATCTGCAAGGTTAGCTCACCTTCGATATCCCCCATCCTAATCCTCAGGGATCCATTGGCTGGAGCGTTGGGAATCGTAAAAGCGACCTCCCCCGTCTGAGTGCTGTTGGCATCAACAATCTGATTAAGAGCATTGCTGGGAGCAAGAGTATCAGCCCCTAATGTGAGCCGAAACGAATCAGCCCAAAAGTTGATGGGAAAGAATTTCCCGTTGGTCATGCGTACCGTCAGTTTCAAACAAGACTGGCTGGGGAAAAGTCGTTCCACTTGGCTCTGCAAAATCTCGTAATCGCTGCGATCACCTGTTACATCTATCAAGCTGATCTGAGTTCCTTGCGGCCATGTCAACGACAAACCGACAGGGGATGAACTTGCAACTGGGGGGAGTGGGGTCGCTGGCACTTCTGAGCTACCTTTCGACATGAGCGGGACTTGATCTTCAAGGCCACCCACATGGAATAGCCGGGATCCCGTGGTGGGCAGGCTGGGAATCGAAAGCCAGTGGTATCAAGATAGGCGACAACCACTTTGGATGGGATGAAAAGCGACTGAAGGTTAAGGGCAAGGAACAAGAATGGTGGATCTGCCCGACTGAGAAAAGAGTCATATACGGGCACAAAAGGAGGAAGAAAATCTGATAAGATTCCATGCAAAAATGAGTCAAGTAAGCATTAATAATCAGCTTATTATCACCTATGAGATAACCTATCATAAAAAAGTATTTGTGAGATTACTCAGTAGATATTAGTGATTTGCCTCATGCCTTCTTTTCAGTCGAAGATATTCAAGAAGTAGTAACTTGATAGGCACAAGATCTTTTATTCATTAACGTAGTTCTTTCTAGTGGCTTAATCGACGCAGAGGGATTTCTTCTGGAAACCTTGAGTTTAGGCTGCACATCCTTGATATTGAACTGCCGATATTGAACTGCCCTAGAGCTTGGCTGCGAAGAGTATTGGTAGCTTGCCCCATCCAGGTGCGAGTGCCCATCTGTAAGGTGGTCAAGTCAAGATGGTCAAGTCAAGATGGTCAAGTCTTCGATGCCTCATCCCACCAAATTGGGATCCAACTGCACAAGTCCCTGCTCCTGGGATGTTCGAGAGCAAGAATTCAACTCTATCTCCACAAAGATTGCTTACTCAGTGTTGAGCAAGTGAGAGTAGCATAAACTATGTTTACCGTCTCCTGAGGGTCTGTATGTCCAG
This sequence comes from Synechococcaceae cyanobacterium SM2_3_2, assembly GCA_012031565.1. Classification (GTDB taxonomy): domain Bacteria; phylum Cyanobacteriota; class Cyanobacteriia; order Thermostichales; family Thermostichaceae; genus JAAUUM01. The sequence goes on from JAAUUM010000047.1 coordinate 11,214, forward strand.
GATTGTATCTATTCACTCCTACCGAGGAGGTACAGGCAAGTCGAACACAACTGCTAACATATCTGCTTTGGTGGCTAGCCAAGGTAAGCGAGTTGCCATTGTAGATACAGATATTCCCTCGCCAGGGATCCATGTGCTGTTTGGCCTAGAAGAAGACAAGACAGGATTTACCCTCAACGACTACCTCTGGGGCAAATGCCGGATTGAAGAAGCCGCTCATGATATGACCTCTCCTGAGGCTAAGGCAGCTGGGGGATCCCTGCATCTGATTCCCTCTAGTGTGCGGGCGGGAGATATTGCCCGAATCTTGCGAGAAGGATATGATGTCGGGCTGCTGAATGACGGATTCCAGGCTTTACTAACTAAACTTAATCTCGATTATCTTTTTATTGACACCCACCCTGGTCTGAATGAAGAGACCCTACTGTCCATTACTATCTCAGATGTCTTGCTGCTAATCCTGCGGCCAGATCGCCAAGATTTTCAAGGGACTGCGGTGACGGTCGATGTGGCCCGTCGTCTTGAAGTCCCTAAGATGCTATTGCTCGTCAACAAAGTTCTGACAAGCTTTGATTTTGAGCGGGTTAAGCAGCAGGTGGAGTCCACTTACCATATCCCGGTGGCAGGTGTGTTGCCCTTATCTGAAGATATGGTGCGGTTGGCCAGCGGTGGATTGTTCAGCCTTCAATTTCCTGATCATGTCTGGAGTAAGACGATGCGGGAAGTTGCCCAGCAAGTTATTCAGTAGCGCACAATCTCAAAGTAGAAGAACATCCATGGATCCCAATCTAAAGATCCAATAAAGACTGGCTAAAAAAGACGTGGTTGTTTTTTTAACTTGCTTGGGATCTAACCTTGAGGTCAATTCAGGGCATAGGATTCGTCGATAAGGAGTAAGATTCTAAACTCAAGATATTGATGGAGTTCAGAGTGATTATTCTTTTATCACGATATTTGCAGACATAAGAAAAATTCCTGATCAAAGCATCTTATGATGATCGGGATTAGCTTTTTTTCTGCCAAGATTAACTGCCGCTCATGTTTACCCTCAATCCCTACCGTTATGTTTTCATCTTTGCCTGCTCGTCAAACTTTTGCCGCAGTTGTGGGCGGATTTGATCCCAATAGTCCAGCCTTTCAATTGCCGCTGCTGCTGATCACATTTGTGATTATCCCCAACTTTTTTGAAAAGTCGCTGCGATTACCGGGCTTGGTCGGCTTAATTGCGGTAGGTTACTTCATGGGGCCAGAAGTGATCAATGTGTTTCAAGACACGTCGAATGACGGTAATTTTCTGCGGGTCTTTTCTGATGTCGGCCTGATTCTATTAATGTTCATGGCTGGCTTGGAGGTGGAGCTTGAGCAATTTCTAAAGGTTAAAGATCGGTCGATGGTGTTTGGGTTAATCAGCTTTCTGATCCCCTTCATCGCGGGATTGGCTCTGGGCTTTTACTACGGTTATGGGGTAGCTGCCTCCATCTTGATTGGATCCTTTGTGGGATCCCATACTTTGGTGGATTTGCCCACCCTCAGTCGTCAGAATAAGATGGGAGACGAGTCGGTGGTGGTCACCATTGGGGGCACCATTATCACAGATGTGGTATCTCTATTGGTGTTGACCTTTGCGGTTGATTTGGGTAATTTACCGCCCGGGGCTGGGGTCAATGTTGTCAGTATTCTCTTACTATTGGTTAAGTCGGGCATCTTTTTTGCGGTGATCTTAGTAGGTCTCAGCTCTGCTCTCAAATTGTTCTTCAAAAAGCGGGGATGTCGCTCTGGAGATGTAGGCTTTTTAGTCTTATTTGCTTCATTATTATTCTCAGCAGAATTAGCTCATGCCATTGGTATCGAACCAATTGTAGGGGCTTTCTTAGCAGGGTTAGCCACTAACTCGGCAATTGAAAGCTATATTAAACTAAGCCCTAACTTTGCTTTTGGTAAAAATGTGAGGCTGGCCCAGGAGCGAGTTCTCTTCTTGGCCAGTGCCATCTTCATTCCCAGCTTTTTCGTCTTCTTAGGAGTCGAACTACAACTACGCGGATTGGCCGAGGATCCCGCTGCCCTGTGGATTGGTATTGCCCTCACCGTGGCATTGGTGGCAACCAAATGGCTCGCTTCGGTCGGGATCCAACGGATTTATAATTACTCCAAAGCCCAAATGAGAACTATGTGGGCTTTATCTATTCCGCAAGTGGGAGCAACTACGGCTGCTGCTTTTGTGGGGGTACAAGTGGGGCTGATCGACATTAAGATGTTGACAGCTAGTGTGATTTTAGTACTGATAACCTCTCTGATTGGCCCTGTCCTGTTACGTAGGGCAGTTGATGATTTGACCCAATCACCAAAAGCGTAGCGCACTGTCAAATCTGAACCTACTCTCCTGCCGGAATCGACTTTGGCCGATATCCTGATGGAAGTCAGAGGGATCCGGCTGATTGAAACCCGGCAGGACTTAGAAGCTACACCGCAAGAATTTCAAACGGAAGTGAGAGGGTGGGATAAGCGATTTTTTCAGCTCTCCCGAGATACCCTCAACTTCACCCGTGCCGTTGTCACCACAGCCGCCGTTGTGGCCGTCATGATTCCGTTGCTCAAAGTCGTGGTGCTCAAAGTCTTGGTGCTCAAAGTCCTGGTGCTCAAAGTCGTGGTGCTCAAAGTCGTGGCTCCCCTAGTGATCGAGCTAATCAAGAGCCGCTTCTAAGGGATCCCGGATTGACTGCGACCGGGATCGACAAACTTGACGGGGGCGTAGATGCTATCTAGATGGGGAGTCGGGATCCCGACCAACTGGCCCAACTCAATCACGGATCCCAAAATGCTCTCCACCTCCAGGGGGCGTCCCTGCTCAAAATCCTGCAACATTGAGGTGCGGTGGCCCTTGACTTGACCCGCCGCATTCAAGCGGGCTTCGATATCGCTGGGGAGTTCTACCCCCAATTGCAGGGCGACAGATCGGGTTTCCTGCATCATCTGGCGAATCAGCTCTCGGGTGGGGGGAAAGTGACAGAGCCGATCTTGCTCCACACCCGTCAGCACACTGAGGGGATTGAGGGCAGCATTGCCCCACAACTTGACCCAGATATCCGTTCGGATTGCGGGGCTAAGGGTGGGATTGAGCTGGGCGAGTTTCAAGGACTCCACCAATTGATCCAACCTCTCCAGTCGAGCCGTCGGCTGTGGGATCCCAATTGAACCCAAGATTAAGCGTCCCAGTCCGCCATAGGTGACCTCTCCGGGCCGAGTCAAAGCCGCTGCCACATAGACCACTCCCCCGATGATTTGGGCCGGATCCAGATGGGCTGCAATGCCTCCCTCGGGATCAACACTGTGCAACTGGTGGTTGGCCCACTGCCCCCTGAGTCCATAAAAGTACCACCACGGGATCCCGTTTTGAATCAAGACCAAAGGGATCCCGGCTTGTTGCAGCAGGCTCAGTTGGGGGGCGATAGACCTAAGACTGTGGGCCTTGAGGGTGACTAAAACCCAGTCGGTGTCGGACAGGGCGGCGATATCCTCTGTGGCTTGTCGGGGTTGAACGATCTGCTGAAATCCCGCTTTGCGATCCACCAGCCGCAATCCTTGCTGCCGAATCGCCTGCAAATGGGATCCCCGGGCCACCAGTGAAACATCTGCCCCTGAAGCTGCCAGCAGACCGCCGATATAGCTGCCCACCGCTCCCGCCCCCACAATGCCAATCTTCATCTCTATCTCAACTTCCTTGTGCTCAACCAAACCAGTCTAAAAAGTGGCCCACAGCAGCCCCACACAGAATAGCGCGCCGATTTAGAGTAAACCTAAACCAAGCAGCACAACCCCCGCCTCCCGCTATGGATAGCATGACCACCGCTCAGCCTCCCCTCCAATTCATCCCCCCCGCCTACAATCCCTGGGCCTACCGTCTGGTCAAGTGGATCGGCCCGTTGTGGCTCCGGCAGCGCATCTACCCCATCACCGCCGATGGTCTGGACACCCTGGTGGATTGCTATCAACAGTTTGAGGCTGGCCACCATCGTTTTGTCTTGGCCTACCGCCATCCCACCAACATGGATCCCTATTGCCTGATGTACACCCTGACCCAGCTGGTGCCCCAAGCGGCCAAAGCACGGGGGATCCGGCTCAAAAAAGCTCCCAATAGCCACTTTCTCTACGACCGTGGGGTGCATCTGTGGCTGGGATCCCTGGGGCGCTGGATGTTGCCGAGCTTGGGGGGCATCTCCATTCAGCGGGGCAAGCTGGATCGTCCTGCTCTGCGGGCGTCACGGGAGTTGTTTCTCAATGGCGAGTGGCCCTTGGCAATTGCACCTGAGGGGGCGATCAACGGTCATAATCGCATCCTCAATCCGCTGGAGCCGGGGGTAGCCCAACTGAGCTATTGGTGCCTAGAAGATCTGCACAAAGCGGGCCGAGACCACGAAGATGTTGTGATTCTGCCCATCGGCATCCGCTACACCTACCATGACGATCTGCTGCCTCCCCTGCAAGACCTGCTGAGCCAGTTGGAGAAGGACTGCGGGCTACCATCTCTCCCTCTCCCAAATAAATTAGAGCCAGATAAATTAGAGCCAGATAAATTAGGGCCAGAGAGTATGAGGGAACAACACCTCTATGTCCGTATGCTCAGGGTAGGGGATGCCCTGCTGGCCACCCTAGAGACCTTCTACAGAGCTTTTTATCCCGATGTGGACGCTGATGAATTGGCCACCCACCTAGAGGATCCCCGCTATACCCAAGGGATCCAACTCCCCGAGCTGGCCGAGACAGTCAAAACCATGCGGATCCGGTTAGCCCGGTTGCTAGATGTTGCCCTTCAAGTAGCCGAGCGCCGCCTACAACTGAAAGTCAAAGGAAACGGGGCCAAGGGCAACCTGGTGGAACGCCGCCATGCGGTAGAACAAGCGGGGTGGGATCGGATTTTTCGGGCGGATATCCCTGATCTTGAGACCCTTTCTCCCATCGAGCGAGGGCTGGCGGATCGCTTAGCCCAAGAGGCTGATCTGCACCTCTGGCACATGCGACTGGCGGAAACCTTTACGGGCATTATCGGCCAAACGGTGGATCTACGCCCCCCCCAAGAACGACTGGTGGAGACCACCCTGCATCTCTGGGAAGTGGTCAGCCGCATCAAGGGGGAGGATCCCTTGGGTCGTCGCACCCCCCATCTGGGTCGCAAATCTGCCCACCTCACCATCGGGGATCCCATCTCGGTATCCAGCCGTTGGCCAGAGTATCAGAGCAATCGTCGTCAGGCCATGAGCGACTTGCTGGCAGATGTGCAGCGGGGATTGGAGAAAACCCTCAGGTCTGAGCAACAGGCCGAAGTGGAGGGTGTTGCCAAAGCGATGGTTTGAGCACTGGTAGATACTTGTAAATAGAGACAGGGATGCCGAAAGATGACTTGGCTCCGGGGTCTTGAACTCCATTGCCAAGCCTCCTATCCCTCCTCACCCAGCTGTGCTGTAGACCACAGGTCGTTCCTGCATTGAGTCTTTCGGAGAAAACCGATGGATGATCAGCGGCCTAAAAAGTCGGCTAGGGGGAGAAGACATGTGCCCGCTGCAATTGCTTGATGATTGGATCCGCCAGTTGATTGTCTAAATCTTTGGGATCCTTGACCAAGAGATAGCTGCTGCTGTCAATATCAAAGGGGAATCTACCGCTGTAGTCCTCCCGCTGAAATTGAATTAGGATAATTTCCCCCGGCTGTTTGGTCTGGAGGGCATAACCCAGCTCCACACAGACCTGAGGGCTGGGGCATCCACTCGTCCCTTCTGCAAAAGTTGCCACGGGGGTCACATCTGCGATCACCAACAGCGACTGCTTCAGTTTGCGTAAAATGGCAGCATCAATGGTGTAGTTGCCTTCTGCCGACTCCATCGTTTGTTCTAGGTGAATGGGCATTAATAGTCCCGGCTTGCGGTTGATCGCTTCTATTAAATGAGTTAGCGACTTGCTGATGGCCTGACTGGATGCCGGGTAATGCCCTTGTCCACAAAACAGAATCACCGGATCCCGATAGGTGAGGGTGCTGCGTTTGGTGAAGTACATCTCCCGGCTAATCAAGTCCAGATTGGAGATGCTATAGGCCCCACTGCCCTCGATGTAGAACTCCACCATCTCCCCTTCCAGATAGCGTTGAAACCACTGGGATCCCTTGATATCCTCTAATTCGTTGAGCAGATCTGCCCGCATACCCGTTTTGAGCAACCCGGTACGACTGAGGCGCAGCTCAGGGGCTTTGGTCTGCATCTGGGCCACCGACAACACTGATTCCAGATACCAAGCTTTGAGGATGATAATCGCCACGGGATCCCTCCTGATGAAGTCGCGTTATGAAGTCGCATTGGGTTGAACTGGTTCGGATCTCAGATCGGCCCCGGCCAACTGGCCCGACAAAATGGGGGGAAACGCTGGGGAGAAACAGGGAACTCAGTTTAACCTCTCTGGGCTTCAGCCCCTCGTTTAACCTATTGAGAATCAAGTTGAGCCAATCGAGCAGGATCCCGTCAACAGAGCTTTGTCATGATTCTTACCATGATGATTTGGGGGATGATCTGGGGCATTGCGCTCAGACCCAAGATGCTGCTAAAAGAGGGGATCCCTGGTTGCCTGTCACCCTGGCTAGGATTTTAGCGGGCAAGGCTAAAGGTGGCACTCTCCAAACGAGGAGGGTTTGTCATTAGAGCACCGTTAAAGTCATGGCCTCTGTGGCGTGACCCTTTCATAGGAATGGATAGATTGTGAACCATGAAAGATTCGTTTGACTGGATTGTAGTGGGGGCGGGCATTACCGGAGCGGCTCTGGCCTATGAGCTATCTTGCCAAGGTCATGCGGTCTTGCTGATCGAAAAGGACTCGCCGTTGCAGGATGCCACCCGTTATAGCTATGGCGGGCTGGCCCATTGGGCAGGACGGACGCCCCTGGTTCAACAGGTGGGGGCAGCCGGGATAGCCCGCTATCGCCAACTAGAGGATGAACTGGGTCAATCCATCCAGTTTCGTGAGGTGGATCTGGTCATGCCGATTCCCGCCTCAGCAGATCCGCAGCAGGTGGCTCAATCCTGCCAAGATATGCGGATCCCACCCCAATTGCTCAGTCCCCAAGAGGCGAAAGATTTGGAGCCATTATTGGATGTTTCGCAACTCTCTGGGGCACTGCTGGCTCGACACGGCCATATTCGGCCAGAACTAACCGCGGCTGCTTTTGCCGATGCCATGGTGCAGCGGGGGGGCAAGCTCCTGATTGGCATCGTTTCTCAGCTGCGACCTGGCAGTTTGCAAGCCGGGGCCAGAACCTACCATGCGGCAAATATTGCTGTCTGTGCCGGGGCTTGGGGCCGCTCGCTGTTGCAGGCTGCCGGGATGCCGGTACCCCTCTACTTCACCCATGCCGAGTTGATTGAAGTGGATCCCCAGCACACAGCCGGGATCCGTATGCAAACAATGGTGACCCCAGCCCTCTTGCAACGGATGCAACTGGAACAGGCGGCCACGAGACCAGCTCAGGATCCCTTGTGGGATCAGGCCGCTCAAGCATGGGGGCCTGCGATTCTGGATGTGGGGGCTGTGCAATTCCGCGATGGCAGTCTCCGCATTGGCCAGATCAGCCGCACCGTCAGCAGCATGGATCCCGTGGTTGCTCCGGCGGAGAGTGAGGCTCAAATCCGGGCCGGAATTGCCCAGTGGCTACCTGCCCTGCAAGATCTACCCGGCACTTGGCGACATGCCCGCGTCTCCTTCAGCGCCGACCAGCTCCCGCTAGTGGGATCCCTGCCAGGAACCAACGGCAGGATCCATCTCTTTTCAGGGTTCAGCAATCCCCTGGCGGTGGTACCAGTCTTAGCCCAGCGCTATGCCCGGTTTGTCTCCTCCGCTCAGCCCCAAGATGAGATCATTGACCAACTCTCCCTCAGCCGTTTTCAGGCATTGGCGCGCTAGCCCATTCTTCCCTCTGCTCAGTCGGCACTTGAGTCAGCAGAAGGCTCTGAGGTTGAGTCTAGGTCAGAACTCGGATCAGGAGACGGGGCTGGGGTTTCACTTACTACTGAATTGGCAGTGGCCAACTGGCTGTAAAACTCGGTGATTTGCTCCACCTGCTCCCGCTGCTGAGGAGGTGCCAACCGCAATGCCTGTGCAAAGAGATCTTGAGCTTCCTCAAAGTTGGCTTCATCATCAGCCATCACGCTCAGGGCCATGCCCTTGCCCAACAGGTAGCTATAGTCGGTGGGATCCGCCGCGATCAGCTCATCGTAGATAGGCAGTGCAGCCTCTGGCTGATTGGCCTGCACATAAGTGGCAGCCAGATCACGGCGAGTGTCAGTGGACTCTGGATCCTCGGCAATCTGCTGCTGAAGCATAGCGATGGCACCATCAAAATCCCCAGCCCGCACCTTGGCATTGAGTAGTTCTTGTTCGATGCGAGGATTATCAGGGAAGTCAACCACCATCTGTTCGTACTGTTCAAGCGATCCGGCAGTATCCCCCGACTGCATTTTCAGCTGAGCCAGTAACAACCTTAAATTGAGATCCTCGGGCTCTAGCTCCACCATTTTTCCAGCGGCTCAAGAGCGACAGCTAGATTGCCACTCTGAAGACTCAACTCCACCAGCCCCGATAAGGCAATTCGGTTCTCGGGTTCCCGCTCTAGAACCGCTTGATAGCCTTCAATTTCTTGCTGGAGCAGCTCAGGTGACATGCCCGCCTGAGAATTTGTCGATTGAAATGCAGATAGCAGTGGGGCAATAGACAGCGAGATCAAAAACAGGGGCGCAACGATAGCCAGGGCAATCTTGGCAACCTTTTGGATCATGGGAGGACGATTAGGCTCAGGCACAGTACACCTTTCTCTATTTAACTCGACGTCTTCGCTCGACTTCAACCACATCTAGCGTTGCCCTAAAATGTAACATCCCATCAGCACTTCTGGCCTTCTGCACTTGTGGCCTTCCGCACTTCTGGGATCCCACCTTAGGAGAGTGGACTGTGGGCGTTGGCATTTCCCCCTGACTTTCCTTAAACGCTTGACATAACGGATGTTATCCAACAACATAAAGAAAGATAACGAACGCTTGTTATCCATTTTTATCCAATTGTCTAAGATTTCCAATTGCCTAAGATTGTTGACCACGACCACTATCGCAAAGAGTTGCTGTTACGCTCCTTCGATCTGTTTGCCGAACGGGGGTATGGATCCCTGACCATGCGGCAACTGGCCCAGGGCTTAGGTGTTTCGACTGGCACCCTCTATCACTACTTCGAGAGCAAAGAAGTTTTGTTTGTCAAGTTGATGGAGGAGTTAGCGCAGCAGAGCTTTTTGCAGGTAGAGGCCATCTTGAATCTGGCAGGCGGTTTGGAGGAACGGATCGAAGCGATCTTTCGATGGTTGCAGGAGAAGGAGGACTTTTATAGCAAGGAGCTATTGTTATGCCTCAGTTTTTATCAGGAGCAACACAATTCCAAAGAGCTGTTGGAGAGCAGTGGTCTGTTAGCCACCGTCAATCAACGCTATCAGCAGATCAGTGAGCAATATCTGGGCATCAAGGATCCCGAGATCGCGATTTTGATCGACAACCTAATTGGAGGACTGATTCTCAATCGACTTTCGGGCATGACAACCATCTCCTACGAGCAACAGGGTCGCCTCTTGGCTCGGATGTTGAGAACTTATCTAGACGTTTATGGCGCAGTAGATGAGTGACGGAAAATTTTTTAGCTTCAGAAACCTATCATTCTTCTGTTGAGGTTTCGCTGAATTTACCACTAGCTTTGTGTATCAGAAAAGGCTATCTAACGACTCTGAAACAGACAATTTAAAGCATTAAAGTCACTGACCTAAGAGGAGGGCGAGTGATGATTGTCCAAGAGTTTTTTGTACTCTGGGAAACCGCTACAACGGTGAAATTGTATCACTCATCTCAGGGCACTTTATGGCCCCAAATGGATGTGCTGGTCATTTCCGGTACCTTGGATCTGGCGACGGGATTGGCTCAGCGCATCGCCCGCCAGAAGCAGAAAATATTTCAAAATCAACTCCTGGAATCCCTCCAACCGTCCGTAGCAGCATCCTTATGATCGGTCTGTGATCGGCCTGAGATTCTCAACAACAGGCACGGGATCCCGGTCAATAGTAATTCCAGTAGTGCGGACATTTCATTTCATCCTTTAATATCCCAAGGCTCGATATCCTCGCCCTTGATATCCTCGCCCTTGATATCCTCGCCCTTGATATCCTGGGGATAGCTCACTTAGCGGGGGGAGATGGTTGTTCTCCTCTGAATTTATGGCCACAGCCCGACAGACCCGCAGCCAAAAGCTGATCCTTGACTTGCTGAGCCATCGGTCTCAACCCCTATCGGCTCAAGAGATTTTTGTGGAACTGCGGAATGAGCAGCAATCGGTGGGGTTGGCTACGGTCTACCGTTCCCTGGAGGCGCTGCAAAATGAAGGACAACTTCAGGCGGTCAATCTGGGGATCACCAGTCCTATTACCAAATGCTCCCCAGCGATGGACATAACCGAC
>JAAUUM010000271.1 GCA_012031565.1 Synechococcaceae cyanobacterium SM2_3_2
CCACCCCAGTAGGCAATCCCCCAACGAGGCACCCCCGACACCGTTATGGCAAACACCTCCCTCGGTCTGATCGAAACCCAGAGTTTTCCTGTCATTGTCAAGATTGCAGATGCCATGCTCAAGTCGTCTGGGGTCAGCTTGATCGGCTTTGAAAAAACCCAGGGGGGCTACTGTACAGCAGTGGTACGGGGGGGGATCGCCGATGTGCGGATCGCCATTGATGCGGGGGTAGAAATGGCGGAGGGCTTTGGGTTGCCGGTGTCTAGCCTGGTGATCGCCCGCCCCACCGCCAATTTGGAAGCGGTTTGCCGATCAGCAATAAATTATCGGAGTTGGCCCAGCGCAATGGCTACAGTCGAGTCAGCCATCTGGCGGTTGGTCTGTTGGAGACGCGGGGGTTTCCGGCCATGGTGGGAGCCGCCGACATCATGATCAAAACCGCCGAAGTGGAGCTGGTGGCCTACGAGATGATCGGCAATGGGTTGTGTACGGCGGTGGTGCGGGGCACAGTGGCCAATGTGGCGATTGCCATTGATGCGGGCATGTATGAGGCGGAGCGGATTGGGGAACTGCACGCCATCGCGGTGATCCCCCGACCCCTCGATGATCTGGAGGAAGCTCTGCCGGTGGCCAGTTGCTACATTGCTGAGCCGGTGGTCATGCCGATTCAGCTGGATCAGCAGGTTCCCACCGAAGTAGAACAGACCGAATCCGACCGGATCCCGGTGTTCATGGAAATGCCGCAGCGGGACTACCAGCTACCCGATTAAGGCTTATGGGTTACGGCGGATGGCCACCGTGTAAGATGGGCGCTGCTTGGGATCCCGTTGGGTCTTGACCAGCCGAAAGTCGGGGTCGATATACAGATGCTCCAATTGGGGGCGGGCTTTGGAGATCTGTTCAAACTGTTTGGCGGTACGTTTGTCTTGAGGGGCCGGTGAGGTTGCTGCGGGGGTTGGGTTGGGATCCTTGAGCAAGGGATCCAAGGCTTTTTGGAACCAGGCTTGAGCCCGCTGGGGATCCAAGGGACGCTGCCGCCACCGCAGAGCTTGTTTGATGGCGACATTTTCGATCAGCCATTGCCCGTCTCGAATCTCAAAGCTTTGGATGATCATAAAGTCATAGGCCAGAAACCGCTCGGCCAGATATTTCAAGACCGGCACACGGGATCCCGGTGCATAGCGGGCGATATTGGCGTAGTAGCCCTGCTGACTAAAGATCTGGTAAGACTGCTCAGAGATCCGCCCCGGAAAAATATCCTGAAAGGGATTGGTAGACCAGACTGAAAACCAGATCCCCGGCACTAAGGGCTGCTGCTCCTCTGGGGTGGGGTAGGGATTCTGACAACTGAGAGCTTGAAAATAGGGATCCAAGTCCTGCTTGACCCGTTTCACCTTGCCAGACATCGGCTCTTGATCGCGATCTTGCACCTGCTTGATCAGGGCGATCTTGAGTTGTTCCAGGGTCAGATCTTGAAGGGTTGGATCGATTTCAGCCGTTGGAGATGCCATAACCTTGGGGTCGAGTTGTGTCATAGCCCGATCATAGCCTCGCCACTTAGCATCAACAGGGTTACCCCTCTGGCCCAGGGACTTTCCTGATCACAAGTCAGATCAATAAGTTAGATCAAGAAGTCGGATCAAGAAGACAGTAACAAGATGATGGAAGCAGGTGTGAGAGGCTATCAACTCAAAGCCCCACCTCAAGCCGGGATCCCAGTGATTTCTAACAAAACTGGACAATGTTGACGGATTAGATCGGCCAGTTTCAAATCCTGCTCCATGAGGCAAGCATGACCACTTTGGGGCGAGATCACCACTTCTGAATGGGGGATCCGAGCGGCCAAGCGGCGCGATTCGGCAATGGAGGGCAGTAGTCGATCCTGTCCCCCCGCCACAAACAAGGTGGGTAGTTTCAGCGTCTCCAAGGGTAACGGATCTGGGTCAAATTGATGCAGCAGTGCCAGCCGTTGAGTAGCCACTTTGGTGGAAACCGACCGTACCGCTCCCATCAACTGATTTCGAGACATTGCTGACATCTGGGACAGCTCCGCCAGCCAGCCCAGCCCCCGCTCAGAAGAAACCCTAAAGATCCCTTCTGGGATCCAATGCAACAGATGACGGGCGTTGATCCACCAAGCCGCGCGCCGAAAGGAACTGGCCGGATTGACCAATACTAAGCCTCGGCAACGCTCGGGATAGCGCAGGGCTAACAGCATTCCCAAACAAGCCCCGAACGATTCACCACATACCACTGTCTCAGGCTGCAACTGTTCGGCGGCAATCTCCACCAAGAGATCCCAAGATTCGGGATGGTGAGAATGGGGCATCCGAGCCAGAGCATCGTTGAGCCGTAGCGAGTGAATCTGGAAGTACCCCTCAAGATCGGGGCGCTGTTTATCAAATAGGTCGCCCGTGCCATCCATACCGGGTAGATAGAGCCAATGGGGTTTGGACAGGTCTGGGGACAAGGAAGATACAGGGCGAGGAGCCGGCATGAGGGTAGGGGAATGAGTCACAATGCTGACGATAGCTAATGTCATTTTAGCCACCCCTGGGATCCAATCCCCTTTTGAATTGAGCCCCAGATTAGGTCACGGGATCCCTTACACCCTCGGTAGGCAGAGGAGTAACCGGGCCAATCACCCACAGCAGCACCAAGGAGGGAGCCGCTGCAAACGCCGTCAGCAGATAAAACAGTGGCCAACCCACTTCGGCCAAAAACCCTGATACGGCCCCAGCCAACGTGCCCCCCAAAGCAAACACACTGGTCAACAGAGCATATTGGGTGGCGCTGAACTGGCGAACACAGAGGCTCATCAAAAAAGCCAAAAAAGCCGACGTACCCATGCCACCGGCCATATTGTCAAAGATGGTTGCCCCCACCAAGAGCGGATAATTTTGCCCCACGATGGCCAGTGCCCCCAGCCCCAAATTGCCCACCGCCTGCAAGATGGCAAACACAAACAAGGATCGGTAGGTGCCAATTTTGCTAACAGCAATCCCTCCTATAAACGCTCCGGCCAAGGTGGCCCCCAATCCCACCCAACTGCGGACAACCCCCAGATCGGTGGTGGTAAACCCGGTCTGAAGCAAAAAGGTTGTGGTCATCTGGCCCGCCAGACTATCCGGCAGCTTGAAACAAACCACAAACAGCAAAATCACAAGCGCTAGCCGATGCTGCCAAAAGGACTGAAAGGGTTCGATGATCGCGGCCCGTAAGGAGGTGGGGTGATAGATGCTGCCTTGCGGCTCTGGTGCCAAAAAGGAGGTGATCACTCCGATTGCCATCAGTACCGCCATCAGCCCGTAGACCTGTGACCAGGGCAACCGATCCGCCAAGATCAGAGCCACACCGCTACTGACCAACAGCGCGATCCGATAGCCCGCCACAAAAATCGCCACCCCCGCCCCTGTCTCCCGTTCCTCCAGCACATCAGTCCGGTAGGCATCTACCGCAATATCCTGAGTTGCGCTCAAAAAGGCGACCCCAAAGCCCATCAAGAAGATCGGTCGCGCCCCCAGTGTCAACAGGTCAGACATCAAGGTGACAAAGCCCCCCAACAGCGGGATCCCCTCCACCGCATCCACCAGGGATCCCAGACTCAAGCCTTCCAGCCATGTTTGGTTGGGATCCTGAAAGCCCAGCAACCCCAAGGCCAACAGCAGCAACACTTGGGTCAGGGCCATCCACCCCCGCCGCCGACTACCCCGCAGGGATCCAGGGGCGGGCAATACAAACCGATCCAGCAGGGGAGACCAAAGATATTTGAAGGAATAGGGCAGATTGAGCAGGTTAAACAGCCCGATCTCAGCGGTGGCAATGCCCGCCTGGGTCAGCCACGCATTAAGGGTGGAGTTGATCAGCAGCAACGGCAAGCCCGACGAAAACCCCAGTAACAACAGGATCCCCATCTTGGGGGTGCCATAGACCCCCACCAGCGACTTGACCTGGGATCCCAAAGAAGTCTGGAGCAGCGCCTCTGCCTGCTGGGGGCGAAAGATGAGGATGGAGTATCTGACTGATTGGTCTCTACATGA
>JAAUUM010000272.1 GCA_012031565.1 Synechococcaceae cyanobacterium SM2_3_2
TGGACAGCCCCAACAGCCCACCATCGACACCGCTACAATCGAGCGTGTCCTAACGGTTCCCTCAGTTGTCCGACCAAAGGATAGAGCCGCTGTTAGGCGGGGGGTGATGGCAGTGTTGAGGGAGCTGGGGTTAATCCAGTAGTTCTAGCTCGCTGTGGTGATGCTTGCTCGTGCCACTGCCAGGGGCATCCCACAGATTCAAATAACAGTCATCCCCATTCACCCCAATCACTTCCCCGACCAACCCCAGCGATGCCACCCCAACACACTGACCTATCTGGTAGGGGTTAGCGGGGAATAACTCTATCTGTTCTGTCCTGCCATCAGACATGGCAGACATGGCACACATGGCAGTTTCCCGCTCTGGGGGCGGATTTGAGCCTATGCCATCTTCCTGCCGTGTTGCTGCCATGTTGGCTGATTGCCCCTGAATGGAGTCAGACTCATCCCCTGAGGGCAGGGGATAAAGATTGTCTACCGTGCCATCCTGTTCGGGCTGATGGCAGTCGGATGGCAGCAACACGGCACTAGCTGTATCCTGCTCTGGACAAGGGTTTATGCCATGTGTGCCATCTATGCCATCTTGATTCGTAGGATGCCGCGGCCATCGTCTGCCCATTCAAGATGCCATCGCCGCTGATTGTTGCGGCGGGATATCTGCTTCACTGACACCCCCGCATCCCTGAGGGCAACACCAAGGGAACCACCAAGGGCCGTGCCTAGCACTCTGGGGGTCAATCGCTGTAGATCGGGATCTGTGGGGTCAAACGATTTGAGACGCTTGGTTATCTCATCCGTTGGGCCTGTTAGGCGATATCTATCCCTTAGATAATTGAGCAAAGCATAGAGTAGGGGATCCCGTTGCTCGATGGCTTCATCGTTATGCTGTCTGTTTCCCTCCATCGCAGCTCGATAGGTGCCAGGGGCAAACCCCAACGAAGTCTCACAGATTGCCATCGCTCGGTCTAGTCCGATAAACCTAGTACAGCGATCACCTTTGGTTCCCTTAGTTTGATTCCTCATCACTAGCACCAGGGCATCAAACAAAGCTCCCAGCACAATAGGGATAAGTTCTGACCTTTGTTTGACTACTTCCCTATCATCTAGGGGTTCTACTTCCCTTTGTGTAGTGTCAATATGGAAAGTACGGTCGGCTAGGTCTGCCCTGTCTACTAAATAATCAATAGATGTGATTACTTGCAGATTTTTAGTGGACAGGAAATACTCATCACCATCTGTATAAAGTTTGCGTTTGCTGATTCCTGCCCCTGTGGATATGGTGCATAACAAGTCAGATTGAACCTTTGTGAGCTTATCTAAATTGTCATAGACAATCACCTGTCTAGACTGACCTTGTACTACAACATTGTCCAGATTGGTTATAGAAGATGTTAGAGATGACCTAATCGGGTCTACTATCTCGCTGATAGTCTGTGCAGCTTTAGACTTCCCTGACCCACGCTTACCAGTCAGTGACAGAATAGGTTTATCTTGATCAGTCAAGAGACAACCAAGTAAACCCCCTATTATTTTAATCCTTGCTTCAACCCCAAAGGGGAATAACTTAGTTAGGGCAGTCTGTACTAGGGAAGGGAGACTTACTGGGGGTTGCTGCACTACAGTCAGTGCAGACCGCTTAAACCTGATAGGGCACTCACTGTAGGGCACCACAGACCAACCTTGATCATCTATCTGGTAGATAGTCCAGTCGGAATCCCCAAGGTCATAGAATAACTTGCCCTGGTGACTTCCTAACCTTGTATATATATGGTATGATGCCTTTCTAAGCAAGGCATCACCTCGAAGGGCAGACAGCACCATCTCTATCTGACTATCACCAGGGAGGTAGCTATCCTCTAGTTCTGCAAATTGAACACGAATCCAATCCTTTAATGTGTTTGACTCTAAAGCGACTGTATTGATTGTGTTCCCTTTGGGAAGATCAAAATAACACTGTCCTGGGTTATTGGCATCAAGCCAGCAAGGAACATCACTAAGGATTTGTCTTAGTAGTTGGGTTACTGTGGGTTTCTCCTCATCACCCCCATTGCGAGACTTACTTCCCTTTGCATCAGGGTCAAAGGTCAGTGCTTCATCAAGTAAATCGTCATAGTCTTGCTGGGTGACTACCGAACCTTCCCAGTAGCGATCTATAATTTCTTGTTCACTTTGTTTTAGTTCTGATATCTGTGACTTAACCAGCAAGGCTAACAAGTCACCGTTAAGGTCAACATAGTTATCATCCACACCTGATTCCCCTGACTTATAGGCGACTGACCATATTTTACAATCAGCACCCCTATCCTTTAACTCTTTAAGGATCCATTTGATCCCTAGTCTGACCTTTGGCTTCTTAAAGTTACTGTCAGGGATGAAGTAGACAGTCCTGCCAGTCCAATCAATTAAATCCAAGTCAGAGATAGGTAGCTTACCCTTGCTGCACCATCCCCAGATGCCAGAGATACCTATTGGAAGGGAAGGGGTCTCTAAGTTATCTACTAACTGTTGGATTGAGGTTGCCTTACCTTCCCCTTCCACAATCACCACAGGGATTGATGTGTCTGTGAGTGCTTCCCTGGTGCTGTGGGCAAAGGGGGCAGGGAAGAATAGATGGTTGCTTGTTCCTTTCGGCTGGACACACTTAATCGGAACCCCTTTCTTGTCCTTGGGCAGGGGGTCAGACAATAACCTTGCCCTGGGGCCTACCTGTTCCTTGGTGATGGGGTTGTAGTAATTCCACAGGATAGCGGGGTGCTTCCAGCCCGTGACGGCCTTTGTTTCCTCTGGGGTGGCTATCTTGGCTATCCTGGCCTTTCGTGCTTCTAAGAGGTCAATTCCCCGGCTCTCGCAGTATTGACGGGCTTTCTCAGCAACGGTAGTGCGAGCGTCTGCAATCTGTGACATAATCCCCTCAGTTAGTTTCAGTTAGTTTTTGTTGAATTAAGCCCCCGTCCTTGCCAAAGTTAGGGGGCTTAATTTTTTTTGAGTATACGCTGTTCCCTTAGGTTATGCTTGCCTCAGTTAGCATTGTCAGTTCCTAAGAGTGATAGAAGGTTGTTTGCCCCCTCCCCCGTTTCCAAAGGGAGGGGGTTTTGTTTTGTGTCCACAAAATGTTTATTTTGTAGAATCCAGCAGCTCCATCCCACGCTGGGCTAGGGATCCCAGCTATCCCAGCTCGATATACACATTTACTGTTTTGTGGAAAGTGTAGGGTGCCTATAGTACAAAACAGTAAAAGCACTGCTAATCCTGAGAACCAGCGAATCCAGCTCACAGCCACTAGATCGGCTGTCTGACAGTACAAAATAACTATTTTGCACTATGCCCCCCTTCCCTAAAACCGTGTCTATACAGTCGGGAGCCCGACTCTGCTACGGATTTCAGAACTATTATCTATCTGTCAGTCCATATTCTTAGAACTTTGTAGCCGTAGATCTGCCTCTGGCATCCCACAGGGGGGAAATAACTAACTTACTGTCCCTTGTAAGTGACAGGACTATCAATCCATATCAAACTTTTAAGGGTCTGATAGTCAGTTTTCTCTACAAGATTGCTTAAGCAACCCATAAATACTATCAAGGTTTAGAAAAACCAATAAATTGTTACTGTAGACCTATTGATATCTGACTAGGGAAGATCAGTTATCTGTCTGTGTTCTGGTAGTGAATCTTCTATCCCCTGACAGTCCTAAGACTGGGGAATTACTGTTAGGTGACTGGCTTGACTTGCTCCCAGAAACCGCAAAATATCACCCCTTGTAGGGGCTGTTCTACCGGATTCCTATTCCTTCCCCCTGGTGCTTGACACCGTGTATATATCTGGTTTAGTCTATGGGGGCCGTGTATATACAAGGGAAGATTCTTATGACTGCGATCAGGCCACAGGGGCAAGATGGCAAGTTTGTCCCCAAGGGGGATGTACCTCGCACACTTAGGTCGATGAGACTGTCAGATGCAGCTTGGGAGGGGCTGAGACAGCTTGCCAATGCTGAGGGAGTCAGTCGGACTGATGTGGTTGAGGGT
>JAAUUM010000273.1 GCA_012031565.1 Synechococcaceae cyanobacterium SM2_3_2
GGTCCAACTGGCCCGACAGTCCTACCGGCCCGACAGGTCCAACTGGCCCGACAGGTCCTACCGGCCCGACAGGTCCTACCGGCCCGACAGGTCCTGGTGGTGCCCCATCACCCAGCCCATCACCAGCACCCACCAACAATGCTACCTTTGGGGCTGCTGCAACTATCTTGGGTGGACAGCGGATCGTAGTTACCCCGGCTCTGACCCCGGCTGGTAATGTCCAGATTGCTGGTGTGACCGTTAATGGCACCAATATTGGTGGGTCCACTCAGTTCCCGTTTATCTTGCCTCCTTTCCCAGTTATCACTGCTGGAACTGTGGCAACATTTTCCACTCTGATCCCCTCTGGATCCACGGTGACATTGGTTGACCAGGATGGAACCTCTGTGATTCAAACTCTGTCTCTGTGAGACGTGGTTTGACTTCAAACTGAACATCTTGAGTGATACATAGGTCATCCACTGAGGGAGCCGAAGCAGCCAAAGTGAGCCGGGGGTTAGTCGCTCAGCTTAGTTGGTCAATCGGTTCCCTTTTTTCTGAAAGATTCATCTTCTGGAAAAGGATGCCTTCTTGGTCTAAATGCCCTAAACTCAAGCTAGTTTTAGACGTTGAGCCAATTGCATGGTTTAGGATCCTGTCTCAGGATTAATTTGTAACGTTTTTGTTTTTGAGGAGTGATCTAACGATGTTGTTTCAAAACGTGAGTCGATCCAGCAGACTATCTGCTCTTCTGGCCTCAGCCACTATCGCGGGAGCTGCTCTGGTGGGTTGCAGCGAGGGGGTACCCACTTCGTCTTCCTTTTCTGAAGTGCCCGTAGCTCAGACCTCTACATCTTCAGCAGGATCCGAGGTTGTAACCCTTTATTTTGACGGTAATCCCAATACCTTCCTTCTTTCTGACCTAGCTGTTGCATTGGCTTTGTTCCTTGACCCCGATGCATCTGTTGCTGACATCCAATCCACTGCTTTGGATATTTTTGGGATCGCTCTAACTGAAGACGAAATCATCGGTGCTGGCCCTAATCCCTTTGCTCTTTATGATCTCAATGGTGATGGGCAGGTCGGAACCATTCAAGATCTTGGCGTTGCTGTAGCGGCTTTCTTGGGTGCTACTACCCGAGCCGAAGCCGAACAAATTGGTATTGACTTGGGTATTACTCTCAATATTGCTCCTGGCTTTGAGATCCCTGGCCCTAATGCCACTCCCTTCCCCTTCCCGGTTCGCCCAACCATTATAGATCTAGCTCTTGAAACCCCTGATTTGAGCCTTTTGGTCGAAGCGGTTGTGCGTGCTGGTCTCGTGGATACCTTGAATGGCTTTGGTCCCTTCACTGTATTTGCTCCCAATAATGCTGCGTTTACAGCTTTATTGAATGAAACTGGTTTTGCCTCGATCCAAGACGTTCCTGTGCCGGTGCTGCAAGAAATCTTGTTGTATCACGTGGTAGGCGGGGAGTTTCCGGCAGCTCAACTTACTGCTTTGGGATTAGAAGGACAGACACTGTTGACTAATCGTCCTGTATCTGGATCTGGTCTTGAGACTGTGACCCTATCTACCATTGGATCCAATCTCTTTATCAATGACTCGCAAGTTATTGCGGCTGATATCCAGGCGACGAATGGCATCGTTCATGTGATTGACGAAGTGTTAGATGCGGTTGCTCCAGCTTTGGATTCTACCTCTCCCGCTGAAGGTGGACTGATCAATGATCTAACCCCAACAGTGACTTTGACTTTTAATGAGGATGTGGAGATTGCATCAGGTGACATCACCGTCAATGGCGGTGGTACTGTTGACACCGTCAATGCTGTCGGTGATACAGTTACCCTGACTTTGACTCTGCCTGCTGATGGCACTTACACCATCACTGTTTCAGACGGAGCTGTTGAAGATACAAACAGCAACCACTTTGGTGGAGATACCCTCACCTTTACTGTTGATTCGACGGTTCCGATGTTCGTCACCTCTCCTCAAGATGGAGCTGTTGGCCTACCCATCACCAGTTCTCTAGAGCTTGAGTTTGATGACGATGTTTTCCCAGGAGCAGGTAGCTTTACGCTTCAGCGTTTCTTGCTGCCAGCCTTAGATACCCGCCTGATTCCAGTTGATGATGCTCAAGTTGTTTTTGACGGTAATACCGTAACCATCAATCTCGATGCGGCTCTCAATCCTTTTCCTGCATCTTACTTCCTCAGCTTCCCTGCTGGAATTGTTGTTGATGCTGCTGGTAATCCATTGGATATGCCCGGCCAAATTACCTTCCAGACTGGCCTTTGAACGATCTACTAGTTGGTCTATCTTGACTTCTGACTGATCTTTTATCTACTTGCAGAGCAAATCCTACTTGGATCTGCTCTGTTTTTTTGTTTGTAATTGACATTGAACTCTGCGCCTAATACAATCCACCATGTACAGGAGTGAGCATTGGAACTGACATGACGAAATCTACGCTAAAGTCAAGAATACTAACCTCTGTCTTAACCCTTTCTATGGGGGCTGTTGCAGCCTGTAGCGCTTCAGAATCTCCAACTGCCTTTTCACCACAGGTTGATGCTGAGCAAGAACCAGTTTCAGCCATCCTTGTTCCTGATACAGAATTGGACTTCAACCCCAAGACAGGTTTGGCTGGCGACACCATTACGGTCTTTGGTCCTGCTGTTACTAATGCTGTCCGGCCTCTTGAAGTTCGGTTTATCGGGATCCCATTTGATAATCGTGATGATTTTATTGTTCCTGCGTCAAACTTAACTGACAACGGCAACAGTGTTGATGTATTGATTCCTGCTGGTGTGCCAGATGGCCCTATCGAGATTCGTAATGGCCGTAGTGTTCTGCTCAATGCCACTACTTTTGAGAGTTTTGTGTCTGGGCCACAGCAACCGGCACCCCTACTAAATATCGTTGAGCTAGCTCAAGCTACACCTGACCTTTCAATTCTGGTAGAGGCCCTAACTCTGACAGGATTGGACGCTACTTTATCAGGCCCAGGCCCCTTCACAGTGTTTGCTCCCGATAATGCTGCCTTTATGGCTTTGCTGATGGAGCTGGGCTTTGCCTCACTTGGGGATGTGCCTTTACCTGTATTAGAGGAGATCCTTCTCTATCATGTGGCGAATGGGACTCAGAGCCGTGCTGACTTATTAGCCGCTTCTCCTGTTATGACCCTGCGGGTGCCCAGTGGATCTGGTCTGGATACTGTGGTTGTTACGGAGCCGGGTGGAAGCCTTCAGATTAATGACTCTGGAGTTTCCACTCCTGATGGTGTGCCGGCCTCTAATGGCATTGTTTACATCATTGATGAAGTTCTTGATGCTGTAGCCCCATCACTTGTAGCTACTATCCCAGCTGATGGCGCAACAGATATTTTTGGTGGACGAACCATTTGCTACTGAACTTCAATGAGGATGTTCAGGCTGGAACGGGATCCATCACTATCGATGCGGTGGGTGATAACCGGGTTATCGACATCACTGATCCTCAAGTAGTCTTCGCTGGATTCACCGTTACCATCACCCCGACAACACCGTTGCTGAATGGGGTGACATACACCGTCACCATTCCTGCTGGAGCCATCGAAGACACCAATGGAAATCACCCCTCGGATGGTGTAACTTTTAGTTTTTCGACAGTTGATGCGGCAACTTCAGTTGTGGTGAACACGATTGTTGACGAAAATGGCGCTGGAGCAACTTGCAGCTTGCGAGAAGCACTCCAGACCGTCAACACTCAGGTTGCGTTTGGGGGCTGCGAACTTGCATCCAGCAACATCATCACCTTTGATCCAGCGGTGTTTGTGGATCCGGGTACAGTTCAGACCATCACCCTCAATAGCTCCTTGGGCGAGTTAGTAATTGACGCTATGACCCCAGTTGAGATTCAAGCCTTACCGGGGTCGTCGGGTGCGGGTAAGGGGTGCCAGCCTTACTCGTGTGCTGCGGGTTGCACCGACTGCTGCGCCACAATTGATGGCTTGATCATCGCCCAAGGCA
>JAAUUM010000274.1 GCA_012031565.1 Synechococcaceae cyanobacterium SM2_3_2
ACGGGCCGAGCCTGGTGGATCCCTGGGATCCCGCATTGGTCAATCCCGCCAGCCTAGATCTGCGGATGGGGGTGACGGCGTTGGTACTGGGATCCGATCATCTCCCTCAGCCCGTGGATCTGGCAGCCAGCTATGGCCATCCACCCCAGCAAAACGCTGCTGCTCTCCACCCTCGAAACTGTTCGGATCCCAGTGGATTGCGCAGGGATCGTGCGGCTCAAGTCCAGCAGTGCGCGGGCGGGCTGGCGACTGGCGGGGGCCGAGTTTTTGGATCCCGGCTTTGAGGGCATCATCACCCTTTCTCTCTCTCACGGGGCCACCGATCCGATTGAGGTCACCGTCGGCAAGCGCTTTGCCCAACTGATCTTGCTTCGCACCGAGGGCACTGCCTTGGCTGCTTATCAGGGCAAATATCAAGGGGCAACCCAAGTGCAAGAGGCCAAATAATCATGCGAATCGACAACATATTAGGGGATGGCATCGGCTTTGTGGAGCTGCAAGATCACATGGGCGGAGATACCCAAGTGGTCAACTCAGCTCGGGTCAGCTATGGCAAACAAGTTGATACCCTGAGCGATAAGGACAAACGCCTGATCAAGCGATTGATCAGCGACAAACACGTCTCTGTATTGCGGTCAACGGTGTTTACCTTTCGGGTTGCCTGCCCTCTGGCCATTCGGAATCAGTGGTATCGCCATGTGATCGGCGGAGCCTACGCCAACGACCAAATTGGCTGGAATGAGATTTCCCGCCGCTATACCGCCGTCAACCGGCAGTACTACATCCCCGCCGACTTTCGCGGCCAGGATCCCGATAATAAGCAGGCCAGTGTGCCGCTGGAAAAAGATGAGCAAGAGATGTTGCGGGAGCTGTTTACCGCCTCGTTAGAACTGGCCGAAAAGAACTATGAAGAACTGCTGGCGATGGGGGTAGCTCGTGAACAGGCCCGGATGATTTTGCCCCAGTGTCTCTATACCGAGTTTTTGTGGACAGCCTCGTTGCAGGCGGTGATCCACTTTTTGGAGCTGCGGGACAAGCCAGAAGCCCAGTGGGAGATCGTCGCCTACGCCCAAGGGATCCGGGCTTTGGTGACCCCGATTGTGCCGACAGTCTTAGCCCTGTTAGGGGATCCAGATGGAGAGGATTGAGTTCTTAATCACTGCTCTCTACTGCGATCAGCCCCCACTCTTCGGGGATAAACCCAGCAGGGAAAACCGTTGTCTGGTCATAGATGGCACCATCCCAGAAAGTGCCTTCAACGTTGGTGTCGCTCAGATTGGCCCCGATCAAAGTGGCCTCCCGTAAGTCTGTCTGCCGCAAATCGGATCCCTGCAAACTCGCCCCCTCTAGATTGGCCCTCTGAAAGATACTGCGCCGGAGATTGGCGGACTCCAAAAAAGCTTGGGGCAAATTGGCATCAGGAAAATAGGATCCATAAAGATTGGCCAGAGAAAGATCTGCCTCCGCTAAATCTGCATCAGTGGCATTGACACCGGAGAGATTGGATCCCTGGGCGTAGGCCAAGGTGAGGGTGGCCCCAGCAAGCTCCGCCCCAGTCAGATTGGCCTCAAATAACACCGCCTGAGCAAGATTGGCCTGGGTCAAATTTGCCAACCTGAGATCGGCGCGGCTGAGATCGGCCTGTTGTAAATCTGTGTTTTGGAGATTGATCTGGCGCAGATCAGCCTCATGGAGTTGAGCTGTTGCCAAAGAGAGAGCAGGAAATAGCTCTAAACGAGACAAAAATAGAATCAGAACCCCCCCGCTCTGAACCCTGAATCTGGTCAAGTGTGGTCAAAATCCAGGCTTGAGTGATCAACTCTTGCTGAGCACCCTCCTGCTCGGACATCAAGATTTGAGTCATTTGCATCATTGAAGATTGCAACCATCTATTCCGGGCCACCGTCATCTGTTTGGTCTTGTCATATTGAATGAGGGCACCTGTTGTTCCAATTAAAAGGAGAACCAGCACGATAGTACGAAAATTTTTTTGGATCGGGGAGCCTAAGATATCGAGCCAATATTGACTTTTTCGCATTAGTCTCTGCATCGATAGTCCTATTTTATATTGTCCATCAAGCTTGCCATCAAAATCTCAAAAGCCCAAAGCATGAGAAGAAACCTCAGATGTAAGAAGCACCTGAGGTTTCTATCAATCAAACCGGGCAATCAAACCAGTGCAATGGATTTACTTAGGAGTTGGAATTGCCTCGGGCAGGAGCAAGGATCCGAGCCGAACCCACGGGCACCGCTGTATCGCCCGTATCAGGGGTTGAGGCTGAGACAAAGTAGAATGTTGCATTACCATCTTGGACAAAATCAATGCCCTCAATGCTGACGCTCAAGCTTTCACCGGGTTGGGCCGGCTCTGCAAGAACGATGGTGAGCTTGGTTGGCTCGATAGTAACGTCTGCTTCCACAAATTCATCATTACTATTGCGAATCGTCACATCGCTGGCATTGTTCAGATTGAAGCACTCAATCACTAGCCCAGTGACTTCCACTTCAGCGACACCCACCTCAATGATGTGATCGCGAGCCAATCCCCCCGAGACTTGCGCCCCAATAATATAGGGGGCGCGGGGTTCAACCGTGCGGTTCTGTCTTAATTGTTGGGCGTCGGCACTGACTGAAACCAGCAGAACAGATAATCCGGTCAGCAATGCAACCGACAAGGGTTTGACGATTGATGATCTCATTTCAACCTCTGTAATAGACAAAAAAACTGTTGGCAATGGGCAGCGATTCGCCATCCATCTAGTAGACGTAAGCCAATGGATTTTGGATGAGGTCGTTTTTGAACTTGGATACGGATCCCACTACAATCTCAGCAATTTCAAGTTATTAAGGGATTATTAAAGACACTAAATGGATTTGTTGTGGATCAACCTAGAAGATCAATTCTTCAAATCCATTCGCCGACAACTATCGTCTTAAGGAATAGAGTCTCAAGACCAATCTTAGGGCTTCTCTATAGTCAAATTAGAACTTCACTCCCACCTATGGAACCCTTTTCTCACACCGATGAGGCTCTTTTTAAGTTGCTTAAAAAGGGCGATCAGACAGCTTTAGCTAATCTTTACGACCGTCATGGCCGTATGGTCTATGGCCTCAGCCTCAAAATGCTGAAGAACCCTCAAGAAGCAGAAGATCTCACGCAAGAGATTTTTCTATCTCTTTGGGCAAATGCTGCCCGCAACCCCGATTGCCGTCGTTGTATTAGCTATTTGGCCACCATGACTCGTTCTCGTGCCATCGACAAAATCCGTAAGCGTGGCACGCAGCTCAACCTTTTGGAGCGTTGGGGACGAGCTGAGTCTATCCATGAAACAGAACGCCCTTTGGAGCAGGTCATGACCCAAGAACAAGCCACCCAGGTTCAGCAAGCCCTCAATCATCTTTCCCAAGTTCAGAGACAGGTAATCGAGCTGGCCTACAACCAGAGCATGAGTCAAAGCCAAATTGCTCAATTTTTAGGGATCCCGTTGGGCACTGTCAAAAGCCACACCCGCCTCGGGTTAATCAAGCTCCGTCAAGTTCTGACCCCCTCACTTTCTTTGAACTATGAATCATCTCACTAATCTTCAGCACCAATTGCTAGCAGGCTACGTTACCGGCGACTTGGATCCTGCTGAACAAGTGGCCTTCTCACTTCTGATCACCAATCATCCTGAGCTGGAATCAGAGATTGCCATTTTAGAAAGAACCTTTGAGACAGTGCTCAATAGCTTTATTGATGAGGATCCCCCTGTTAACCTGCGAGAACAACTTCTCACCACCTACCTGACTGTTAAAAGTAGACGATTAACAGGAGGGAATTGACAACTGAAAGCTCCTCCCAGAGCAGGGATCCTCGTCTCGATCAAGCCAAATTTAGGCGGGATCCCTGCATTAGACTAGAAAGGATATC
>JAAUUM010000275.1 GCA_012031565.1 Synechococcaceae cyanobacterium SM2_3_2
GATTTACCGGACGCTGCCGTAGGCCGCGAAGGTTTGGGGGATAGAATATTTTGGGTGGGCGGCACATTTTTGGGCGGCAAGGGCATCCCCAGAGGAGAAGCGTTGCGACCGGGAATGGGCGGAGGAGCCGGATCCACGCGGGTGGGCTTGTCGGCGCCGGTGGTAGCGCGACCCACGGGAGGAAGATTTTCCCGCATCCGTTGCAGAGTGGGAGGGGCTGGGGGCTTCCATTCGCCATCACCGCGAGTGGAACGAGGGGGAGGTGCGTCGCTCATGATGGTTTTTGAAGAGTGGGGCTATCGGTGGAGCTATCAACGGGACGATAAGGGGATTTGGCTCAGAGGGGTTTCAACTGGGCTCTGCCCTGGTTCAACATCATTCTTTAAGTTCTCTTAGAAAGGTTCTCATAGGATGACCCTGACAAAGGCAAAGATTAACAATCAGATCAATCTTGTTCAAAATAGTCAGAGTCCCATTCAGATCTAACTAGATCCATTAGGATCCCGATGGATCCCAGGTTGGATCGAGAGCCAAAGATGATGCGCCTATCCTAAACCAACTGCCATGAAATGCAATACTGACCCCCCAATTGCCTCCAAGTGAAGTGTTAGAATTTGACACGCAGGATCACGACTCCAACTCAATTTATCGCCTGCGTAGGTGTAGCAATGGCCAAAAAGCGTAACTTGAAGCGAGAGAAGGCAGAGCGAAATCGGGAATATGCCCGTCAGTTTCAACGGAGTCGCTCCCGCAACCGCAGACAGCGCAGCTTCAACTCAGATGATGAGAATACAAATTCCAACAACACCAATACGGGCGCCACTGACGACTAGTCTTTACGTCTTCAGGACGCTTGTTAGACCTGGGGAGCGGGTGGGGTTGAGGAAGATCAAATGGACTTTAGCATCGTCATTCCCACCTACAATCGTCGGGCCATTTTGGCCAAGTGCCTTGGGGCGCTAGAGCATCAAAAGCCGGGATCCTATGGATCTTATGAAGTGGTGGTGGTGGATGATGGCTCCACCGATGGCACGGTGGAATGGCTCCGGGCCGATCCGGTACAGGTGCCCCGATTTCAGCTATTGACCCAAAACCATCAAGGGCCAGCTGCCGCCCGCAATCTGGGTGTGACCCACGCTGCTGGCTCGGTGATCATATTTATTGACAGTGATCTGGTGGTGGTGGAGCATTTTTTGGCCGCCCATGCTCGGGTCTTGCAACAGCATGGGGTGACTGGGGATCCCCAAAATCCTACCGAAGCGAAAGTCTTTACCTATGGCCGGGTGATCAACACTCACAACTTTGAGGATCCCGCCTCAGAGACTTTTAAGCTTACTGACTTTTCGGCAGCTTTCTTTGCCACCGGTAATGTAGCAATTGCCCGCCGCTGGCTGGAGCTGGCGGCAGAGTCGGAGCGTGGCCCCTTTGATGAACGGTTTCAGCTGTATGGCTGGGAAGACTTGGAGCTGGGGGTACGGCTCAAACAGTTGGGCCTCAGACTGGTCAAGGCTCCTGAGGCGGCGGGCTATCACTGGCATCCCCCCTTCTCCCGAGAGCAGCTGCCCACCTTGGTGGAACGGGAACGGCAACGGGGCCGCATGGGCATCCTGTTTTTCCAGAAACATCCCACTTGGCAGGTGCGGCTGATGATTCAGTTGACACCCCTCCATCAGCTGTTGTGGGGGATCCTCTCATTGGGAGGTTGGCTGACCCCGACTCGGCTGGATCCTCTGCTGCGGTGGCTGATTGCCCAGGGGAAACCGGGCTTGGCGTTGGAGGTCTGTCGGGCCTGTTTCCTCAATTGGGTCAATGTGCAGGGGGTCTATGCCGGGTATCGAGAGCTGCGCCGGACGGGTCAATTTATTCCCTAAGTGGGGTTTTATTCCCTAAGTGGGGTTGCTGGCATCAGCGGCGATAAGGAGTAAACTCCGGGATCCCCCAGACAAGGATCTTGGGTACAGGTGTCATACTGGGAAAACCGCTTAAATCAGCTCCAGCTATCTCAGCCAGCCCGTCGTGGATGCTTATGGATACCGAGGGCTGTTGCTTCACCCTCACCCTTAGGCTCCCTCATGGCGGATCTCAGCGATTTTTTTCAGGGCATCGAACAGCTGATCGAACTGGCCCAAAAACTGGACGAAAAGAAACAATCGGGCGAGTTGCGAACGGAAGTACGCATTCAGAGTAAGCCACTGGGCAGTTCGATTCCAAGGGCGGGTTCGATCCCTCGGCGTGGGGGTGGAGCACAAACCGCAGCGGGTGGCAGCGGCGATGAGTCTTGGAGCACAGACCCACAGGTACAAAAGGCCCAAAAGGCTCCCAAAGCTCCCAAAGAGGATCCCCCATTTTATTCCCAAGAGTCCAATCAACCAGACGCCAATGACGGGATCCCAACCCCAGAGGAGGTTCAGGCTCCCACCCTCAAAGATGTGGGGGGATTGGGAGAGGTCTTGCAGACCCTACGGGAGTTGGTGGAGATCCCTCTCAAGCGGCCTGAGGTGCTGGCTCGACTGGGATTGGAACCCCCCCGAGGGGTTTTGATGGTGGGGCCACCCGGCACCGGGAAAACGCTGACAGCGCGGGCTCTGGCGGAGTCGATGGGGGTAAACTTTATTGCCATTGTTGGCCCAGAGATCATCGGGAAGTATTATGGCGAGGCTGAATCGCGGCTCAGACAGTTGTTTGAGAAGGCCACTAAGGCGGCACCCTGCTTGATTTTTATCGACGAGATCGATGCTCTGGTGCCCAATCGGGCCGGGGTGGAAGGGGAGGTAGAAAAGCGCCTTGTGGCCCAGATGCTGGGGCTGATGGATGGCTTTGCCGCCCAAAAAGGGATCCTGGTTTTAGCGGCGACGAATCGGGCGGATGCCATCGATCCGGCCCTGCGGCGACCGGGCCGCTTTGACCGGGAAGTGCTGTTTAAGGTGCCCGACCGGGATGGGCGGCTGGAGATCTTGCGGATCCACACGGCGGCAATGCCTCTGGGGGAGAATGTGGAACTGGAGGTGTTGGCCGATCAGACCTTGGGGTTTGTGGGGGCGGATATTCGTGGTCTCTGCCAAGCGGCAGCCTATGCGGCCTTGCGGCGGCAGGTGCCTCAGTTTCAGGATCCCTTGCCCGCTGATTTAACAGTAGCCGCTGAGGATTTTGCAGTGGCGGTGACGGAGATTAAGCCTGCCGTTTTGCGTTCGGTGGAGATTGAGTCGCCCCAGGTGAGCTGGGACATGATCGGCGGTCTGGAACAGATCAAACAGGTGCTTCAGGAGGCAGTTGAGGGATCCCTGCTACACCCAGAGCTGTATGAACGGGCTCAGGCTGAGGCTCCCCGTGGCGTCTTGCTTTCTGGCCCACCAGGAACGGGCAAAACGCTGTTGGCCAAAGCGATTGCCTCCCAAGCTCGGGCCAACTTTATCGCCATCTCAGGGCCAGAACTGCTGAGCAAGTGGGTGGGATCCTCAGAGCAAGCGGTGCGGGAGTTGTTTGCCCGAGCCCGACAATGTGCTCCTTGTGTGGTGTTTTTGGATGAAATCGATACGCTGGCTCCGGCTCGGGGCAGCTATGGGGGCGATAGTGGCGTCAGCGACCGAGTTTTGGGGCAATTGCTGGCCGAACTGGATGGGATCCGCCCTCGCCAGGGGGTGCTGTTGGTGGCGGCCACTAATCGCAAAGGCAGCTTGGATCCAGCGCTAACACGGGCGGGACGGCTGGAGCTGCATCTGCAAGTGGAATTGCCTGATTTGGCATCCCGGCGGTCGGTTTTGGGGGTACATAATCAAACGCGCCCACTCGGGCAAGATGTCAACCTAGATGCTTGGGCAGAGCGAACGACGGGGGTGGAGCGGGGCAGATTTGGCCCTGTTGAGCAATCGTGCCGCCATCGCCGCCATTCGTCGCCATCGG
>JAAUUM010000048.1 GCA_012031565.1 Synechococcaceae cyanobacterium SM2_3_2
ACTTGTCCCAACGCTCCAGTTCGTTTTGCACCCAGACAGCGGCTGATTTGACTTATCAAGACCAGAAAATAATTGGCAGTGCCCAAGTCTGGCAGCGGGGCATTGTCTTACAACAAGGCAGTCTCCTACTTCAGCCCGACCGAGAGCGCTGGTCACAACTTTGGCCCCAGGATTCGCATAGGGTGATTGGCCTGCATGAGATTATGGGATCCCCGATTCAGACTAACCAACTGATTGAGACTCTTGTCCAGGCGGCAACCGAGGTGTTTGGGATCCCGTGGCAGGTGCAAGATTGGATCCCTGAGGAGCAGTCGGCCATTCAAGAGCTGGCGGCAAACTTTCAGATTTCAAAGTGAGAGAAGGGGAAAAGACTACTGAGGGATCCCTTTCTCCCCTCTCATAACTTCAATAGACCTCTTGCATGAATTGAACCTCACTTCCCTGAATCCCTTGATTTAAGGCAATTTGTAATGTTCATTGAGATACAAAAAACTATTCGCGCAAGAGGTCTAATCAATCATATAGTCATTCCAAATATAGTGATTTTTACTAAGAATGAGACAACTAGACGCCGCTCTCAATTCTCTGTTGCCACCATTCTTTATCCCGCCAGAGAGGTCGGGAGCAAGATAAGTTGTCTCAGTTTAAATTGAAATTACTATAGCATTCAGACATCGCTAAAGGACGCAGTAAGAGCCGGTAACATCATCTAGACCTTCTTGTCCTCTGGAATACATCCTTGCTCGCTTGAGCGCCCTGAAATCATGCTCGATATCATTAAAGTCAGGCGAGTACTTTGGCAAAAAGATTACTTCATAAGCTGCTGTCTTCGTTAAATACTTGATTTAGCTCTTGCTATGAATTGGCGCATTGTCTCTAATCAAAACCGATGGCTTCTGTCAAGTAGGGCTCAGTTGGGTTGTTAGCCATACTTCAAAGCCTTTAGCATCCAGACTGCCCATAAATATCATTTGCCCTAATAAATCTTTCACCTCTTTTCTTCTTCCCGCGACTAGATTCTGTCTTTTACCTCTCTTGCCCTGTGTTTCGCTATAAACCTTTTTCCCTTTCTTTGACCAAGCATACCTACAGTCTTTACCTCCCTCAAACCCTGATTCGTCGATGTACATCCTGCTTCCACTTCCGTATTTTTGAACCAACTCCCTCAACTTCACGTCGTAGGCTATCCGTTCTTCTCTAGTCCTCTCTTGATATCTAAGCTGTTTTTTTCGGCTATAGCCCATCTGCGTCATAGCGTACCAGATGGCGTTGATGTGAACCCTAACTTTTTAGCTCTATCTAGCAACTCCTAACTGCCGCAGAGCCTCAAACAGCACAATCGCCACTGCATTGGACAGATTGAGGCTGCGGACTGGCCCCGAGATCGGGATCCGTAAGCTGGGGTGTTGGGCCATAATGTCGGGATCCAATCCCTGAGACTCGCTGCCAAAGATCAGCCAATCCTGGGGCTGAAAGCTGACCTCTGTATAAGTCTGGGATCCCCGTACGCTCAGGCACCAGAGCCGGGATCCCTCAAACTGGCTGGCATGGCTGAGAAACTGGGGCCAGCTGTCGTGGCGGTGCAGATCGACCGCATCCCAATAGTCCAAGCCCGCCCGCTTGAGATAGCGATCGCTGAGGCGAAACCCCAAGGGATCCACCAAATGCAGCGGGGTCTGGGTGGCGGCGCAGGTACGGGCGATATTGCCAGTGTTGGCAGGGATCTCAGGGGCGACCAAAACCACATGAACCATAACGTAACCCTTGCAAAGGACAGCGGGCGGGGCAAACAGGGCTTGTGAAAAGATTCTTGCGAAACCCTCCGGGATCCAGCCCAAGGGGTTAGTCTACAGCCATTGGTTAAGTTTCAGGTCTACTTGAGAAACTAACCAACTCCATCCTATTTTCTTGAGATCTATGGTTACCTTTGCCGAAAACCCCCTCCGGATTGGCCTCAGCCAAGAGCGCACCCCCGAGCCCCTGATATTGGTGCAGTTTGGGGCCTCAGGGGATCTGGCGGCCCGTAAACTGATTCCAGCCTACTACCGCCTGTTTGTGCAACGGCAACTGCCCCCAGAGTTCACGGTTGTGGGGGTGGCACGGCGCGACTGGAGCCATGAAGAATACCGCCACAAGATGCGAGCCGCGATGGAGTCGTTTGCGGGCAAAGATCTCGGCCCCGAAGCAGTCTGGGAGGACTTTGCCAATCGTCTCTACTATTCCCAACTCGATATCAACAAGCCTGAAAGCTATCAGGCTCTCAATGAACTGTTGACCCAGTTGGATCAGGAGCGCGGCATCCGGGGCAATCGGGTGTTTTATCTGGCCGTCTCCCCCGACTTTTATGCGGAGGCGGTGCAACAGCTAGCAGCCGCCAAGATGATCGAGGATCCCGATAAGTCCAAGGTGGTGATCGAAAAACCATTTGGTCACGATCTGACCTCCGCCCAAGCCCTGAACCGAATCGTGCGAGGGGCCTGTCACGAGCGGCAGATCTATCGCATTGACCACTATTTGGGCAAAGAAACCGTCCAAAACCTGTTAGTTTTTCGCTTTGCCAACACCATCTTTGAACCCCTCTGGAACCGCAACTACATCGACCATATCCAGATCACAGTGGCCGAAACTGTGGGGGTAGAAGACCGCGCGGGCTACTACGAGTCCTCTGGGGCACTGCGGGACATGGTGCAAAATCACTTGATGCAGATCTACTGCTTGACGGCAATGGAGCCGCCTGTTTCCTTGCGTACCGATGGCGTCCGCAGCGAAAAGACCAAGGTGCTACAAGCCACTCGGTTGGCCAATACTCAAGACATCACCCAAGCCACGATTCGGGCCCAATACGGATCGGGATGGATGGCGGGCAAAGGAGTGGAGGGTTATCGAAAAGAACCCAACGTCAATCCAGAATCCACCACCCCCACCTACGTGGCCCTCAAGCTGGAATGTGACACCTGGCGTTGGAAAGGGGTGCCCTTCTATCTGCGTACAGGTAAGCGCCTGCCCAAGAAAGTGTCTGAGGTGGCCATTCACTTTAAGCAGGTGCCTCTGTTGCTATTTCCATCAGCGGCGCGGGAGGTCAACCCCAACATTTTAGTGCTGCGGATCCAGCCCAATGAGGGGATCTCGCTACGGTTTGAGGCCAAGATGCCAGGGCCAGAAATTCGCACCCGGTCGGTGGATATGGACTTCCGCTATGGCTCCGCCTTTGGGGCCGGTACGCCGGATGCCTATGACCGCCTCTTGCTGGATTGCATGTTAGGGGATCAGACCCTGTTTACCCGCTCGGATGAGGTGGAGGCCGCTTGGCAGGTGGTGACGCCGGTGCTGTCCGCCTGGGAAGGGGGATCCCCGGTCAATGGCAGTGGTGGTGCTCCTCCAGTACATACCTACGAGGCCGGAACCTGGGGGCCACAGGCATCCGAGGAGATGCTCAGCCGCGATGGCAGGCGGTGGCGGCGACTGTAGTGTTGGCTGGAGTGTTGGCTGGAGTGTTTGCTGGCTGGCCCGTTGGGGTGGATCGGGATCCCTAATCTGCCTTAGCATGGCGGGCTGAGCTGGCAATGATGGCGAGATTGATTACTGGCGAGACTGATTACTAGGGAGACTGATTACTGGGGAGACTGATGCAAGGGGTAACGGTCTGGTTTACAGGCTTGAGCGGGGCGGGCAAGACCACCCTCAGTCAAGCGGTGGAACAGAGATTAACCGAACTGGGCTATCCGGTGGAACGACTGGATGGCGATATCGTCCGGCACTATCTCAGTAAGGGATTGGGGTTTAGCAAAACCGATCGGGACGACAATATCCGGCGGATTGGGTTTGTGGCCCATCTGCTCAGTCGGCATGGGGTGATTGTCTTAGCGGCGGCGATTTCTCCCTATCGGGCCACCCGTGAGGAAGTTCGTCAGCTACATACCCAGGGATCCTACTGCCGGTTTGTGGAGGTGTTTGTCAATGCCCCTTTGTCCGTGTGTGAGTCGCGGGATGTCAAGGGGCTGTACCAGCGGGCAAGATCTGGAGAAATCTCAAACTTTACGGGCATCAGCGATCCCTATGAGCCGCCCCTGGCCCCTGAGGTGGAATGTCGCACCGATCTAGAGTCATTAGAGGACAGTGTGGCGCGGGTCATGCAGGCGCTGAGAACCACCTGCGGTCTACAGCCCCACCTGGGATCCATCCCCAGCGTAGATCAGTAGCCCAGGGTGGGGATCCCAGGGGTAGAGCCAGAGTCGCCACTGTGGTTGGGGTCGGATCCCAGCGGTAGAGATGCCAAGCGGGGGATCCCATGCGATCAGCTACCAGCCCAGGCGGGATCCATTCCACGTGACGCAGATGTCGGATCCCCAACCCCTCTGCTTTGAGGCAGGCTTCTTTGGCAGTCCAGATCTGGAGAAAGACCCGCAACCGTTGTGATTCGGGCACCTGCTGCCAGTGAGCATACTCCGAGGGGGTGAAGCGCCGCCGTGCCACTCGCTCCATCTGGGCACGGGGCCGCACCTGCTCCACATCCACCCCAATGGGATCCTGCCTTCCGAAAGCCATCACCACCAGGGATCCCGAGTGGGCCAGGTTAAAAGCTAAGGGACAGCAGCTCTTGTATTTCAGATAGGGCTTACCCTGAGATCCATAGGCCAGACGGATCTGAGCGGGATCCTGCCCCAGGTACTGTCCCAACAAAGTGCGGAGCAATCCCCGACCTGTGACAAATCGCCGTTGCGCCTCTGGCACCCGCATTTGCTCGGCCCGCGCCTGTTCATCCGACGAGAGCAAGGGATCCCAGTGGTCTGGGTTAAACGAGTCGAGATCTGCCCCCCAAAGATGCAGCTCAGCAGGGGTGAGGGGGGAGATCTGTCCAGAAAGCCCCAACCCAGAACCTAGGGCAGGCACTGGCCCCAACTGCTCTACCTCAGAGCGCCTCATCCGTCACCCGAAACTGCATCTGGCTCTGTCCGGTGGCAGAGAAGGTGTCATTGG
This sequence comes from Synechococcaceae cyanobacterium SM2_3_2, assembly GCA_012031565.1. GTDB lineage: Bacteria > Cyanobacteriota > Cyanobacteriia > Thermostichales > Thermostichaceae > JAAUUM01. The sequence goes on from JAAUUM010000048.1 coordinate 4,978, forward strand.
CCATATCCAGGGTGATCAACTGCGATTGAATCCGGTTGGCCCCGCGACAGGTGACATCCAAGGCATCCCGCCCCGGCAGTCCTTCAATGGTGCTGACGGCAATAGCTGCCGCATCCTCAGCCCGGTCACAGAGCAGCACGGGTGTGCCATCTGCGATCAGCTCAAAGGTTTGGGATCCATCATAAAAAACCGCCCGATCCCCTTCTGCCGCCCGATTTTCCTGCACGATCACCACATTGTCATAAAAACGGGCATCACTAGTAGCTTGATCAATCTCGACTCGATCCGCAAAAATCAAGGTGGGACGTGCAACATCCGCTTGGGCCTCCGGGCTTTCCAGCCGCTGAGCTAGCCAATCCCCATCGATCTGCTGGATCTCCACATCGCCATTCAGCTCCACCAATTCTGGGGTGATGCGAGCCTGGGCTGCGGTCGCCTGCCGCCCCCGCTGGACAAACTCCACATTGTCGGTAAATTCCGAGGTTTCGGTACGGGAGTTATAGATCAAGCGGGCCGCTTTGACCTCAGTTTCCGACTGGCGGATTTCGCTGGTCAAACCCTCCCCCTCTCCTGCTGCTGTGGCCATTTGGGTATAGACCACATCCTCTTCAAACAAGAAGATCTTGTCTCGATGGTTACCCTCCAACCGGGCCGAGCGCAGCACCCGTTCCGGTTCCCGCAGGGTGACACCGCCAGTCATGATGCTCTGGGCCTCGACCCGGCGATAGCTGCCCTGGGGAGCCTCGATGGTGGTCTGTCCCTGCTTCAGCTCCAAGTTGCCCTCGCCACGAGCGATCTGGGTGGTGCGGTCGTAGTCCAACTGGTCGGCGACGATGGTGACCTCCTCCTCCGTTGCGGCGGGCTGGGATTGGGCCAATGACAGATCTGCCAAGACCTCCTCCCGTGGCCCCCAGTCGTCGGTTTCCTGAAGCATGACGCCTCCCCGCAGGCTGCTCTGGGCATCGCGGCGATTGTAAGTTCCCTCCGGGGCTTGGATCCGTACCCCCCGCTCCCGGATCACCAGATTGCCCTCGCCACGGGCCAGCTGGGCATTGCGGTCGTAGCTGAGTTGAGCCGCCGTGATCACGGTGGTATCGGGATCCGCCTCAGCCGTGGCGATGTACTCCAAGCCCATTTCTAGGGGGGCGGGCTGATCTTCTGGCAAGACCAATAGCTTGCCCTGCACCGCGCTCATGAGGGCGAACTGAAAATTGAAAGATCCGCTCTCGCCCGACAAGATCACCTCGGATCCCGTCAAGGTGAAGGGGGCCTCTACTTCGATGGCCTCTTCTGGTGTGACTCGCAGTGTGTTGGTGAACAGTTGACTGCCATCGGTGTCCCGCACCTCGACACTGTTTTGCAGGATCAATTGGTCGTCGATAGCGTTGTAGCGGGCCAGTCCGGCTTGCCACTCCATCTCGTCTTGGTTGGCAAAGAAGGGATCCTGTTCTCCCTCAGGCCGCTGCTCTGGGGTGCCATAAAAGTAGCCGTGGGCTCCTTGATCAAAGACCTGTTGACCCTCTTCCACCTGGACTTCTGGCGAGATCAGTCGCCATCGATCGCGGCCCTGCTGACGACCCACTAAGTCCACGGTGCGGCTGATCACGGGCGGTGGTGTTGAGGTCGGTTGCTCCACCACCACCTCTTCAATTCGCCAAAACAAGGCCCAGCCCACCAGCCCCGAAATCGCCAGACTACAGAGCAGGGCCACCAAAGCTGTCGAGCTAATGAAACGCATAGGGATCCCGAGAGGAGGTCAGTCTAGAAAGGGTCTGTCAGGGCAGTCAAACAAAATCGGGGGTCAGGACTTTAGGATCAGAGTGGGGTGGATCCCCATGATCCCAGTCTATAGGCGGAGCGGAAGCTACATTGCTCAGGGAGGCAAATCTCAAGAACGGCTTGCTCAAGCTATCAGATTGGATCTGTTTTGGACATTCCTTCAGCCACAGAGTTCCTGACGATCTCGCCTAGATCTGGCGTTGGCTAACGGTTACGTGGTTTGGATACGAGTGGCTGTTCCCTCCTTTTTGGGACAGACTTGTACCATCAGGCATTGAATTTTGAGACATTCGATTTTGAGGCATTGGGTTTTCAGCTTAGAAATTCAGGGGAGAAATTCAGGGTAGAAAAGATTTGGCCTGAAACAATTGATAATAAGAATTGGGAATAAGGATTGGTAATTATGTTGAAATTCAAACACAATGATCGCTTGCCCAGCACTGGCAGTAACTCTGGCATTAACTCTGGCAGCAACTCTATCAGCTGGGTCAACAATTGGGGCTTGGCGATGCCTGTGATGGCGCTGTCGGCGGTGGTGCTGGGAAGTTGTACCCCACGCGGGTTTCAGACCCCTCGCCCTAGCTTGTCTAATGCAGGGCTGAATAGTATCTTTCCCGATCAGGAGCCGTCTTTTAGTGGGGATGGTCGCTATATCGTCTTTTCGTCTGCCCGCCAGGGATCCCAGGCCATCTATCTCTATGATGTGGAGAACAATCGGCTGGTGGATTTGCCCGGTCTGAATGCCAAGGAGGTGGCAGCCACGATGCCGGATATCAGTGATGATGGCCGCTACATCGTCTATATCTCCAACGCTCTGGGCAAGTCAGATGTCTTTTTGTATGACCGTCAGAGCAGACAGATACGCAACATCAGCAATCGGATCCCTGGGGATGTCCGTAACCCCACCATCAGCGGCAATGGTCGCTTGATCGCCTTTGAGAGCAACGGCTTGGGGCAGTGGAACATTGAGATATTCGACCGGGGGGAAGCAGATTTGAGCGATGAACCCACCCCTGCCCCCCGTTCTACTCCGGCTGGTTCCAGTCGGTAACGCTACTCGGTAACACTATCGGAATAACGCTGTTGGGATCCCTGAGTTTGGGCTAGGACTTGGTGTAGGACAGCACCCATTCCACCAGGGTACGCACCCCGTAGCCCGTGCCCCCCTTGTTGGTGTAGCCAAAGTCTTTATCTGACCAGACGGGGCCAGCCACATCCAGGTGAGCCCAAGGGGTTTTTTCCACAAACTGCTTGAGGAACAGGGAGGCGGTGATCGCCCCACCCCAGCGGGGGCCGGTGTTCTTCATATCCGCTACTACCGAATTGAGCCCCTCAAAGTAGCTCTCCTCCATTGGCATCTGCCAGATTTTCTCGCCCGTGGTTTTGGCAGCAGCCAAGATGCTGGCGGCCAAATTGGCATCGGGAGTGAACAGTCCGGCAATGTCTTCCCCGAGCGCCACCACACAGGCTCCAGTCAGGGTGGCCAGATCCAAAATGGCATCCACCTCTAGCTTTTCGGCAAAGACCAGCGCATCCGCTAGGGTCAGCCGACCTTCGGCATCAGTGTTGTTGATCTCGATGGTTTTGTGGTTGGAAGCGGTCAGGATATCGCCGGGGTGCATGGCCTTGCCGCTGATCATGTTTTCGGTGGCGGCGACGATGAAGTGAACCTCCACAGTCGGCTTCATAGCCCCAATCACCTGAGCTGCCCCCAACACCGCAGCGGATCCCCCCATATCGGTCTTCATCATGGCGATACTGCGGGCATCGGTCTTGATATTGAGACCACCCGAGTCGAAGGTCAGCCCCTTGCCCACCAAGGCAACTTTAGCAGTCGGGGATCCCTGGGCAGGACGATAGGTGAGGTGAATAAATTGGGGCGGCAGATCGGAGGCCTGTGCCACCCCCAAGAAGGCTCCCATGCCCAAGGCCATACAGTCTTCGTAGCCCAAAACCTCGACCTCTAGGCCCAGGTCGCTGGCCAGCTGACGGGCAGTATCCGCCAAGGTGATCGGGGTGACTACGTTGGCTGGGGCAGAAACCAACTCACGGGCCAACAGCACCCCAGCCGCCACCTGCTCAGATCGGGTAACGCTGTCGCCATAGCCCGCCAGGGATGCGCCAGCGGCAGAAATCAAAGTGACCGATTCCACCGAGAAACCCCCATTGGCCTGGGATCCATTGACTGAAGCGCCGTTGGATGGGGCCTGAGATTTGAACCGGGTGTCTTGGTGAGCCACCAACAGGGATCCCTCGGTGGCCGCCTGGATTGCCAAGCCCAGATCGATTTCGGTATCGATTTCGGTGGCGGGCAACAGGATAGCCACCTGCTTGGCTTTGAGGGCATGGGCTTGTCGCAGACCCACCGCCACCGCTTGCCGCAGGCTATCGGGGCTAAAGCTCTTGACCTCTCCCAGTCCCGTCAACACCACTTTTTTGATGTCGGATCCCACACGGGTGGAGACAGCCGATCCGAGCTTGGCGGCAAAGGCTTGCTCTTGGATCAACTCTGCCATCACCCCACCCCAGGCTTGGTCCAACGGCTCTAGGGCTGAGGGCAGCGCTGCGGTGGAACCCTCCGCAAAGCAGCAGGCGATCAGACAGTCGCCAGACCAATGGGACAGGTCATGGTCGTAAAGATGAAAGTTCATGGCAGTTGAGGTGCGCGAATAGGTGAGTGGGATGCAGCTCCAGCAGGCCGGATTAAGCCGGGATCCCAGAGGGAGCTGGGTGATGGAAGCTTTGTTTTAGTCTAAACCGTTCGCCTCCAGCCCAGTATCGCAGCCGTAACCAAAAGGGTGGTTGTGGTGCCCAATCGCCCGATCCAATCCATCGCTGTGCCCATATAGACGACTGTGACCTGATGCTCTCCGGGCGGAACAGTGACTTGCAACTGGCCCAAGTCGGTGCGCTCAGTCGGGATCCAACCACCATCTAGCCGTACTCGCCAGCCGGGATAGTACAGCGTCCTGAGCAATACCGCCTGGGGCAAAGAATGGGGATTATTGGCTCTAAATTGGCGGCGTCCAAACTGCCATTGGGCGATCTCTAGATCCACCTCGCGGCCATCTTGCCAGCGCAGCAAGGGATCCACTCCCACCGGCGGCATGGGAAACGTCACCCCTCGCGCCCGATATTCCGGCACATCCACCAGAGCCAGACCATCCGGCATGATCCAGTGCCAGTAGAGAAACGGGGTGCCCGGTCGCAGTTGCGGCTCGTCGGGAAAGATTTTTTGGTCGGCCATTTGGCTAAATTGCTGAATGGTGGTGGGTTGATAAACTGCCTTTTCGAGCACGTTAATCCCCTGCCATAGACCAAAGCCCCCCAACCCAAAGGCCAGGATTCCCAGCGCTGCCCCCCCGTAGCGCAGGTGACTGGGTTGCGGAGCATGAGCCCAGGTTTGGGCCTGATGCAGCAGGGATCCCAACACTAAAGGCACCAGCACCGCCGTAATCGCCATCCACCGCCACGAAAACTGGATCCGCTGTAAAGGTGTGACCCAGGGATAGATCCAGCCCAACAGATCGGTCATCATCAACACCGCCAGCCAGCCAGCCCCCAGCCAATAGAGGGTGATGCGCTCTGCCGAGCTGAGGGATCCCAAGCGTTGATCCAGTCCCGCCAGCGGACGACCTAGGGTCGCCAACCACGGGATCCCAGGCTGAGGATCGGGAATCTCTCTGGCAGGAGGGGATTGAGTGGCAATCCGCTTTGACTTTTGCCAGAGCAGAAGGCCAAGTCCCCCGCTGATCAGGGCCAACACCGCCACACTGTAGCCCCAGGATCCCAGCAGACCTTTTTCGAACCAATGGCCTGTCAAGACCGGACGCAGCCGCCACAGCCCGCTCACCATCAGCCGCTGGTGGGGCACATACTCGTCGATGGCGTTGACAGAAGCCACCTGGACAAACCGCTGATCCAACGCCGCTGGCCACAGAAAAAAGCCTGTCCAGCCAAACGCCAAAAGTGCGCCGGTATAGGCCCGTCCGGTGGCCTGCCAGCGATGGGTGGTGGCAGTCAGCCAGGGCATCGGGATCCAGACCAGCGTAAAGATCAACAGGGTCGGCAGATGGGACAATACCAACATTCCATAGGCCAGCGCCAGCCGCAGTATTGGCCAGGGGGTTCGGGGCCTCGGAGTTCGGGCAGAGGACGGGGATCCCTGCACCACCTGCTGAGTCATCCACAGGATCCAGGGGATCGTCACGATGGCCCAGACCTCGCCAATTGCCCCCCGCTGAAAGATATCCACCAGAAAATAGGGGGCAGTCATGCCCATTGCCGCCACCCCCACCGCGATCCAACGGGCAAACAAGCAGCGGGCATAGCCATACATCCCCAGCCCCAACATCCCAATCGCCAAGGCCATACTGCCCACCAGGGATCCCGCTAACCCCAAGGCGCGAAAGGGCAACATCGCCACCATACATAGGGGCGGATAAAAGGCAAAAGTGGCATTGCCAAAGCCAAAGTTGGAGAACTCCAGCCAGCGGGGATAAAATTGGCCGCTGAAAAACTGTCGTTGATATTGGAAGCCCCAACTGAGGTTGAAATGAGTGGAATGGGTGATGGGATAGCTCTGTTGGATCATGGGCCAGACCAGCAGCAGACTACCCAAAGCCACCCCCAGCAGCACCAGGGATCCCACAGCCCAAGTGCGGAGCCGCTGGGTTGAAGCAATGGTAGAGGATGTCGAAGTAGTCTCAGTGGAGGGGGCGGTCATAGTGGGTGATGAACAAGTAAAAAGCTGGGATCCCGGCGGGTTCCTTGCTTTTGATTGAGCAGCGGGATCTGGGGCGCACAGGCATATCATACTAGGGGCGATCATCCCCATTAGCCAGTCTCAAGCCCATAGATCGCTTTCAAGGATTGGATCAAGGCGTTTTAGGTTTGAGCGTTTTAGGTTTGAGCGTTTTAGGTTTGACCATTAAGCTTGAAAGTTATTTGATAGTCAAGTTACCAGCTCTAAGGTTACCCCCTCCCACCGTCTCGTCAGGTCATTTGATGGATCCCAAAGCCTACGACCAAATGGCTCAAGTGGAGGATATCCATTGGTGGTTTGTGGCCCGCCGCCAGATCCTCAGCCGTGTGATCCAGTCTCTCGGCTTGCCACCCCAAGCCCAAATCTTAGAGGCGGGGTGCGGCAGTGGTGGCAATCTGGCCATGTTGTCAGCCTTTGGCACGGTGGCGGGCATGGAAATGAGCGATGCAGCTCGCCAAAAAGCCCAAGTTCGCGGCCTAGGAGTGATCCAATCGGGTCAGCTCCCCCTCGGGATCCCGTTTGAGGGCCAGCGGTTTCACCTGATCGCACTGTTGGATGTGCTGGAGCATCTGGAGCAGGATCAAGCGTCTTTGCGGGCATTGGCCTCCCGTTTGACGCCGCAGGGATCCCTGTTGATTGCGGTACCTGCTAATCCTTGGCTGTGGAGTCGTCACGATGATCTCAACCACCACAAACGCCGCTATACTCGCGCCCAGTTGCGTCAGGTGATCGAGCAGGCTGGCCTGAAGCTGGAGCGCATCACCTATTTCAATACGCTTTTATTTCCACTGATTGCGGCCATCCGGTTGGCCCAAAAGCAGTTCAACCTTCAGGACAGCGATGATCTGACTTTGCCCTCCAGAGGGATCAATCAGCTCTTGACCTGGATCTTTGGTCTAGAACGCCTGTGGATCACCCGGATCCCGATGCCCTTTGGGGTGTCACTGATTGCGGTGGCTCGGCCTCAAGCGGCGTCCAACTGAGAGATCCATCTGCTTGCTCAGCCACAGGACGCTTGACTTTGCAACGCTTGTCGGACGGATCCCTTCCCCTGTCTTAACCGGATGCGGGCCTGCTCGGGCTTGATTGTAGTCGGTGAGTCACGATGGCGGTTTTGACCTCGCCCCCACAAGTTGCTAACAGCTGAGCCGCCACCTCCCTATCCACCTCACAGGCCAGCTCCACAATCCGTTGACAGCGGCGCTGCAATTTGGCGTTACTGGCTTTGACATCCACCATCAGGTTGCCGTAGGTCTTGCCCAGTCGGATCATCACCCCAGTGGACAACAGATTGAGCACCATCTTTTGGGCGGTGCCCGACTTGAGGCGGGTGGATCCGGCGATCACCTCGGATCCCACCAGCGGAGCGATGACAATATCCGCCAAATCTGCCATCGGGCTGGGATGATTGCAGGCCAAGCTGATCAACAGGGATCCCGACTGACGAGCTTGCCGCATCGCTCCCACCACATAGGGGGTGCCCCCACTGGCGGCGATGCCCACCACCGCATCATAGATGCCTGCCTTCAGGATTTTCAGAGCTTTGGCTCCCGCCGCCGGATCATCTTCCGCCCCTTCAATCGAACGGGTCAAGGCTCGGGATCCCCCAGCGATCACCCCCACCACCTGCCCCGGCTCGGTACTAAACGTGGGGGGACACTCGGCTGCATCCAAAACCCCCAGGCGACCAGAAGTGCCCGCCCCCACATAGATCAGCCGTCCCCCCCGCCTCATCCGGGCTGCAATGGCGTCAATGGCCTGGGCGATGGCAACCGATTGGGATCCCACGGCAGCAGCGACTTTGGCATCCTCCTGGTTGATGCGCTGCACCATTTCTAGGGTGCTGAGGGTGTCGATATCTCTGGTCTGGGGATTGGGGGTTTCGGTGAGTGGCGGGGATCCCGGTTGGTCAACTTGAGCAAGGGGATCATCAGTAGACATAGATGGCCCCAAACTCGTCAATGTTGAGGGTGCGATCTCCGGCCACATCGTCGATCCGCTCCACCAACACCCTGACGATGTTATTCTCGGCCTCGATGGTGTAGCGCAGGGCAGAGCGCTCCAGATGATTCATGGTGATAAAGCTAGGCACTTCCTCCACCCCGAAACGCACCCCTACCCCATCCGGTAGCTCGGCCACAGTATCGCTTGGCCCCGTCAGGCCATATTCCAGCAAAGCCCCCGACCGATTCAAAATCTCAACCGTGATGGGCGCGGCGGGATCCACCCGTGCTACTGGCTGCCAGGGCCCCGGCTGAAAAGTGGTCGCCGCAGGATCCTGTGCCCAAGCGGTTGAAAGGACTAGAGTTGAAACCACTGGGGATCCCAGCGCAAGTACCGCCGATAGCAAACTTTTCCACATGAGTCAGTCTCTCCCGGAGTGAGTTATCGAAGTGGTCGTTGCAGCAGCAAGCTGGCAGACCATTGCAATCTCAGACGGTGAGGGCAGTCAGTTGGTTGCATTCAGGCTTTGGTTATGTTCAGGCTTTGCTGATCCCTAGGATCCCGACTCGGGCAAATCCCCTTCATAACCAGAGGCGAGGGCAAGAGCTTCCAGAGAACGAACCCCAACTAAGGTCTGGTCATTGATCACCCAGGTGGGATAGCTCTGGATCCCGGCTTCATTACAGACTTCCGCCTGCGGGGTGCCACTGCCATTGGGAGAACATTCCACATAGGGGATCTGGTCTTCAGCGGTGCCAAATAGTTCTTTTTGCTGGGCACAAGCGGGGCACCAGTAGGCTCCATACATCAATGCGTCTGTGGCCTGGAGATGTTCCGCAAGGGCAACGATGCTGGGATCGGCTGGCATCCGTTGGTTGGCATAAACCCCGATGGTGACCACCCAGGTGATCAGGGTTAGAACAATACCGTTAAAGACGATTTTGCCCAAGTCCAACCAGCGATGGCCGATCAGAACCGTCAACCAAATACCCGTGGTCAGAACGATAGCAATGGAGCAATACAGACAAAACTGCCGCAATACCCCCACCATCAGATAGAGCATATACAGCTCAAACGCAAACATGCCGCTGGCGACCGCAAACAGCCCTGGCCAACGCCATTTTTTGATCAAGGGGGTGAGGCTGTCTGGCAATACCGCCAAAATTAAAATCACCACAAAACCTAAGAGGCCCAAAGCAGCGGTGGGCACCCCCAAGAAAGTTGCCCAGCGACTCGACAGCACCAAGTCACAGCCCCCGTCGCCAGTACAAAAAGCAGCGGGTTGGGAGGTGAGCTTGCTATAGGTCAGATAAGCGGTCAGGCCACTACCCAAAGCCGCTAAAACGGTGAGGATTGTGGTGGACTGTTGCTGTATCCAGGTGTCTTCTTGGCGGAGATAGCTCATTGCAGATCGTCCCAGGTCAACTACAACTAAACTTCAACGAATTAAATTTCAATTATTTAATTATTGATAGGGTATGGCTTTGGGGTGGCATAACCCTGTCGTAGATGATTATGGCACCTGCCCAACCATCAGGCTAGCCCAACCCAACAAGCCTCTTTAATAACGAATCTCGCGGGCAAACAGATTGCCCAACTTCAACTGGGGGCTAGAACCCAGGGATCCCGTTGTCCCTTGGTCACAGACCGACCAGTGTCGTCGAAAAAAGCGGGCCAGATCCACATCATTGAGCTGGAGATAGATGGGCCGTCCGTGGGGACAGGTGTGGGGATGGGCGGTGTTGGCCCAGGCATTGACCAGGGCTTGCATCTGAGCCCGATCCAACGGGATCCCATTGCGGATGGCGGTGCGGCAGGCGGTGGTGATGCGGGCAGCATCGAGATCGTCACAACGGCTGAGGGCTTGCAGATGCTCTGACCAAGCGGGGATCCCAAGGGATCCTTCTTGATCAGTCTTTCCCTCTAGTGAGTGAAGCTCTTGATTACCCTCTAAATCAACAAACACTCTGGCAGTTTTTGTACCCGCCAGACCCCCTCCCCAAAAGGCTCTGGTTGCAGATTTAAGGCTTCTAGCCGTTCCACCTGGTCTGCCGATAGATTGTCCAGCAAAACTGCCTGGGGCAAGTCCACCACCCGCCAAGACTGGCATAGCTGCTCATAGCGCACCCGTTCGTGGGCCACATGTTGTTCGATCAACCAGAGCCCGGTGGCGTGCTCCGTCAGGATATAGGTGTTTTGCAGTTGGGCCAAAACCCGTAGCGAGGTAAAAGACGGCGTGGAAACGGTTTGATAGGACTGCTTCAGTTCACTGGCTCGGATCCAGCCCTGCGCCCGAGAGGATGGGATCCCAGTGGTGCTTGCCAATAAGGCCAGGATGGTTGCCTCTAGACTGGCTTGGTGCTGCTCCAGGTTTTGCACAAACAGTTCTGATTTGGCAGGATCCCGGTTCCAGTCCACTTGATCGGGGGGCACCCGCAGATGAGCCACACAGACCGGATGGCGATGGCGGGGCAACAGGGGATGAAAGGTGGACTGAATGATCTGCATCAATTCTGGCACCTGTACCACACGACCATTGACCGCAATCTTGATCCAATCGGGGCGGGGCCGATGACAGCGATCCGGCAAGCCCAGCACGAGCTGCCAAGCGCTATCCTGCTGCTGATCAGATAGCCCGTCACCATCAGAGCGCAGATCCCGTAGGTGAACTTGACGGAGCAGTTGCGGGATCCGGGCCTGTATCGTGGGGACAGTGGCCAAACGCAGACTTTCTTTAGCTGCCACTGTTAGGAGCCAAGTGACGCTGGGCTGAACGAGAGCGGCATCTCCGACCACTTGAGCCAAAGATTTAATCAGCCGGGATCCCGACATCGCTGTCTCTCTGCGGGAAGGCCAGCTGGCAAATAGATCGCTGAGGGTAACGACGGTGCCTCGACTGAGGGCGACAGGCTGTAGGGCTTGCATCCTCCCCTCCCGGTTATAGACCGCTTGCCAGCCATGAGGATCCCCTTGGGCCCAGGTTTGTAAATGAAGGGATCCCAGCCGAGCCATGCTGTGCAAAGCCTCACCGCGAAACCCCAGGGATCCCAAATGCGGAACTTTGCTGGTGGTGTGAGCCAGAGCCGCCGAGGGCAAATCTCGCTGAGGGATGCCGATGCCATCATCGCTGACCCGCACCTGCCATTGCTCGGGATCCACTGCAATCGTGATTCGAGTTGCTTGGGCATCCAGGGCATTGTCCACCAGCTCCCGCACCACAGATCCGAGCGAATCGATCACCTCTCCTGCCGCCATGCGGCGAATCAGCTCGGGATCGAGAGGTTGAATCGAAGAATGGCAAGCGATAGGGTCTACCACAACTGCAAACAAGATTAGCCTTGAGATACGTTTAATCGTCATCGTTAGGATCGTGAGCACTATGGTAGCCATTCCCCATCCCACCCTTGCCATTCCGCCACTGGACAATGGCGATCATCTTTCCCGTGCCGAGTTTGAACGGCGTTATCAGGCCATGCCGCACCTAAAAAAAGCAGAATTGATCGAAGGAGTGGTCTACATGGCATCACCGCTGAGAATCAAAAGTCATGGGGCACCCCACGGTCGTCTGATCACTTGGTCAGGGAGATGGCAGCGCTCGGTGTAGTTGAGTTAGATGTTTGACCACCGCTCCGCTTTGTAACAGCTCTTGGGCCTGTTGGATCCCAGCGTCTAGAGACGGCACAGCCCCACACAGCCACAGATAACAGCCCCCAGTCCAGAGCAAATCTGGCCAGAGCGGACTGTCTGCCTCCCCCTTGAGGGCCGATTGGGCTTGCTCCCGCCAGATTTCCAGACCTGGAAAGGGCAATTCGGATCCCTCTAGGTTGTAATCACGGGCCTTCAGCAGCAGCCGTTCCCCCTGGTGGTTGAGAATGGCAGTACGACTGCGGGGTAGATCGCAACTGCCCTCCAGCCCTTTCACGGTGGTCAAATATGGGATCCCACGCAGGGTGGCCACCCCCAGCATCATCGCCTCGGTGGGGGGATGGACGAAGCCCGAGATCAGATGGTAGTCCCCGGCATAGGGTGCCCAGATCAGCTCAACGGTGGCCAGGGGCGGGCGTTTGCCGATTTGATCCCGATAGACCATCACCGGCTGGGCCAAGGGAAAGTGGGTCGGGGTATGCAGAAAGCCGAGATGATGATGCCGCAGCATATCCCCCACCTGAGCCAGCGACAGCCCCCGCCATTGGACACCCAAGCTCTGCCACAAGTCCACCAGGGGTACCCCATATTTGGTGGGACAGACATCCGCCCCATGCTGCAAGACCGGGATCCCTACGGTAGCCAGGATCAAGGCCACCAGCGGGGCCACCGGGTTGCTGCGGTCACGCCCGTCATAGGGATGGCCAAAGATCTGAAGGGGATGAGCCAGACCCAGATCCGGCAAAAAAGCCCCCAAAGATTGGTAGGCATCCAGGATCCCGGCCAATTCGTCAGGGGTGGGCCGTTTGATCCGGTGGGCAATTAAAAAAGCTCCGATTTGAGCTGGGGTAGCCTCTGCCATCAACATCAAGCGAGCCGCCTGCTCTGCCTCAGATCGCGTTAGATCTTGATGGGTGTGAGCACCACTCCCGACTTTTTTCAGTAGTCCACGAAAGTCAGCACTCATGAGCAACATCCTCGCAATTCCTGCCAAGCCACACAACAGTCCTAAACTGGTAGGAACTTATCCTTGCCCTGCCTTTGGTCTCGAAAAGTAAAAGGCAATAAAAGAAAGGTAAGAGGCCATGTCTTCGCACCCCCAGGAAGACAAAGCCACCCTGCCAACCAGAAGGGTATTCTAAACCAAGTCAAAATTTGCCAGCTGAGATATTGGTAACAGTCTAGTGGACTCTGTTTGATCAATTTGGACCAGCTGGGCGGCTAGGTGGAGAAAGCGTTGGATGGGCGGAATCAAGTAGCGGTCGTGGGTAGTCACCATCACCACCTCACGGCTCAACCCGGGATCCTCGGTTGGGCGCACCAGCAGGGCGGGATCTTCATGGCAATGGCCCAGAGCCGATTGGGGTAATAGGGCGATCAAGGGGCTTTGTTTGACCACGCCACGAAAGGCATCGAGGGTATTCAACTCCACCGCCGCCTTGAGGGATAGCCCCAGCTTGGCCAGATGGGATCCCACCAAGGCCCGCATGGCATAGCCATCTTTGAACACCGCCTGCGGGGCAGCCGCCAAGGCCGACCAAGGCACCTGATCGTGAACGCTAAGGGGATGATGGCGGGTCATCAGTACCTGAATCGGCTCCCGATAAAGGGGCTTGACCACCAGATCGGCGCTGCGGGTCAGCAGGGGATTATCCATGACCAGAGCCAGATCCACCAGCCCATCCTTGAGCACCTTGAGGGCGCGATCACTGCCCAGAGCCGTCACCCGCAGTTGCACATCGGGATAGTCCCGACAGAACTGCTCGATCACGGGCGGCAATTGGTAGGCAATCAGAGAATGGATCCCGGCGATACATAGCTCCGTCTGTTTGCCCTCGATCAGCTCCGTGATCGCCGCTTGGCCCCGCTGCCACTCCTGACAGATGCGACGGGCATGGGGCAACAACCGTTCTCCCGCCACTGTTAGCCGACAGGGGGTGGTGCGATGTAACAGCAGGGTGCCCACATCCGCTTCGAGAGACTGGATCTGGCGACTGATGGCCGATTGGGTCAGTTTGCTGGTGCGGGCGGTGGCCTGAAAACTGCCTGTTTCCACCACCTGAAGAAAGGTCTGCAAAAGTTCGATACGCACAGGGATCCCCAATGGCTGGTCACAGGCGGATCGTAACGATGGGATCCCGGTCATTGTGTCAAGTGCGCTACCAAATCAAAGCTGGTGATCGGGATAGTTGTCCTCACTTTCCGCCAAACTGGGATCCGGTGTGGTGCTGTAGCATGGCATGGGATCCGGTTGGGATAGCCACTCTCATCAAAACTGTCATCAAAACTGTCATCAAAACTGAGCAAAGGGATTGAGCAATATGGGGCGGGAGCTAGCGGTGGCCATCATGGCGGCGGGACGGGGCAGCCGCATGAAGTCTGACCGACCCAAGGTGCTGCACACCGTCGGATCCCTGACCATCATTGAGCGGGTTTTGCTGACGGTACAAAGCTTGCAGCCATCTCGCTGCTTGGTGATCGTGGGCTATGGCCAAGAGCAGGTGCGGGCAGTGATCACAAAGTCCTCCCTGATCACCCCAGTCGAGTTTGTGGAACAACAGGAACAGCTAGGCACTGGCCACGCCATCCAGCAGGTGATCCCCCACTTGCAGTCCTTCACGGGGGATCTTTTGGTGGTCAATGGGGATGTGCCCCTGTTGCGACCCCGCACATTGGCGGATCTGGTAGCCCAGCAACGGTCACAAGCCACCGCCGCCACCGTCTTGACCGCCCAAGTCGAGGATCCCAAGGGCTATGGGCGCGTCTTTTGCGATTCACAGCAGCACATTCTCAGCATTGTCGAAGATCGAGATTGCACCCCAGAGCAGCGCCAAAATCGCCGCATCAACTCCGGCATTTATTGCTTCGACTGGCCAGCCCTGGCTCAGATCTTGCCCAGCCTCAGCTCTGACAATAGCCAGGGGGAATACTACATCACCGATGCGGTGGGGCTGCTGGATCCCGTGCTGGCGGTGGATGTGGTTCCCGATCAAGGGGAGACCGGGGGCGATGAAATTGGCGGCATCAATGACCGGATCCAGTTGGCCCAAGCAGAAGGGATCCTGCAATGGCGGCTGAGGCGGCAGTGGATGAAAGCAGGTGTGACCCTGATCGAGCCAGCCTCCATCACCCTGGATGATGCCGTGCAATTGGCCCCGGATGTGATCATCGAGCCCCAAACCCACCTGCGCGGTGCCACCAGGATTGGGGCGGGATCCCATATTGGCCCCGGCTGTTGGCTGGAAAATGCCGAGATTGCCCCCCACTGTCGCGTTCTCTATGCCACCATCACCGATAGCCAAGTGGCAACTGGATCCACCGTTGGCCCCTATGCCCACCTGCGGCAACAGACTCAGATTGGCGAGCAGTGTCGAATCGGCAACTTTGTGGAGGTCAAAAAACCAGCATCGGATCCCACACCAATGCCGCTCACCTCAGCTATCTGGGGGATGCCACCCTGGAAGATCATGTCAATATCGGGGCGGGCACCATCACCGCCAACTTCGATGGTGTCCACAAACATCCCACCCACATTGGCCACCACAGCAAAACCGGATCCAACAGCGTCCTGGTGGCACCCTGACCTTGGGATCCCATGTCACAGTGGCGGCGGGATCCACGGTTACGGACGATGTGCCGGATGATGCCTTGGTGATCGCCAGGGCACGGCAGGTGGTCAAACCGGGCTGGCGACTGGCATCTGCTCCAACTTCACCCTCTCCAGCACCTCAGAAAACTGGGATCCCAGCAGCCTCTATGGCGGGCATCCAGGTCTATGCGCTGCGCCTGTCTCCGGGTGACGATCTGCGAACTGAGATTCAGCAGATGATCCCAGAGGCCAACCTTCAGGCGGGCTTTATGATCACAGCGGTGGGCAGCCTCAGTCGAGCCAGTTTGCGGTTGGCCAATCAATCCGCCTCCACGGTCTATAGCGGCGATTTGAGATCATCAGTTGAGGATCCTGTGTC
>JAAUUM010000049.1 GCA_012031565.1 Synechococcaceae cyanobacterium SM2_3_2
ACCTGCACAGGCGGCTCCTGTCCCCGCAACAGGCGATCCACCGTCAGCGAAACATTTTCGTGAACGACCCAGCGGGTGCGCTCTAACATCTCAACAGCGATATCAAAGGTGGGGGGGGCTTTACGCTCAAGGACGCTCTTTTGGCTGCCACGCCGGCGGGCTTCGTCATCCCCCAGCGTCACCGATTGGATCCCACCTACTAGATCGGAAAGCGTGGGATTTTTGAGCAAATTATCGATCTGGTTGCCGTGGGCGGTGGCCACCAGCATCACCCCCCGTTCAGCGATGGTGCGGGAGGCGGTGGCTTCCAATTCGGTGCCGATCTCGTCGATCACCACCACTTCGGGCATGTGGTTCTCCACCGCCTCGATCATGGTCTTGTGCTGCAATTCGGGGGTAGCCACCTGCATCCGGCGGGCTCGACCGATGCCGGGATGGGGCACATCACCATCGCCCGCGATCTCATTGGAGGTGTCGATGATCACCACCCGCTTATGAAAATCATCCGCCAAGACACGGGCGATCTCCCGCAGAGCAGTGGTTTTACCCACCCCAGGCCGACCCAGCAGCAGAATCGATTTGCCCTGCTCCACCAAGTCTTGGATGATGCTAACCACCCCAATGACGCAGCGACCCACCCGACAGGTGAGGCCAATAATGGATCCCTGGCGATTGCGGATGGCGCTAATCCTGTGCAGGGTGGACTCGATCCCGGCTCGGTTGTCGCTGCTAAAGTCCCCCACCTTGCTGATGGTGGCCTCCAGGTCATAGCGGGTAACGGGATCCTCGGACAGATCTTCCGCTCGACCCGGAAACCGGGCCTCTGGCTTGCGGCCCAAGTCCATCACCACCTCCACCAGGCGGGCCAGATCGGGGTGGTGGATCAACGTCGCCCGAATTGGATCCGGCAGGATGGCCAACAGTTTCTCCAGATCATCGGTCATCTGGGTTTGAAAGGGCCATTGGTCGGTCTCGGACAGGGCTTGATGCTGCGAAATAGGGCCATCCGTGGGCACGAGATTCGACGACTCCATTCGCTCGGGGGTATTGGCAGAACCCGTGAATTGAGAATCAGCGGTCATAGCCATTGGTAGTTAGGGTGAGTAGGGGGGTAGGGCGCATAAGAGGCGGGAAGATTAGGCTCTAGGCCCCACCGGATCCCGGATCCGCCCGTTGAGGGGATCCCGTTGGATCTGCTTGATCTGCTGCACCAGCGACCGGGCGATCTCCACTCCGCTAGACAGAATGCTGGGATCCTGAGAGATTTCGCAGAGGGGATCCAACAGATGGGCTACCTGCTGTCGGGCATAGCTGCCATAGGCCACCCCCGCTATCGACAGGCTAGGATCCAGCTTGGACACGGTGCTGCCATTGGTGCCCCCCGCCAGTTGCACATAGCCAGGTAGACCAAAGCTGAGGACTTTTTGAGCTAGCCGCAGGGTAAGGCCGGTGGTGCCCGCTCCAATATCTCCGCTCATGGGTCGGCCATCCGTCTGCCAGATCAGCCGCTGGGGCAAGGGATCCATGATCTGCACCAGATCCCGCAGATAGGCTTCCAGTCCGGGCCCGTCATTGAAACTGATCGAGACCACTTCTAGTTGGTGCAGCCAGGGGATCAGCTGCTGCCAAAGCTGGGCAAAGGGATCCCGGCGTCCGATATGGGTGTGAATTTCGATGGCGCTGATACCCAGCCTGATCAATTCCGGCAGCAGATTCCCCACAGAGCGGTGATGACCCAACGTCTCGATCAGGCCATGAGGACAGACTGGCTCACAGCGACCGCAGCCATAGCAGAGATCTTGATGGATCTGGATCTTTTGGGTTGCCCAACTGATGGCATGGGGTGGGCAGACCCTAAGGCAAGGTTGGGGACATGCGGCAGGACATTGGGATCCCGGCTGAAGGTGGGCTTTGCGAAAGTGGGGATCCTCCCCATCATTGAAGCTGGCCATCAGCCACGGACTGGGGCTATGGGGCTGCTGCCGCTGCGCCAAGGCGATGCCGGCTTGGGCGGCTCGAACCACAGCAGGATCGGCAGCCATGTCGATGCAGTCGGCTCCGGCCAGAGTGTAGAGCAGAGCCAGATCGCGCACAGAGCTGAGGTGCTGAAAACTAGCCCCACAGATGAGCTTGAACCAGGTACCGTGCTGCAAGGAATCAGATGGCAGGGTCACTAGTGGGGTGCCCTTAGGGTCACAGACGAGGGGGCGACAGGAGGGAAAACTGAGAGGGTCAGGATCCCTCCACAAACTTAGCTTGGTTACTGGGAGTGTACAAGGTGATAGGCGGAGTTATTATCCTGGCTCATAAGGTTGAGGGTAGGGATCCCGGCTAATCCATTCACTCTCACCTAGACTGGAGCCATGGAAACAGATTCCCTGTTCTACCGCTTTTTCCAAATCTATCCTGGTCTCCTCTTTGAACTGCTCGACTTACCCCCACGCCTAGCCCAGAATTATCGCTTCAGCTCTGTCGAGGTGAAACAACTTGCCTTTCGCATTGATGGAATTTTCTTGCCCCAACAAGACGGGGATCCCTTGTTTTTTGTAGAAGTGCAGTTTCAGAGGGATGAGCGACTGTATGCCAGATTGTTTGCAGAGATTTTTCTCTATCTGTCTCGACACAAGCTCTCAGGCGATTGGCTTGCGGTAGTGGTCTATCCCCATGCCGGTATAGAAGTTGATGCCGTCGAGCATTACCGAGAATTACTGAGTAGCGGTCGGGTAAAGCGGATTTATCTGGATCAATTACCTGGTCAAGGGTTTGGGGCAGCTACTCTACGCTTTGTGGTATCTGCTGAAGGTGAGGCGATGGGTCAGGTAAGATCCTTGGTAGAGCAAAGCCAGACAGAGTTTACGAACCCGATCCTTCAGGCAGAACTGCTCGATTTCTTGGAGACGCTGGTGGTGTACAAGTTTCCGCAGTTGAGCCGGGAGGAGATTGGAAAGATGTTTGGCACACAAGATTTAAAGCAGACGCGGTTTTATCAAGACGTTGTGCAGGAAGGGATCCAACGAGGTGAAGCGGAACTCACCCTGCGGTTACTACGGCGTAAAGTGGGGGACATACCCCTCTCGCTTCAAACCCAGATCCGGGCGTTACCCGTGGAACAAATGGAAGAGCTGGGAGAAGCCCTGCTGGACTTTGGAGCTATGAGTGACTTGACCGATTGGCTGGGATCCCTGCCTTAACCCGTCGATCGCTTTCTGATAATCGAGACTATCCGATCTTGTCTACCGCCTGAGTCACAGGTGCAGCAGGGATTCCCTCTCTCGCATCTAAGCAGGATCCACCCAACGACCATCGGCCTTGATCAGGTTGAGCAATTCCTCCACCCCTTCCGCCTCGGGGACTTTCTTCACCTCCTCTCGGCCTCGGTAGAGGGAGATAAAGCCGGGATTTTTGCCCACATAGCCATAGTCCGCGTCGGCCATTTCGCCAGGGCCGTTGACGATGCAGCCCATCACCGCAATGTCCAGGCCGGTCAGATGCTTGGTGGCCTCCCGCACTTTGTGCAGCACTTCTTCCAGATTAAACAGGGTGCGACCGCAGGAGGGGCAGGCCACATACTCCACCATCGTCTTGCGGAGGTTAAGAGCTTGCAGGATCCCATAGGCAACCGGAATCTCCTTTTCGGGCGCTTCGGTGAGGGACACTCGAATGGTATCGCCGATCCCTTCTGCCAGCAGAGTGCCAATGCCGACTGACGACTTGATGCGGCCATACTCACCATCGCCCGCCTCAGTTACCCCCAAGTGGAGGGGATAGAGGTAGCCCAATTCGTCTAGCCGACGGGCCGCGAGCCGATAGGCAGCTAACATCACCTGTGGGCGCGATGCTTTGAAGGAGAAAACCAGATTGTGAAAGTTGAGATCATTGCAAATATGAGCAAATTCCAGGGCTGACTCCACCATGCCTTCGGGGGTATCCCCATAGGTGAAGGTCATCCGCTCCGCCAGGGATCCGTGGTTGACTCCGATTCGCATGGCTTTGTTTTGATCCCGCAGGGATGCCACCAATGGGGTGAGGGTCTCACGGATCTTGTCGCGGATTTGGGCAAATTCAGCCGGGGTATATTCAGTGCGGTCTAGCTGCGGCTTTTCAAAAACAAATAGGCCAGGGTTAATCCGCACTTTGTCCACATGGAGGGCGGTTTCCAGGGCAATTTTGATGCCGTTGTGGTGAACATCCGCCACCAGAGGCACATTTTGATAGGTCTGAATCAGCTTTTGGCGAATGGTAGCCAACGCCTTGGCATGGGCCATGCTGGGGGTGGTGACCCGGACAATCTCAGATCCTGCTTCATGTAGGCGACGGATCCCGGCCACAGCGCCATCAATATCGAGGGTGTCCTCGTTGATCATCGACTGCACCACCACCGGATGCTCACTACCAATGGGAATGTTTCCCACCCAGACGGTACGGGTGCGGCGACGGGGGTAGTTCAGCTCTGGGTAGTGCTGGACAGAAGTTGAAGCAGAAGGGGTCAAAGTCTGCATAAGCTTGACAGGTGGGATCCTAATTATCTTAGTCTAGTTACTCGGCTCTGACTGGGTAGGGTTGGCAATGATGGTGAGCCAAGAAGTGTGGGATCCCAGCACCCCGCCATAGTGTCAAGATATGGCGTCAAGATAATGATAAGCAGTCTTTATTTGACTTGATTCTGAGGATCGACCCCTATGGGACTTTTTGATCGACTACTGGGATCCCAGACCATGTCCGCTGTGGATAGGGAGCAGGGCAAGGCCGATCGACCGGATCCAAAAGGCCAAAACAACTATATTTTGATCACCCTCGATAGCTGCCGCTTTGATAGTTTTGTGGCGGCTAATCCCAAGACTATTCAGAAGCTAGGGACGTTGGAAAAACGCTGGAGTTATGCCTCTTGGACAGCTCCCTCTCACTACAATCTACTGATGGGATTGATGCCCCATACCAGCCCGCAACAGGTGTTTGCTTCAGACCATTACAAAAATGACTATCTTCGGTTTAATGAACGACTGGGATCCGAGGGGATTGAGTTCAAGCAGATGCTGCCTCACCTGTATCTTCCCACGTTGCTCCAGCAGCATTTGGGCTACAGCACCCATGCTTTTGTCTCTTTGCCCGTGTTAAATCCACAAACCATATTGAATCGAGATTTTGACACCTATCGGCTGATGCCCAGTCACAACGATATGGTCGCCATGATCGATGAGTTGGTCTTTGATCCTGATCGGCCTGGGTTTTATCTCCTCAATGTGGGGGAGACCCATTATCCCTACGCCCTGCCAAATGAGGATCCCAGCCAGTGGCCGCGAGTTTCGGGGGTGAATGGGGTGCTGAAACGATTAGATGATAGTGATGCCGAGGTAACGGCCTTTTTTGATGAGAAGAAACTGAAGGAATTACAACAACGTCAGATCGAGACGGTGCGATATTTGGATCCAGTTTTTGAGCAGTTGTTTGATCTGGTGCCTGAAAACACCTACATCACGGTGACAGCAGATCATGGTGAACTATTTGGGGAGGGGGGCTATTTTGGGCATGGGCCGATCCACCACGAAAAGGTGTTGGAAGTGCCTTTTTTAGAAGGCAAAATTCGCTGATCCTGATTCGGGATCCCTGCTTCTGGTACAGCAAATCACTAGGCAGTGTTTGAGAACCTGAGGAAGAGGAGGATAGCCGCCACATTCAGCATGGCCAGATAGTTATCCGCTCGTTTCTCATAACGGGTGGCTATCCGACGAAACTGCTTCAGTCGGTTAATCAGTCGCTCTATTTGATTGCGTTGGCGATAGATGGCTCGGTCAAATCTCCCCCTTCATAGAAAAGCTGTATTCGATATTTACTGAACAGGCTGTACTAACTTCAGAGCTAGATTACTAGCAGCTTTCTGACCTTAGTAATCGTTGATCACCATAAGTCTGGGAGAGCCAAGCGAGGTAGTAGCCTGATCCGTATTTCTCCGGCTACGCAGGAATTTATTCAAATAATCGCTACTATTTCACCATTTTTGGAAAAGCTTCCTCGCAATCTACGAGATCACGCTTAGTCGGATCCCGCTATTGCGCTGATCGTTCAGAAAGGGTTCAAGGCCAAACTTAGACCAGCACACAACAGCTATTGCTGAGAGGTCAAGGGGTCATGAAACCTTCCGTTATCTCCATTATCCAAACCGCCCTTCAAACTGGATCCCTGTCAGCATCTCAAGAAGACCTGCTCAACTCCCTCCTGTTTGGATCCAGCTGTGCCGATGTCGAACTCTTTCTGCTGCGTCGGCTGTATCGGGCCATCGCTGATGGAACGGTTCATCAGGTGCGCTATGACGGCATGGTGGTGGCAGGCAACTTTGGCATCAAATTGCGGGCTTTGCCAGCAGTGGCCGTTAACCAATCCCCAGAAGCCCTCTGAGATTTGGGGCTTAGCCCAAGGGCTGAGAGCTGGTTACCAAGGCCGATGGATCCTGAGCTGATGGATCCTGAGCCGACCAGGAAGCGTGAGGGATAGATTGGGGCGGGCAATGGCGTTGGACTAAGGCGGGCAACTGATGAGACGAGACCCGGCTGTAGCGAGATTTATCAGGCATAAACACCAGATTGGGGCCAGCTTTGCAGTCTTTCATACAGCCCACCACCCGGATTTGAACGTGATCAGCTTGAGGATTCGATCTGATCAGCTCTTGCAGGGTAGCTATCACCTCTCTTCCCCCCCGTTTCATGCAATCTGACTTGCCACAGACCAAGATGGTTTGACTTCTCGGGGCTGTTGGTGAAGCCATAAGCTTGGGGTGAGGGCTTGACGGGATCCCTAAAACATCATCAGACCTCTTATCACCCGCACAAGGGCCATGACTTGAATCATCACTTAAATCAGGGTTAGCCACTGGCGTGACTTGGTAGGCAACCCACTTTTCCTCGCCGGTACTGCGTTTGATCTGATGATCCCCCACCACTTGGATCCAGTCTCCAGCTTGGAGCTGAGCGAAGAGGGAATAGCGTAGCTCCTTCGGCACCTTAAATTGATATTCGCCAGCGGGCATTTGCAGCCGCAGATATTTGGGCTGACCGGACTCATGGGGGGCAAAACCCAGAAATTTGCCTTGGGTCCGAAAGGGTGTCAGTGTTTTTTTACCCATAGCCTGTCTGACCTGATTTATGCATGAACTCATCTTCTCAGCCTAACGGGGATCCCCCACAAGCTGCAAATGAATTGCAATAGGCTGCTGCTCCATCAGATCTCCCGCCTAACTGGAATACTTTTGGCAAACAAGAGGTCTTGACTGCCGCTGCAAGTCATTGCCCTCGGGATCCCGTTGGGGCTATGATGTGTTTCCTGCACTTGATGCAGCAACGCGGATGTGGCGGAATTGGTATACGCGCACGCTTGAGGTGCGTGTGGCTTTGCCTTGCGAGTTCGAGTCTCGCCATCCGCATCGTTGAGTCTCAGCCAGCGAGTCCTCGCCAAAAGAGCGATCCCATGATTTCTGGGTACTCTTTTCTTTTAAGGAGCTAACTACATCTAAGTGCATCAGAGTGGAGCCAACAACGGGACTTCCGGGGACTGCTCTGCTCTACACTGCTGGCATGGGCCTCAGTGGACTTTGTTGGTGAGGACTTTGTTGGTGAGGACTTTGTTGGTGAGCATTGGTTGTTGAGCAAGAAGGAGAGGGATGATGAGTTCTCCAGTCGAGTGTTTGCAAACCTTGCTAGATCAGCAGGTGGTGGCCAGTTTAGCGGTGCTGGAGCAGGGATCCCCCGCTCTGTCACTAGTGCCCTATGTGGTGCTGCGGGATCCCTTGCGGTTATTTATCTTGATCAGCGACCTATCTCCCCATACCCAAGCTCTGCGGGCTGATTCCCGCTGTGGTCTGCTGATCCATGAGCCGCCCAGCCCCGAGGATCCCCGTAGCAATCATGGCCTACCTCGCCTCAGTTTCCAAGCCACCGCCCAGCTGATTTTTCGAGAGGATGCCACCGAACTAGGCATCGATCAGCTGTATCGAGCCAAATATCCGATTGCGGAGATGTTGCTGAGCTTGGGGGATTTCCACTTCTGCCAGATCACCCCCTGCCAGGGATCCCTGATTCAAGGGTTTGGCAAAGCTTATAAATTATCAGGATCTAATTTTGAGCATTTAGATCACCAGACCGGCAAGTAGTCTCGCGGGTGGGCCCGAAGTCGACCGACAAAGCCTGTCCCAGCCCAAAACAGAGGGATCCGAGCAGCTTCACGATTTGTAATCTGAACTCTCTGGTGGCCATAATAGGGTCATGCTCCTCCTCTCTCGCTCCCCCCATGTCACCCTCCCTCCGATCCGGCCAGACTGTCCTGCTGGTGGATGGCTATAACATCTTGATGGCTTGGCCATCTCTGCAAAAGACCGCTCGCGAATCGACTTTTGATCTGGCTCGGCGGGAGCTGATCGAAGATCTCTCGGGATATGTCGCCTTTTGGGACTACCAAGCTACCATCATTTTTGATGCCTACGGTCAAGCCACCCCCGTTCACCACGAAAAATCTGTCTCAGGGATCGACATTATTTTTACTGGATTTGGGGAAACAGCTGATACCTATATCGAACGAACCTGTGCTCAACTGCAATGGGCCGATTGCCGGGTCAGGGTGGCCACCTCAGATCGGATTCAACAGCTGGTGGTGGGTGGATATGATGCCGAGTGGCTATCGGCAGATCAGCTCAAGGCCGAAGTTCGTCATGCCAAACAGCAGATTCGCCGTGCCATCCGCGCCCGTAAAGTCAAACAAGAACGGGGCATCCACAGCTTTTTGGATCCCAACACCCTCGAACAACTGAACCAGTGGCGGATCCAAGGCCGGGATCCCCGCATCACCTAAGCTCACCCTTCTTGGGCACTGGGCTTGCAAAAGTGCGTCTTGCATCCCTATGCTCAACGGCATACGATCCCGGCATCCCTGTTGTGAATACCCCACCGTCTATCCCTTCAATGGATCCCTCAATGGATCCCGCTAAAACATTGGCTTTCCTGCGGGTGGTGATTGCCACAGCTTGGGCCGATGGCCAGCTCCAGCCCCAGGAATGGCCCTGGTTACAGCAGTTGCTCCAGAGTATTGGCCATGATCCGGCTATCCAGGCCGAGGTCGAGTCTTGGCTGACCAGACCGCTTTCTCCCCAAGACTATCGCCAAGCGGTTCAAGCCTTTGTGGACTTGCACCCGACTTGTCAAGACCGCCGCTCCCTCTATGCCTGGGCCAAGCAGGTGATCTATGCCGACAATGAAGTCTCTCTGGAGGAAGCCTATATCCTCGATCAACTGGGGGAATTATCCAGAGACAAAACGGGATCCCCGACTGAAACAGATAGGATCCCGGTGATTATTCAAGACTTTCAGGGGCTAGTGGGACGCTGGCTCAGCCCTGATCCTCGCCCCCATCCTTCGCCCTAACTCCAATCGGTCTAACGCCAAAGTTTGATGGTGACTCAACCCTGGGAGACCAGCGGAGTAAACCAGTCCTTGAATTCGTCACGGCGTAAGACTTGAGGGCGATAGCGGGGGCCAAAGCGGATTAAGCTGGGCAATCCATGCTCACGAATGCGGGCTTGCAACCAGCTGACAATGCGGGTGGTGCCATCGGAGGGCATTTCGGTCTGAAAACTGCTGTACATCAGCAACAGTTGGCTGCGAGATTGCAAAACGGCATCTGCTTCGATCAACTGAGGCAAACTGGAGACCGCTTGAGGCCGATCTTTACCGCTGCGCCCCGATTTGGAACTGCTTGTACGACTTTTGGAACTTTCACTTTTGCGATTATCGGTTCTGCGTGATGGCATGGAAACTCCTTGAGGTGAAGGGATCCCTGGGCCTGTCCACATCTCAGTTGAGGTAGGCTCCCATCTAATCAGGGCTAGAAGCAGGCTAGGCGATGATCCGAGAGAAAATAGGTTCAACTGACAGGACGGGATCCTGAAACGGTGACAAAGGGTGTGAGCAGTTAACCTCGGTGATGATCAGCGCAACGAGACAATGTGATGATCTCGTGGACGACAGAGCAGATCCACCAAACGGATGTGCGTCGAGGACTCCGTTACCCAACCATGACGGTCTAACGGAGTGCGAATCTGGCCTGAAGGATCCATCTCTGGAAAAGTGTAGGGATCCCCGATCAAAATCACTGGGCTTTGCCTCAGCATCGGGAGGTCGGCATCTTGGGTGCTGGTCTAAATCAGCAGTACCGAAGTGGGCCTGAGTATCATGGGTTCAGCCCACCCTTGAGATGCACAAGCCAGATGCAGAGGCAGGCGAGGATGTCACTGACAACAACCCTGTCCTGGGCAATGGCAGCCTGTCAACAGACTCTACCCATCACTGTTGGTGTTAGATAACCCAAGTCTTAGATGACCCAAGCTGGGTTTGTCCTAAGCTGGGTTTGTCCTACAGAGCAACCTGCTGATGAATCAGAGCTCAGTAACTAATCAGAGTTTAGTAACTAAGTTCAGTGACTAAAACGAGACACATGAACCCGTGTCTGTCAACCTAAGGCTTAAAACTATAGTGACCTAAATTGGTTGGAATGAACAGGGGCAGGGGATAAAGTCTAACTTTTTCTTGCTTTTTGACCTTACCCACTGTCGCAACTGCTGACTGCTGAACTGCGTCATCCCCTATCGACGCCATCCGTAGGGCAGGAGATTAATAATCCCCAATTCCTGCCCTTTTCGATGGGTTATGGTTCTGTTCAGGCTTGTGGCAGCAGATGGAGATTGGAGAACTGAAACACCTGTAGATCCGGGGATCCCTCGGGGGTGGTTGCTTCGGTTTCAATCTTGCGCTCGCTCAAAAGGAAGTAATCCCCTACCTGTTGGTAGGCGTCCTCAAACAGGCTGCGCCCGCCTTTTTGCTCACCTGTTTTGGGATCGTGATAGACAGAATCGTAGCGATGGGAGAGATAGCCGGATCCCGTATCATGGCTGCTGAAGGTGTGGATGGTGACCACAACGCCGTGGATATGACGATGCACCAGCGTGACTTGGTTGTGCTTGAGGTGATAGTGATCCCCGCTGGCCTTGCCCCCCATGACGATCTCGACGGTACCATCCTCTAGAGTCTGGCCATAGCTGAAGGTGTTGTTGCCGTGGGTATCCTCAAAGTTGCGCGGATCCGGTGAATCGCCACTTCCCAGAGTTGGCCATGAACGGCCTTTTGGGCAACCTCATCCTCAATGCCTGTCACAGTCGCCTTGAGATCGGCTCCGACACGGGCTTGTCCAGTCACCACCTGCTCACTGCCATCGCTGTTGTGGATATAGACGATATCGGCGGTGTAACCCGGAAACGCGGGATCCCAGGTGTAGCGGTTGTTGTAGGCGGCCCGAAACAGGTCTTGGGCGGAGAGTTGGGTTTGTACCATCGGTTCCTCGGGGGGACTTATTGCAAACAGAATGCAACTGTATTTTAGCGTTAGGTCTTGCTTTGCTGCTGCTTAGCGATGTTTCTTATTCTGGTGGCCATGGTGTGGTTCGGGCATCTCCAAGCGGGGTAACGTTAGTGGCTTTCAATTCCAATTGAGGCGGTATGGATCCCGAACTGGAGAGGTACTCGACCTAGATGCCGGAACTTTACTAAACAGGCTGTGATAGGAGCTGAGATAATCTCTCTGCCTCTTGTTCAGCTCTCTGCACACAATCCCCCAGAGAAACTCCATCGGTATAATTGCTGCAAAGCCTCAGGCCAGGATCCCCGACCAATCGGGTTTCTAGGGCTTGAATGCGTTGGCGATGGCCGATGGTGTACTGGGGTATGGCTCGGTGCCAGAGCCGATCCCCCAATACAGAGGGATCCACGGGCCGCTTCAGCAAGATCCGGCTCAGATCCTGATGGACGGCTTTGACCCGCTGCTCAGTGGTCATCTCCACGACCGGAGTCAGCCCATGGTGCCGAGCAAAGGTGGCATCTGTTGCCCCACCGATAAAATTGAGTAGGCAGCAGTAGCCCTCGGGAGCACGACCGGGGAAGAGACTGGAGGCCCAGATGGTGCCCAAAGTGCGTAACCCTTGGGAGCGGGGGATCAGATGGCCAAAGCCCTCCAATCGGGGCAATGCATCGGCGGGATAGGCCAACGTCACCACCGCTACTGGAGAATAAGGGATCCCTTGCAAGATCTCAGCCACCTCAGGCCGATAGTTTGACAACACCTCAGCCGCTGCATAGGCCGGAATCCCGAGGGCTACCGTTCGAGCGTAGATCGTCTGGGATCCCGCAGGGGTTTCAAAGGTGACGGCATAACCTGTACCTGTGGCGGTCAGGGTTTCAGCTCGCCACTCCAAACTGAGGCTAGATCCCAATTGGTCGGCCAGTGCTTGGGGCAATTGTTGGAGCCCTTGTCGCAGGGATCCCAGTTGTCCTCGTCGGGGGGCTGGATTGATTTGGGGGGAGAGCGGTGGTTTGGGCAGACGTGGAGCCTGCCACAGTCCGGCAAACAAGCTGCCATAGCGCTCCTCTAGATCGGCAAACCGGGCGAATGCGGCCCGCGCACTGAGCTGATCGGCATCTCCGGCATAGACCCCCGACACAAACGGGATCACCAGTCGCTCCACCACCTCAGATCCGAACTGGCGACCAAAAAATTGCCGCACCGATTCTTCGGGGCCAGGGGGAAAGCCCACAAACCCCAACAGTCCTCGCAAGGCCCGCAATTTGCCCCCAATGCTCAACACTGTGGATCCCACCACTGCTGGCGGACTGAGGGGGATAGGCAAGAGTTGACCGTCCCACCAGACATAGCGAGGCAGCTTGCCATCCGCCCAAACCAGATCCTGAGCGAGGCCCAGATCCGCCACTAGATTGAGCAGAGCTGGAGCTGGGGTGAAGCTATTGGGGCCTTCTTCCCAGATGTATCCCTGACGGGACTGAGTGATGATCGATCCCCCCACCTCGGATCCCGCTTCAGTTAGGCGCACGGACAGCCCTTTTTGCTGGAGTCGCCAAGCCAGGGTCAATCCTGTGATGCCAGCACCGATCACCAAGGCCGAGAGGGGATGATCGGGAGCGGATCCCAAGGGTGTTGAGCTGGAATCAGCGGGGAAGGGCGGAGAACTATCAGGCATTGATTGACAATGGGATGAGAGACTGCTCTGATCCTATCCTGAGCACAGGAGCCTGCATCCGAGGATTTTAGTTGGATCCTGCTGAGTCTCATGCCCCATCCAGTTTCAAACAAATCTTCACTTGCCAGACTGGGGACTGGCAAGAGTCGAAACCAGCCTCTGTCTGGGTAGGTTTTATGATTGACTGATGGTCAGGCTAAAGGTGTAGAACTTGGATCAGCTGGCCTGTCATTTGCAATCTTTGTTGCTGTAGAAATGTTGATCTAGAAATGTTGCTGTAGAAACCTGAGCCTGTAAAAACTTGTGATTGAGATTGAAGGCGTAGCCAAACAGTTCGGCGGGATCCAAGCAGTGCATAACTGCTCCTTTCGTATGGAACCGGGCCAGATCACGGGATTAATCGGCCCCAACGGTGCGGGCAAGACCACTCTATTCAATATAATTGCCGGTTTCATTCGGCCCACCGCCGGACACATCATCTTAGATGGGGTTGACATCACAGGGCTGCCCCCACAACAACTTTTTCATCAGGGGTTGGTACGCACCTTTCAGATCCCCCATGAGGTTGGCCGCATGACGGTGTTGGAAAACCTGATGCTGGTGCCTGCTCAACAACTGGGTGAGAACCTGCTGATTTCTTGGTTTGGCTGGAGTCGGGTCAAGCACCAAGAGCAGGATCTACGCCAGCGGGCAGAGAGGGTGTTGGAGCGGCTCAAGCTGATTCACCTGCGAGATCAGTTGGCATCCACTCTGTCAGGGGGCCAAAAAAAGCTGCTGGAATTAGGCCGTACGATGATGACCGATGCCAAAGTCATCCTGCTGGATGAGCCTGCTGCTGGGGTCAATCGCACCCTACTGGGGGATCTGGCCACCTTTATCGAAGACCTCAATGCGGAACGGGGCTGTACTTTCTGCATCATCGAGCATGATCTCGACCTGATCAGCCGTCTCTGCGACCATGTGGTGGTTATGGCCCAGGGCACTGTCTTGACCCAGGGGACGATGGCCCAAGTCAAACGGGATCCCACGGTGCGAGAGGCTTATTTAGGAGCGATGGATTTGCAAGACGCGCTGCCTGCCCCCGACCCCAAACAGGCGGTTGCTCAGGTTAAATCAGTTGCTCCGGTTAAATCAGTTGCTCAGGTTGAATCAGTGGATCCATCTGGAGGGCATCGACCATGAGCCTTCTTCAACTACAACATATCTACGGCGGCTACAAAGGGGTGGACATCCTCAAAGGGGTCAACCTGGAGGTGGCAGCAGGAGAAATTGTGGTGATCATCGGCCCCAATGGGGCGGGCAAATCCACGGTGCTCAAATCACTGTTTGGCTTGGCTACCATCCGCTCTGGATCCGTGATCTTCGCCGACCAAACTATCACCCGCCTCAAAACCAGTGAGCTGGTGGGCCGGGGCATCTGCTTTGTGCCCCAGACGGGCAATGTATTTCCCTCCCTCAGCGTCGAAGAAAATCTGGAGATGGGGGCTTACACCCGAAAAGACAGCTTTGCCTCTGCCTTGGAAAAGGTCTACAGCCTATTTCCACCCCTGAAGGAGAAACGTCGCCAACCAGCGGGATCCCTTTCCGGGGGGCAGCGGCAAATGGTGGCGATGGGGCGAGCCTTGATGGTGGATCCCAAGCTGTTGCTGTTGGATGAGCCAACGGCGGGGCTATCCCCTCTATTTGTGGATCAGATTTTTGCCATCGTCCGGGATGTCAACCAACTGGGCATCAGCATCCTGATGGTGGAGCAAAATGCCAAGCAAGCCCTGAGAATGGCCCACCGAGGCTATGTACTGGCGATGGGAGAAAACCGTTTTCAAGACAGTGGCCCCAACCTGCTCACCAACCCCGAAGTGCTGGAGCTGTTCTTAGGAGGTTAGCATCCAACAGGGATCCCAAAATCATTATTGCAGTCATGATTGCGTCAAGATGAAGTCATGACTTTCTCCTCTTACCCCCTGCCACCCACAGATCCTCAGACCCAGCGGGCTTCCACCGTGCGGATCCAGCCAGCCAAGACCGAAGAATTAGCGCTAGTGGCGGATGTGATGTCGCAGGTGTTTAACCCTCCAGTGGGGGTGCAGGGGTTCTTTTTCCCGCTCTATCGCCTGACGGTCAGCGCCGATCTGCACAAACGGATGCGCTCGGATCCCCGTCACTATTGCTGTTTGGGGGCATGGTGGGGAGCAACCATGGTGGGAGCATTGGAAATCTCGCTGCGGGATCTAAGCGGAGTGCCCCAAGCTGGCCTCCATCCCTATGTCTCTAATCTGGCGGTGTTGCCCCAATGGCGGCGGCGGGGAGTGGCGCAGCAGCTGTTGACAGGGGCTGAAGCGGTGGCCTTGGCCTGGGGCTATCAGGCGCTTCATCTCCATGTCTTAGAATCCAACCCTGCCGCCCGCCACCTCTACGAAAAGATGGAGTATCGGGTGTTACATGTCTCCAGCGATCTGTGGCAATGGCTGGGGGCTTCCCGACAGTTTTTGCTCTATCGCCGTTTGGGGTGCGATCCGGTTTCCCGGGCTGATCCGGCAAGATAGGATCCCAGACGTTAAGATGTGTTACAGACTCGCGAGTGATCGACATGAAAGCACCGACAGAGCTGGCCACCGGTTCTCAGCATTCTTTTCAAGGGGATCCCTCTCCTCTGCCGGAAACGGGGACAACTAGCAATGGCATAGGCAAGCCTGGACTAACGGGATCCCTCAATGGCAAAGCGGTGAATGGCAAAGCTGTGCTCGGAAATGGATCTGGCCAAAACGATGGATCCCCGACTGTTGTGACTGAAGAAACCCCTCCAACTGCCCATCGGATCCGCCCGCCCGCTCTGCGCTATGACCCAGAAGCCCTGGCGGAGCAATTTCGGGGCAAGCGGGGCATGGTCTGGGGCCGAATCTGGAATGTCATCACCCCCTTTCTCAGCCTGTTGCTCTGGTGGGTCTGGGATCGCCTCTGGGAAAACAACCGCCGCAATCGTCGCCTCTACGCCATTCGGTTGCGGGAGATTTTGACGGATTTAGGGCCAGCCTCCATCAAAATTGGTCAAGCTCTCTCCACCCGACCTGATCTGGTCTCCCCCATTTTTCTGGAAGAATTGGTCAAATTACAAGATGAGTTGCCTCCTTTTTCCAACCAGATTGCCTTTCAATTGATTCGGGATGAACTAGGCCGGGATCCCTTGGATATCTATGCCGAAATGACCCCATCTCCCATCGCAGCAGCTAGCCTGGGCCAGGTCTATCGCGGTCGGCTCAAAACCGGCGAAGAAGTGGCTATTAAAGTCCAGCGGCCTGACCTATTGGAGCGGATCTCGTTGGATATGTATATCGTCCGGGCTTTGGCTGCTTGGGCACAAAAAACCTTCCCCCGCATCCGCAGCGAATTGGTGGCCATCGTAGAAGAGTTCGGCAGCAAGTTATTTGAAGAAATGGACTACATGGCGGAGGGAGCGAACGCCAATAAGTTTGCCAAGTTGTATGGCCATCTGCCCATCTATATCCCTCAAATTTATGAGGACTATACGGGCCGTCGGGTTCTGACTATGGAGTGGATCGACGGCATCAAACTAACTAATTTGGAGAAGATCAAAGCAGCGGGATTGGATGGGCGTAAACTGATTGAAATTGGCGTCAATTGCTCTTTGCGTCAACTGCTGGATAACGGCTTTTTTCATGCGGATCCCCACCCCGGCAACCTGATGGCGATGCGGGATGGCCGCTTGGCCTATATCGATTTCGGCATGATGAGCACAGTGTTGCCCTTCCAGCGATATGGCCTACTCAAAGCCATCATTCACTTGGTCAATCGTGATTTTCAAGGGTTGGGCAAAGATTATGTGGATCTGGGCTTTTTGAGCGAGGATGCTGATCTAACACCGATCATTCCTGCTTTGGCGGAGGTGTTTGAGGGGGCAATGGGGGCCAGTGTGGCAGAACTCAACTTCAAGAGCATCACTGACAAACTCTCAGAAGTAATGTACGACTATCCATTCCGGGTGCCTGCCTACTATGCCCTGATCATTCGGTCGTTGGTCACATTGGATGGTATTGCGATTGGCATTGATCCCAATTTCAAAGTATTGAGTGTGGCCTATCCCTATGTGGCCGGTCGCCTGTTGACGGATCCTGCTCCTGAACTGCGGGAGTCTTTGCAAGAATTGCTGTTTAATCAAGGGGAATTTCGTTGGACTCGTCTAGAGAATCTCCTTCGTAATGCTTCCAACAGTGATGAATTTGAACTGCAAGAATCCCTCGAAAAAGCCCTGGATTTTATCTTTTCTGACCGAGGTGCCTTCTTGCGGAATCGCTTGCCAGATGTGATCTTTGCCCCTGCTAATTCAACTCAGCCCCAGGGATCCTCTGCCCTGAAACAGGGATCCCAAAGTGACAACCTGCAACGGCTCTGGGGATTGCTTCAACAGAATCCGCATTTTGAGCCCTTGGAGTTGATCCCGGCGGTGCTCAAGATTGCTGCCCGTCCCGAAGCCCAAAAGCTAGGCAGTGAGTTGGCCTCTCGCTGGATCCAGCGGGAAGCAGCCCATCTGCTACGAACAGTTTTGGTGGGATCCCAACGCTAAATCGAGAGGAAGCTGGGCAGTCATAACTTCTGCCAACCTCAACTCCAGGGATCTCTCTATCTTTAGACGCCTTTATCCTTAGACAGACGACTGCTAGGATAAATCTGCATCGGCACCACCACCCGTAGTGCTGGCCATCGCGTCTGGCCCAGATTGATTAACTAAATTGATTAACCAGATTGATAAACAAATTGATTAAGAAAGATTGACCGAGGATTGATATGGCGGCTCGAACCACAGCCAAATCAATGCCACCCCCATCCAGGGGATCCCGATCGGGGGGCTACGCCAGATCTGCCGGGGCAAGCCAAGTCGGGGATCCCCGTCGCCCACCGTCCGCAGAGCCGGATTGGGAGATGCTGGGGACGCTACTTGATTTCCTTGCCCACTGGAGCCAGACCATCTTGGGCCGCAAGGCT
This sequence comes from Synechococcaceae cyanobacterium SM2_3_2, assembly GCA_012031565.1. Taxonomy (GTDB): domain Bacteria; phylum Cyanobacteriota; class Cyanobacteriia; order Thermostichales; family Thermostichaceae; genus JAAUUM01. The sequence goes on from JAAUUM010000049.1 coordinate 18,061, forward strand.
CCTGCTTGGCGACAAATAGCCCTGCGAGCCTGGTTGATGGGTTGTTTTCTCATCTTTTGTTTGATGGGGCTGGCCTACCGCATGGTGGATCTGCAAGTTACCCAAGGCCCTGAGCTGGCCCGTCGAGCACAGGCTCAACAACAGGCCTATCTGCGTCCCTTCATCCCCCGCCGCTCGATTGTGGATCGCCACTCTGTCGCCAACCAACAAGCGGAACTCTTGGCAGTGGATCGGCCCGCCTACACCCTTTGGGCTCACCCCCGTCTATTTGATGGCCGAGAACCGGCTGAGATCGCCACCGCTTTATCACCCATCCTCAAACGGGAGGCATCTGACCTTCTGCAAGTGCTGATCTCCGGTGGCCCGACTGCTATTCGGCTAGAGCGCTGGGTGCCAGTAGATGTGGCCGATCAGATTGAAGCGCTTTACATTGACGGACTGGAGTTGGTGAGCGAGCGGCAGCGGGTCTATCCCCAAAAGGAGATGGCGGCTGAGGTGGTGGGCTATGTGGACCTAGATCATGTGGGTCAAGCCGGACTGGAGTTTTCCCAGCAGGGGCTGTTGGAACGCACCATTCAACCGATGATCGTCCCCCGCGATGGCTATGGCCGATTGCTGGCGGCAGAGGTGCCCGAAACCCTAATGCAACAGTCCAGTGAGACGGTGATGCAGCTCACCTTGGATATGCGTCTGCAACGGGCAGCTCGATCGGCATTGCGTACTCAGCTAGATCAATTTGGGGCACAACGAGGCACCGTTATCGCTCTTCAGCCCAGTACAGGTGAGATCCTGGCGCTGGTCACCGAGCCCACCTATGATCCCAACCGCTACTATGAGGGCTATGACCCAGCCATTTTTCGCAATTGGGCGGTGGCTGACCTGTATGAACCTGGATCCACCTTCAAGCCGATCAACATCGCCATTGGTCTGGAGTTGGAAGCTTTTCGGGCTGATGCCACAGTCTATGATGAGGGCCGCATCACCGTAGGGGGCTGGCCAGTCCAAAATCATGACTATGAATACCGAGGCCCAGCAGGTTGGCTATCGGTGACGGATGTGCTGAAGCAGTCCAGTAATGTCGGCATGGTTCATTTGATGGAGCGGACAAACCCGCGTCAGTACTATCAAAGTCTGGTTAATGTTGGGCTAGGGCGACCAACCGGGGTGGATCTTCCGTTTGAACCCCGCAGCTTGCTCAAGGCCCAAGGCCAGTTTGAGCGGGTTGCCATTGAGCGGGCCACCACATCGTTTGGTCAAGGCTTCTCCCTAACGCCTTTGGGGCTAGCGGTTCTCCATAGCACCCTTGCCAATGGCGGCTATCAGATCACCCCTCATGTGGTGCGGGGATTGGTGGAACGGGATACCGATCAATTGGTCTGGCAACCCTCTCGCCCTGAGCGCACCCGCATTTTTTCGGATGCCACCACCAGGGCGGTACGGGCCCAGATGCGAGATGTTGTGGATTTTGGCACTGGGCATAATGCCTACATCGAAGGCTATGAGATTGGGGGCAAGACTGGCACCGCCCAAAAGGCTAATCCGCAAGGGGGCGGCTATCTCCTGGGCAAACGGATCACCAGCTTTGTGGCCTATTTTCCTGCGATGGAGCCAGAGTATGTCCTGTTGGCGGTGGTGGATGAACCCCGCGGAGATGATGCCTATGGATCCTCGGTGGCCGCCCCGATTGTCCGGTCGGTGTTGCAGGAGATCATCGCGCTAGAAGGGATCCCTCCTCGGCAGAGCTGAGGATCCCTGCAGGGCAAACACATACTCAGGAGGCCAATAACAGGGAGAGATATAGTCATTCCAAATAGCATTCAGACATCGCTAAAGGACGCAGTAAGAGCGGATAACATCATCTAGACTCTCTTCTTCTCTGGAATACATCCTTGCTCGCTTGAGCGCCCTGAAATCATGCTCGATATTATTTAAGTCAGGCGAGTACTTTGGCAAAAAGATTACTTCATGACCTGCTGCCCTCGTTAAATCCTTGATTTGCCTCTTGCGATGAATTGGCGCATTCTCCATAATCAAAACTGATCTCTCCTCTAAAGTAGGGCTCAGTTGGGTTGTTAACCATGCTTCAAAGCCCTTAGCATCTAGACTGCCCGTAAATATCATTGGCCCTAATAAATCTTTCTCCCCTTTCCTTCTTCCCGCTACTAGGGAGTGTTTGAAAAGGGCTGATAGGGTGGGGATGACGAACTCAATTCATCAATAGTGGTTCATCACCCCAATCAGCGAGGAGACCTCACCGACGCTCAATGGGAACACCTCCAACCTTTACTCCCTCTCCGTCAATCTGGTTCTCGTGGTGGTAGACCCCCCAAAGACCATCGGCTCATTATCAATGGCATCCTCTGGATTCTCAGAACCGGTGCCCCTTGGAGGGATCTGCCTCCCTGCTACGGCCCTTGGCAAACTGTGGCTAGTCGGTTCTATCTCTGGCGACGAAAGGGGATCTGGGCTCAACTACTAGCCTCTTTACAACAGCAAAGCGACGCTGCGGGTCAGCTGGACTGGTCATTACATCAAGTGGACAGCACCGTCATCCGAGCTCACTGCCATGGCGCAGGGGCAAAAGGGGGGCAGACCAAGCTCTTGGCCTCAGCCGGGGTGGATTCAGCACCAAGATTCATCTGCGCTGTGATGGGCAAGGATTACCATGCTGCTGACAGTGGGAGAGCGACATAATGCGGTGATGATGAAGCTGTTGATAGAGCAGGGTGCCATCAAACGAATAGGGCGGGGGAGGCCACGCATCCGTCCCCAGCGGCTGGTGGCGGATAAAGGCTATACAGCCTGTTTATCTATTAGCTATCACAGTAGCAGCACTTAGCAAACCAGTTGCTGAAGGATGAAGTCTCAATCAAATACAAGCCTATTTCTACCAGCTTCTCCAATGCTGCCATCCCTCGTGTGCAATAGAGGCGAACA
>JAAUUM010000276.1 GCA_012031565.1 Synechococcaceae cyanobacterium SM2_3_2
AGATTTACCAGGGCAAAACGGCTGCCATCCCAGGAGAAAAATTGACCTGTATCTTCCGGCGTAAGATTACCAATAACTGTTAAAAGTTGATGAGCGCAACGTTCCGGGGAGAATAATTTATCAGCAGGTACTCGCTTTTGAAAGGGTTGAGACAGTTGAGTATTAGTCGTGCCTGGATGTAGGGCAACAACAATAATGGTGGGGCTAGTGCGCCGATACTCAATGGCGACATTATGCAAAACATGTTTAATGCGGCTTTAGAAGCGCGATAACCGTACCAGCCTCCTAGACGATTATCTCCGATACTGCCAACCTTAGCCGAAAGCGTGGCAAACACACTGCGATGAGAGCGTCGCAATAAAGGCAGCAAGTATTTAGCTAATAACAGAGAACCAATGCTATTAATCTGAAAATAGCGCAGTAGATTATCAACCTCAATCTGCCGCAGACTCTTTTCTGGCTTTAACTTGTCATTATGAAGAATTCCCACACAATTAATGACTAAACTTAGCTCCTGAACCTCAAAAGCAATCCGAGAAATAGCATCGGCAATCTGGGATTCGACAGTGATATCGACTTGCAAGCAGCAAAGGCGCTTTGGATAAGCCTGCTCGAGAGAGAATAGAGCGATCGCAGATTCCACTCGACGATAAGTCGCATAAATTTTAGTGATGCTAGGGAATTCAAGTAGCTTTCTGACAAAAGCGAGTCCAATACCCCCATTAGCACCGACAATCAAGGCATTTAGCGGATTAGCGTCAGTAAACACAAGTACCTAACAAATTTTCAAAACGTCTTTCGATGGGAAGTCTAACATGGAAGAGGACAGTGATCCCAAGCCCAATGATATGCTCGAAGCTGGACAAATTCTTCAGGAACGTTACTGTCTAAAGCAAAGATTGGGTCGTAATATAGGACGACAGACCTGGTTGGCGGAGGATTGGGTAACAGAGCCATCTCTGTTGGTAGTCGTTAAGCTACTGACTTTTGGCGGCGATGTTCAGTGGGAAGATTTGAAGCTATTTGAGCGAGAAGCTCAAATTTTAAAACAACTCGACCATCCTCGCATTCCTAAATATCGAGATTATTTTGCGATCGATGACCGCTCTCTCTGGTTTGGCATGGTTCAGGAATATATTCCAGGCAGCTCTCTACGAGTACTTTTGGAGCAGAAACAGCGTTTTACAGAACGGCAAATTCGCCAGGTAGCTACAGAAGTATTAGAAATTTTGGCATATTTACATGGATTAACTCCACCCGTTTTACATCGAGATATTAAGCCGAGTAATTTGATCTTAAGTACCGAAAAAAGATCTATTTAGTTGATTTTGGGGCAGTTAAGATTCCCGAAAAGGGGATCGATAGAGAGGCGCAACACACTGTTGTAATCCAGTCTTCTACCGAGGAAGTCACCCTGAAGAGAACAGCTAGTGATAGTTCTCCAGTTGAGGAGGTTCGCCTAGATCAGGGGGGGGCAACCGGGAAGGACAATACTGTGATTGTTGGGACTAAGAATTATGCTCCTCCAGAACAGTTTTTGGGAAGCCCAGATTTAGTAGCGATATCTATTCGTTGGGGTTAGTTGCTATTGAGATGTTGACGGGGAGACGGGGAGATACTGTGCCCAGGGATGCTGAGGGGGAGATTTTATGGCCGATTGCAGGCCAATATGTTTCGGATGCGTTGACGAGAGTTTTACAAAAGATGACTCGTCAAAACTATAGCGAACGCTATCAGTCTGTTGAAGAGGTAATGAATGAGTTGATGGCTTTGGAGGGGCAGCCTACTGGATCCCGAGGGAGGGTTACCGCTAAAGTAAATCATCGCTTTTCGGTATCGCTGCTTGTGGTATTCGCAGCTTTTTTGGTGGGAGGTTTAGGCTTTTTCTCCCTCAGTCCGGCGATGTGAACAATATGAAATCTTTTCGGGTGAGTGCTTGGAATGGAATTACAATCCCTTTCGTGCAAGTGATTAGTTAATCATAGGTATCTGAAGATTTTTATTTTATTCGATGTTTCCTTCTAGCCAGCCGAGGGTGGTGTTGTAGTGCTGGAAGTAGTAGGCATAGTCTTGGACATGGATTTTGACTTGTTCGTCAATGATCTGGCCGCTGAGGTAGGTGTAGCCTGCTAATGAGTCTTGTAGGCTGTCTTGTTGGTCAAGTTGTTGAGGGATCCTGGTCTCAAAGGTTTGTCTCTCCTGCTGGAGTTGGAGGAAGCGGGGGCTGGGATCGCTCTCAAGTGGAGTGCCGACGGGGTGCAGATCTAGCAGGGAGTAGGCGGGGAGGAGTGGGGAGGTATCGTTGCGGGTGAAGAAGTCGGCGGCGTTATCGACACGGGTGAAGGTGATGGCGGGGTAGCGGGACTCAAATGTCAACTGGGCAACGGGGGGAGCACCAAAGCTGATGACGGAGATGCGCTCTTGAGGAACCCCAGCTTCGGCTAGGAGGGCGGCGTGAATGATAGCGGCAGATCCACCTAAACTGTGGCCAGTGAGCAGGACGGAGATGGGTGGAGTATCGGGGTTGAGAGGTTGGCGCAGTTCGGTGAGGACGGGCTGATAGCTGGGATCGGTGAGGATCTGTTTAGCATAGCTTTTGAAACCGTTGTGGACTAGGGGGCTATTGGGCTGAGAGGTAAGGGGGGACTGGGGTAGTCCAGAGGGAGGCCAAGATATCGTTGGGATCCTGGAGGTCGGGGAGTAAGCCTTTGAAGGTGATGGTGTAAGTGACTTGAGGATTTTGCTGGTTTCTGGACTCGCGGCGCAGGATGAGGGCATAGCCTCCCAGTTCGTCGGGAGGGGAGGTGGTGGTGGCAAGAGTGAGCCAGCTAGCAAGCTGCCGAAAGACGGGGATCCGTTTGGGTGAAGAGGGTTTGCAGGAAGGGAGGTTGGAGTAGGGTGGTGGGATCCTGGAGGAGCTGACTGAAGAGCTGCTGCTGGTCGAGTCCGTAGGCGGTGCTGATTTGGCTGAGGGTGCTGGTGGTCTGGAGAGAGGCGAGCATCTGGTCTGGACTGAGGCGGGTATTGATGGTGACAGCAGACTGGGCGCGATAGAGGGCCTGGAGGGCGTCGAGTCTGCGGGTGGTTTCGTCAGTATTTTGGCTGGATTCAGCTTCGTAGAGGGGATAGATGGCGGCAGTGGCTGTGTAGGCGGCTTTGCCGATGTCAATGCATTGGTTGAGGCGGAGGGGGTTGGCACAGATGTCATTGGAAGGGTTGATAGCGGGGATCCTGTGCGGTGGCAGGCAGGGGGCTGAGGCTGAGAAGCAGCAGCGCCAGGAGGGATGCGGGGAAAGGTGAGCGAGTGGATGACATGGGTTGAGATGCTAATAGGGACTAAAGACCGAGTTCTTGGTTGAGGTCGGGTAGAGAGCTAGTGTCGTCGATCCATCCCTGTTGGCGGAGGGCTTGGTCGGGGGTGGGTAAACCTTGGGAGAGCAAAGGTTGGAGCCAGTCTTGTTGGGCGAGGGCGGTGAGACTTTCGAGGGCGAGGACGCTGAGCTGGTTATTGGAGAGCAGGGTGTTGACCCAGGCCTCGGAGGCGGTGCCGGTGACGTAAATTTGTCCCATGTGACTGATCGTCAAAAAGCCCGGCCTTTTCCCGCACCGCCCGATGTATGTTTATATGGGGCATATGCAATATCAGCACATCAAGCCCTACGAAGACTGGTTCTGGTCTAAAAATGATATTGCCCTCAAACGCGCCTGGGTAGAAAAAGTAGATACCGATCATAAAAAACTTATATTTTCTTCCGGTGAAGAAATGGCGTATGATGTGTTGGTACTGGCTACCGGATCGGTCTACAATAAGTTTGGCTGGCCCGGCCAGGATCTCCAGGGGGTACAAGGCC
>JAAUUM010000050.1 GCA_012031565.1 Synechococcaceae cyanobacterium SM2_3_2
CAGGATCGTTGGGGCAATCTGATCTAGCTGCCTATAAAGGGCTGCTACATTGACACGCGTGCCTAAGATCAGATCGGGATCCAATCTTATAATTGCCTCTAAATTGGGCTGATTGATATCCCCAACAATGTCAATCTCGGTTATGGATTCCCCTAAATAGGCGGGCAAAGTGCCATAGATAAGAGTACCAACGGGGGTACTCCCCAAGGCAACCACAGCATCTAAGGCACTAGTATCTAATACTACTACCCGTTGGGGATCCTCTGGCACGAACGTTTCCCCCATGGCGTGCTGCACCAGGCGCGTGGATCCATCAGGGATCACGGGTTGGGCAGGGATTGAACAGTTTGGGATCCCTATAAGAGTTAATACTAGGAGGTGAGTTCGCATGGGAAATCGTTAAAACTCGATAACATAGGTGAGGCTAGCGGATCGACCAGGGGCGGCAAAACGGCGATCTTCGGTGGCTCCAATTCGCTCTTGAGAACTGACAGGAATGTATTGATTGTTGAGCAGATTACTGATTCCCAAAGTGACGGATCCTGTGTCTAGTTGCAGGCGGCTAATTAGATCCAGGGTCACATAGCCCTCAATGCCAAAGCCATCCACTTCATCCTCGATTGCCCGTTGCCGACTGCCCACAGCTAACATTTGCAGGCGATTCAGCCAGGCAGATGTGGTGTCATTCTCAACATAAATCCCCAGTTTGTAAGGCTGTACCTGTAATGAACTGAGAGCCAAAAAGGTACCATCGTCATCGATATCGCTTTCTCCGTCATTCCAGGTAAATGTCCCCCCCAGTCGCCAAGTGGTGGTGGGTTGCCAGTCCACAGCAGCTTCCAGCCCGTAATTGCGCTGGGGTGACCGTTGTAGTTGCGTGATGCCATCGGATCCCACCACCAAATTGCTGCCCAGTTCGGACTCATTGTAAAAAGCCGCCAGACTCGTCTGCATCTGGGGAAGATCGGCCCGCACCCCAATTTCATAGTTATCCACCTGAATGGGTTCTAGCAACAGATCGGTGCTGACATCAGCATCGGGGCCAAGTCGCGACAACCCCAGTCCCAAGTCGGGCAAAGAAAAACCTTGGGCGAAGCTGGTGTAGAAGCTCACTTCGGGGGTAGCTTTATAGAGAATTCCGGCATTCAAACTGACATTACTGGCATCTCCACTGCCACCCTGGCGAGTGTTTGGAGGATCTGCAAAAGCTAGCTCGTAATCATCTACCTCAAATGAGAAACTGTCATAACGGATCCCGCCACTAACTTGCCATTGATTGGTAATGTCCCACTGTCCTTGCCCAAATATCCCTAGTTTCTGCAGCTCATAAAAGGGGGTTTGAGTGGTTCGTTGTACCACTCGCAGAGCATTTTGCGTATCTAAAATATCTGGATCCGAAATCAATAGAGGTCTTTCATTTTCCTCAAAAGCATAGTCCAGACCCCAGGCTAAATTGGCAGCAGATCCCAACGGAGTATTGAGTTGTAGTCGACCACCCCATTCTAATGAGTCGAGATTGGTTTGAAAGACTTTCGGGAAAAAATCCGGCAGATTGGGAATAGAACGAATATCACCGAAGTCTTGACTCAGGAATAGATCACGGTAGTAGAGCTGTACATCAAGCTGAGATCCCACGACATTTTCATGACGATATATCAGGTTGATAATGTGATTGGTCTGGCGCGGTGGTTCATCAAAGTCTAGGGATCCAATGCGTTGGGCGACGGCAGGTTGCAAACCAGGGATCCCTAGAGTGACAGGATTTGAAGTGAATTCAGTATCTACCGACTCTTGATAAAAGCTATAGGTGACTTCTAGTCGCTGTTGATCGGTGAAGTCTGTCCCCAGCTTCAGCAAAGCTCCAAAGCTTTGGGTATCCACAACACCGTTAGGTGGGATCCGATTGCCATTAGCGTCAAACAGACTATTGGTGGCATCAAAAGCCAGATCCAACCTCACATCAAAGCGTTCGCGGGTCACGGATCCCCCGGCTTGCACAGTGTAGGCGAAGCTGTCAGATTGCAGGTTAGTAAGGCTAGTTTGAGCACCCAAGCTGACGCGAAATTCTTCGTCCACGCCGCTGGCAGATCGGGTGATCAAGTTGATAACACCACCGGTGCCGCCATTACCAAACAGAGCACTAGGGCCACGCACCACCTCGATCCGTTCGATAGCAGAGGGATCAATGGTGTTGAGTTCCGTATCAAAACCACTGGTGGGTGTTTGGGGCACACCATCAATCAAAATCAACGGTCGCCGACCCCTCAAAGAGAGGTTACGAGTCCGGTTTTGAAAAGTGGGTGGCCCCATTCCTGGCACTAGAGCACCCAAAATATCTGGCAGATTGCTAGTGAGTTGCTGCTGTTGCTCGATTTCCTCCCGACTGATCACAGTCACCGAACGAGGAATCTCCCGTAACTCTGTAGCAGTACGGGTTGCCGTGACCACAATTTCCCCCAATTCCAACACGGGAGATTCAGACACGGGATCCTCTGTTGGCGTTGTCACTACCGGATCCACCAGGGGTGGTTCTGTGGGTAGCGCCTCTGGGCCTGGATCCTGGGCGATCACTGCCCCAATACCGGGCAAAGCGATTACGGATCCATCTTGTAAAATTTCTGGCGTTGGCAAATTCTCCTGTCCAAGCACCGTAATCCGCACGCTGTCATCCGTCCGCCGCGCCGCCTGCACCGATTGGATCCCCTCCACCGGATCCGTCAACGCCAACGCTTCTATCCCCAGCTGTGCGCCGATCACATCGATCACCAGCACCTGCCCGGATCCCGACGTGAAAACCTGCACCTCTCCATCCGTCTGAAGTTGAAGCTGGATCCCTGTCGGAGTTGGCTCAACATTCACCCCTGTCAACGTGGTCAACCCCTGAGCTGCTATGGGTGTCGCCCAAAATATCATCAACCCCGCTGGGATCCCCAACCAATACCGCATTGTTTTCCCTCTCTACCATGAGCTTGCAGAATGAAAGACATTCGCAAGTAGAAATTAATGTCAACTAGATTATCGAAGTTAGGGGCTCCCTCAAAGTGGTCTTTTTCTTCGAGAGGGACTTATTATTCTCGCAGCCGGACTTTTTGACAGGATCCCTAGTAATGCTTGAGAAAAGCACGAGGGGAGAGTCCATATTGATTTTTGAAGGCTTCGCTAAAGCTGGATAAGCTCTGATATCCTACAGAATGAGCCACTTGTTGCACATTGAGTTGCTTCTCTAGTAATAATTGCCTCGCTTGATCGAGGCGATAATGATGCAGAAAACCAAAAACAGTTGTGCCAAAAACCGCTCTAAACCCCTCTTTGAGCTTGCGATCATTGATGCCTACCTTTCGGGCCAACTGCATTAAAGAGGGAGGATCCTGAATCTGTTGGATTAATAGATCCCTAGCATAGTGTATCCGTTCAATATCTTCTTGTTTCAATCTGATCCCAGAGAAAGAAGACTGATTCATTAACCCCCATTGTTCTAGTTTAAGAGACAGCAGCTCCAGAACTTTACTTTCTAAATAGAGTCGCTTCATACCTGCTTGAAATCGACACTTGAGAATCTGAGATAGGATCGCCTGCATGGAGGGACTAGTCGGATCCAGTTGGTAAAAAGGATCTAAGTGCCCAGTTTCAATAAAACGCTGAAGAGGCTTGGGTAAAACATGTTCAGAAGAAGAAACTAGAGCAGGCAGTTTTTTTAAGGATACAACAAGTCTCACTCTTTGATGAACTTTATCAGCCAACCACCATTCTGTCTCTCGGATCCCTGGTAGATATTCGGTATAGTTGAGCCAAGGAGCCTCCCATTCTTCTGCTGTCAAACCATGCTTACAGCTTTTGAATATTCCCGACAAACAGAAACTGATGACAACTTGATCTGAACGATGTTCTGTACCACTAGTGTCAGGATCCCAGTAGAGGTCTTGATCTAGTTTAGAATAATGAAGGCAAAGTGCTAATCCTTCATTCAGAAAGAGTTTTGATTCAGTAACTTTGCCAACGTCAAAGCACCATGTCTCTTGAAAGTCTTGGCCCGTCAATAAAGCAGAATCGGATGTGACGAACGCTGAGGAGTCTGGATCCCGATGCAATGTACACACATCCCCTTCCCCAAAGAAGACTCTCAACTTCAGCCTCATCCTAGACTAATATTATGCTTGTTGCAAATTATTCCTATTTTATTCGATGCCCATACACTGGCTTTCCCTTCGCCCTACAGGGATCCCCCTCTCGGTACGGTTGGATCCTCGACTCCCGTTCATGGTGTTGGTGCTGCTGGGGGTGACATTGTTGACCCTAGTGCTGACGGTGGCTCAGGGGGACTATCCCATCTCACCGCTGGATGTGTTGCAGACCATCTTAGGGATCCCTACTGGTAACCCGGATCACGCTTTTGTGGTGAATACCTTACGCCTGCCCCGTGCGCTGGTGGCCTGGACAGTGGGGATAGCTCTGGCTGTATCGGGAGCCATTTTGCAGGGTCTGACCCGTAATCCCCTCGCCAGTCCAGGGATCCTGGGCATCAATGCGGGGGCGAGCTTGGCGGCGGTGTTTTTGATTGTGGTCTTTCGCTCAGTTCCCCTCAGCTTGTTGCCCTTAGCAGCCTTTGGGGGGGGGATGGCGGTGGCAACGGGGATTTATCTGCTCTCTTGGCGACAGGGCAACGCGCCGGTTCGCTTCATTTTGGTGGGGATTGCCCTGGGGGCCATCGTGGGATCCCTGACGACAGTGTTGATTACCTTTGGCAATATTAATAGCGTTAGTGCGGCTCTGGTGTGGCTGACGGGTAGCGTTTATGGACGCAGTTGGGCGCATCTGGGGGCATTGATGCCCTGGATAGTGATTTTTCTGCCGTTAACGATGCTGCTGGCACGGGATTTAAACGGATTCAATCTAGGGGATGATGTAGCGCGGGGACTAGGGATCCCATTGGAATGGCGGCGGGGGATCCTGCTGTTATCGAGCGCATCCTTGGCGGGGGCAGCGGTGGCAACGGCAGGAACCATTGGCTTTGTGGGATTGATCACGCCACACTTAGCCCGGCGACTAGTGGGCTCCGTACATGAAGGATTGATCCCAGTGTCAGCGTTGCTAGGGGGGTTGTTGGTTCTGCTGGCCGACTGGGTGGGCCGAATGGCGTTCGCCCCCATCGAGTTGCCGTGCGGCTTAATTACGGCGATTTTAGGGGCACCCTATTTTTTGTATCTGCTTCACCACCATCAGCAAAGCTGAGAAGGGGTCGTTCATAGTAATGGATCCCTTCAGTACATTGGTTTGAGGAGATCCAGTCAGCTTTAACTTTTGTTTGATTTATGCATTTAGTGCGCAGACTTTGGTTCGTGCCAGCTGGAACTTGTCACCTCCTTTCTCTCCCCTATGTGAGGCATCGGCTTGCGGCTATGGGGTAAACCGGGCTGAGAAAGCTTGATTTTGAGTAGAAGCTAAAACATTTTCATCATCCACAAGATGAGTCAAAAAGGCAGAGATTTCTGGGCCTTCCCCATCCTTGGGGCAGCATCTCTGGATAGCTTTATTATTCCACCCTGAGCAAATTGGTGTTGCACTTGGCGGGAGCCGCCTTTGAGATGAGCAGGCAACTTAGCCAATCTCCAACACATCCATTACCCGTAAGAGAGCATCTCGCAACTGATAGGTAGCTCGGGTAATCTCTCCCCGCTCACGGATCCCGACGGAACTATAGGGCGCAGCCGCCACCACATTAGGCTGGACAAAGGCCGCGATAGACTCTTGGGCCAAACCATAAGCCTCCATCACTGATTGTGCCACCGCGTTGTCTTTCTCTTGCACCAACGGTTCAAAGGGCTGATATTGGCTCAGGATCCCTTGCCAGTTTTCCCGGAAGATCAGGATGCTTTGATCAGACCAAGTTTCTTCCTCACTGGAAATCTTTTTTGCCCCTACTTCTGTGGATAAAGCAATCATGCCGTCAAAATGCATTTGGCTATTGAACCGTTCTCGCTCTTGAAGTTGCTGGATCAGCGATTCAACGCTTTCTACTAATCCCTCAGCAAAAGGAATGGCGGATTCCAGATCTTGATCTCGAAAGATCAGAGCCTCAATCCGGTGGATACTCACAAAATCTGGGCTTAGTTCTCCCTCCTCATACCCATAGGGACGGGCATCAATGGCCTCATCAATCTCAGGAAAACTTGCCGCTAGAACTTCTATCTGCTCATAAGGGGGACGAGACAAAATATAGGCTGCTTGAGCATTGGCCAAATCACCCGATTGAATGGCAGTGAGGAGATCTTCCACCAAAGGCAATTGAAGTTCAGCTTGTTCTTGAAAGTATGCGAGTCCTTGGCTGACTTGCTCTGCATAGGGATCCGAGTCTTGGGCTAGGCTTTTGTTCTGACCAGCAAGAGAGGATCCAATCAGCGCGCCTGTACCGACTAACCCAGACAGAAGCAGTTGACGACGGTTGAAAAACATAAGAGTCTCCTTGGGGAAATGGGATTGTGAGATCGATACATTTGAAATGAGAGGCTGTGGGGTGAAAAAGGGATCCCGATGGCAGATAAACCCGAATTAGGTTTGCCTACTTAGAGAGCTGCGCCTAGTTGATTGGGATCCAGTCCCAGCTGATCGATCACTGCTCTAACAGCAGTGAGGAGAGTGGTAGCATCGGGGAATTCTTCGGTATTTGTGAGCAAATTTTGCATTGCTTGGGCTTGTTCCACATCAGCTCGGCCAAAACTGTCTGCCGCCGCCAGCCAAGCTCCACGAATATGCCACTGAGCGGCTATCGCTGTTTCTCCCCCAGCCGCCATCGCATCATCCAGATCGGCCACTCGATCCAGTAGCAGTAATAATGACGCCACATCCAATGCAGCCCAGACCTGTATAGTCGGGGGGAAAAGAGGAGAGAGCCTCATTGATATCAGCACTGTCGAGGCTGACCAGATTATGGGGGCGGACATCCGATGCGGTGGTGAATCCTTCGGCAGATAAAGCAAAGGCAGGGATGTTCCTGTGGGTTTCGGCTCCCGCAGATTTACGGTTATGGATGCTCACCACGACCCCAACCGCCACAAAGCTGGCTATCAGGCTGAGTCGGAAGACCGTTGGCATTTTGGCATAGGTAAAAGCAATCTCAGGCATATAGATCACTCCAAAAGAAAAAAGAACCAGACGAGGGCTATCTAACTCCTCAGTTTTGTGAACGGGATCCCCCTGTTGCCATAAGGCCCTTCACAGTTCGCCTGGATCCAGACGCACCGATCCCAGTGATACGGAGAGGAGCAGGAGCATGATGAGAACTCCCCCTAGCAGGAAGAAAAGCCTCCAGCTGGGTTGGAAAGTTCTGACTTATCCCACGACTTGGCATGGGAAAGGGAAAGCTAGGAGCTTCATAAGCGCCAAGGCAAAGCAAGAGATAGGCAAATTAAGAACCCAATAGTTCAATAGGGACTTAAACTGCCTGGACAGCTGGAGCCTGAACTGACCTCATGAGATCAAGCCTGCTCAACCTTGGATAGGCCACTATTAAAATTAATATTCATCTAAGTCTGCTTGTAAGCTTATCAGGCTAGTTAGGATTTTGCAAGAAGTATTCTCAATAGATATTACTAGAACTCGCCATATCAGGAGTCCTGCTTCTGGTGCTAGTCACGGGTTGGGTCAATCGACACCGATCTCTCCACCCGTCCCTGCCCAGCTCAATCAATCCTGAAAGCAAGAGTGAGCAGGAATCTGATCCGTTCTCATCCCCGCCCCCAAGCCAAGATCCCACCCAGGGATCCCCAAGAAAAGAGTAATTCCCCAAAAGGCTATTGCAATTTAGTTTCATTAGGGATACTGTGTTGGACAGCTGGCTTATTGCTAGTAAGTCTTGATAAGGCTTTTGCAATCCTTTGGCGTAGTGGGGCTAGTGGAACTGGATCCCAGAGTCATTAGCCCTTTTTTTAATAGGGGTCGTTAGCGGCCTGTTTCTCGTTTTGACCAAGTAAGGGGTCAATTCAGATTGGGGTGCCAAAGCCAGAGCTTTATCGCCCGAAGACACAGTTTGCGCTTCATCAGGAGGATGAAAACGATGGCAAGAATTGGGTTGTTCTACGGCACACAAACCGGTCATACGGAAACTGTTGCCGAGATGCTCCAGCAGCAGTTGGGAGCGGATCAAGTCGATTTGCATGATATTAGCGACGTGGATGCCGATGACTTGAGGCCTTACCAATACTTGATTGTTGGTTGTCCCACCTGGAATATCGGTGAGTTACAGGGGGACTGGGATGGCTTTTTCCCCAGCCTAGATGAGATAGATTTTTCTGGGAAAAAGGTGGCCTATTTCGGAGTTGGGGATCAATATGGCTATCCTGACAACTTTTTGGATGCCATTGGGATCCTGGAAGAAAAGATTTCGGAGCGCGGTGGTCAAACCGTGGGTCACTGGTCAGTAGAGGGCTATGAGTTTACAGAATCCAAAGCTTTTCGGGATGGGAAGTTTGTTGGTTTAGGGCTGGATGAAGATAACCAGCCGGAACTGACGGAAAGCCGGGTTCAGCAATGGGTTGAGCAACTCAAGCCCGCTTTTGGCCTCTAAACTCCCGACTAAGATTCCTAATGTCCATGTTTGGATGGGGAATATTTTGCATTGCAACTTGAATTACACCTTGAATTGAATGTGTCTTTTGCAAACCCTTTTCTTTGATCAAAAGGAGACTTTGATGCAAACCTATGCACAAGAAGATGTGAACTATGAATGGTATGCGGGCAATGCTCGTTTTGCCAACATGTCTGGATTGTTTATTGCCGCTCATGTGGCCCAAGCCGCTCTGACCACCCTCTGGGCTGGAGCTTTTACCTGGTTTGAGATCTCCCGGTACAATCCTGAAATTCCCATGGGATCCCAGGGATTGATTTTGCTGCCTCATTTGGCCACTCTAGGCTTTGGAGTTGGTGAAGGGGGAAGCATTGTGGATACCTATCCCTATTTTGTGATTGGGGCCATTCATTTAATTTCGAGTGCAGTCTTGGGGGCTGGCGCACTGTTTCATGCCATCAAAGGATCCCCTAATCTTAAAGATGCCAAAGGGCAAGCTCAAAGATTTCATTTTGAGTGGGATGATCCAGCTCAATTGGGCCTGATCTTGGGGCATCACTTATTGTTCTTGGGGGCTGGCGCATTGCTGTTGGCGGGTAAGGCGATGTATTGGGGAGGTCTTTATGATTCAACTCAGCAAACAGTCCGTACCGTGGTAGCACCGACCTTGGATCCCGTGGTGATTTATGGGTATCAGACGCATTTTGCCAGCATTACCAGCCTAGAAGATTTGGTGGGTGGACATATCTATGTAGGCCTACTTTTAATCGCCGGCGGCATCTGGCATATCGTTACCCCGCCATTACCCTGGGCCAAGCGCGTTCTCACCTTTTCAGGGGAAGCCATTTTGTCTTACTCCTTGGGTGGCATTGCTCTAGCAGGGTTTGTCGCGGCCTACTTCTGTGCTGTCAATACGCTGGCCTATCCTCCTGAGTTTTATGGCCCTCCCTTGGAGGTGAAATTGGGGGTAGCTCCTTATTTTGCCGATACGATCCGCTTGCCTTTGGGTGCCCATACCGCCCGCGCCTGGTTGGCCAATGCCCACTTCTATCTGGCTTTCTTCTTCCTTCAGGGACATTTGTGGCATGCGCTCAGAGCGATGGGCTTTGACTTTAAGCAGGTGTCGAGAGCGTTGGATTCTGTTGGCCCCACCTCGACAGCATCCTAATAGAAGACCTCAAAGTCAATCGTTTTAGATTGATTGCGATAGTGACGATTGGGCAAAGCCTGTGGTGACAAACAATAGCTACAGGCTTTTGTCTCAGCTTTGATCACAGCTGTTTAATAACTCTTGAGTGAATGATGATGACTAAGGCGTCTATTCCTAATACTTTGGTTATTGGAGCATCTCAGGGTCTTCAGTATTTGAATTTACCCTTATCAAGAGCTTTATCTCGTTACAGCTCTATCGCCTGCTGGGATTATCAACAAGAGTTGGATGAACCCTGTTGTCTTGATACAGCCATTATCTTGCTCCATGACTATCTCAAAACTCGCCGGGATCCCGTTAATTTGATTGGACACGGACTAGGGGGGATCCTGGCTCAGATGTATGCCCAAAGATACTCAGAGCGAGTCAAGTCACTGGTTCTCTTATCAGTCTCGCCGCAGCCTGCTCTGACCTGGCATACTCACTACTATGTACAGCGAAAACTTATCCCTTGTAGCCGCTCTCAGCTCCTGATGCACACAGCCAAAATATTAGCTGGGAGACCTCTTTGTCGTTTTCAGCTGAAATGTTTATCTCAATGCTTAGAAAACGATCTAGATTCATCTCCTAATCCTCATTCTTTACTCAATATTTCAATCCTTGCTGAGTGTAGATTAACGGTGCCAACATTAGTCTGTCTTGGAGGTGAGGATCCTGTGGTGGATCCCAGTGTTCGGGCCATATGGCTTGATCATCTGAGACCCGAAGATAGACTTTGGTCTGACCCCAACGGATCCCATTTTTTTCATTATTTTGCCTATCAATCTGTGGCTGAGCAAATCTTGGCTTTTTGGGAGAGTATGAATTTGGAGAAAGCAGTCAGAGTCTGTGTCTGATGGTTAGAGGATATATAAGTACTTCGAGCTAACTTTCTGCTCATCAATTTCATCATGCCTAGAGAGACAAAGATTTCTGTTGACTTTCTTACTACTAAGGTGAAATAGGGATCCCTCAGCTTTCCAGCATCAGAATCCCTCTCTTCTCCTACGCCCGTAGCTTCCGCACTTTAGATCCCTTCTCGGCCTCGGGAAGCGCTTCAGTGTGGGGTTGTGGCGTAAACCGGAAAGCACTGCTCAATGCTTGGGCATGGCTGACCACAAACTCCTTCAGCTCCTCCACCTCCTTCTGGCCAAGTGGCTGAAAAGCGGGATCCCCGTTCTCATCAAAGAACGTAACCGTGCTGTAGTCGGTGCCATTCTTGCGGCTGGAGACTTTCTTTAACCGGGCGGTGGTGATGCCCGTGCTGAGTCCGGTGCCCTGTTGGGTGAGGGTGAGCCAGAAGTTTGCAAAGTTGCTAAGGGATTGGGTCTTGAGCAGGATGCTACTGACGATGTTGTCCTTGTCGATGAACAGCACCTCTAACCACTTTTGATAGTCGTAGCCGAATAGCTCATCCTCGAAAGAGTGATAGGCCAGGATCTTCATGGGCAGGGTTTTGGCATCGGATCCCTCAACTCCCATGATGCGAAAGGATCCTGGAGAACGGCAGTCAGCTTGGTAAAGGCGGGGTTCACCTGCGTAGACGAATTTGCCGAGTTCTGGGGCGTCAAAGTTGAAGTCGAACATTATCTTTGTCTCCTATGGATTGCGTTTTGGGTGAAACCTATGCAATGTTCTCCATCTCCAACGGTTGAAGTGTGATGGATTGGCCCAGGTCTTTGCTGACTAGGTTTTCCACCATTGACCAGGGGAGATTGGGGAGTTTCAGCTCCTGGGTGCAACTGTCTCTAAGTCGCTTGGCGGGACGCAGGGATCCCCTATGTCCTCGTTGATCCATCCAGATCAGTGCTCGTTCTGCCGTGTTGCGGGAGTCGTAGCCGATGTAGGTCATGTGGCTCCAGCCGTTGCGGGATGTGGGATCCCAGATCACCAGCACTCTGGGGGAGTAGCGGGTGGTGATGAAGCCATGCTCGGACTGGGTTTGGATGAGGGATCCCAAGGTGAACTTGCGCTTAGGGATAAGAGTGGCTCTGCCGTGGGTGGGTTTGCACCAGATCGCGGTGGCCCATTCCACAACTGTCTCGACGGGTCTGCCCAGGATCCAGGTGGCGGCTTGCGGGGTGAGGATGAGTTCCATTGAGTTGAGTGTAAACGTCACTCTTAGCGGAGCCTTTCCTATGCTGCTTGTTGAATTTGGTCATGAACCAGTCGCTCTAGGATGGTGGGATCCAGGTGGCAGAGGTGTTTGCTAGCTGATTGAAAGTGTTGGAAGAGTTCAAGGGAAGGGTGATTTTCCTCCAGTCCGGTCAGGTGGCAAAAGGCGGTGAAGTCAACTGTCCAATAGGCGGTATTGAGGGCGGTGAGCAGGGTTTGCGGGGTCATGGATGACGGGTGGATAGGTCAACCTTTGTGCAACCTCTGCTCTGGGTCGGGTCAAGATAACCCACGGATGCACACAGAGAAAGGGATCCCTGGTTAGTGGGGGATCCCTGAGAGAGCTTGAGAGTGAGTCCCTAGACAGGGATCAGTAGTCGCGTTCTGGGTAGCGGTAAGGGCCGTAGGAATCTGCTTCTAATTCTAAGTTGGGATCCCCGTATTCGCTTTCGTACCATTCTTCCAATCGGGATTGCTGGCGCTCTATTACATCCCAGTAGGAATCTTTCATGTCTTGATGGGCTTGACGGGCGAGATTGTGATCAAAGGGCATGTTGCTGTCCTCCTATATTTCGCCCTTTACAGCGTCTTCACCTCCTTTTGTTCTGTTGTCATTGAGGTCATGTCTTCCAAAGATCCAAATGCAGCCCACAAAGACCGGATGGATCCCAGTGTTGGAGATTCGATGTGCAGCACCAATCCGCTAGAGAAAGTGAGGCGATACATCATGACTGTTTCACCTGGGCTTTCTTGATGCGGATAATGGCTTGCAGGAGTTCCTTGCGGGGGAGGGAGTCGGGATTAGGATCCCTAATTCTGCTGCGGTCTGTCGGAGTTGGGCGAGGGTGGGCCAGAAGATTCTTGCCATTGTTGGGATAGAACTCGTCACCCTGAGCGGGAGCCTGTCTATTTGATGCGGATGGATGATCCCCGTTCTCCTAGATGGGCAAAAGGCAGCTCTTGACCTTGCTCTAATGCCTCGCGGATGGCCTCTTTGTCGGGCTTCACCAGTAGTTCGGTTTGGGTGTAGTCATCTGGCAGATCGGATGTGTCAGCGGTGATGACTAAAGGAGCTTTGCCACCATTTTTGGCCAGGGTGACTTTGTAGCGGTCGGTTTCCAGGGTTTTGATGCCGTGGCTCTCAAAGTAGGTGTGGAGTTTGCCTTTCAGCCAGTCGGATTGGTCTTGGTCGATATCTGCTCTGCTTCTCAATCGTTGGGCTTCATCTCTTCTCCATTGGGCACGGGCGTTGAGTTTGTTGATGATGTGGCAGTAGGCTTCAATTTTGGTTTCTCGTAGGTAGGTGAAGCTGTCTAAGAGTTTTTCAGCCTGCTCGTACTCTTCAGCTTCTAGCAGTTCTAGGATTTGGATTTCGAGATGATCCAGTTGTTCGAGGGTGAGACTCATGAGGAATCTTCTAGTGGATAGGTTTGTTGTAGGGGGATGGGGCGCATAAGGAAAGGATCCCCTGGTGAGAGGATCCCTGGTTTTGATTTAGGCAGCGGTGGCTTCCCGTGCTTCTGTGAGGCGAGTAGCTTCTGCTTTGCTGGTCAGGAAACGGACATTTTCGGCCTTGATGTAGGTTTTCCAGCGTAGTTGTCCCTCGTAGTCATAGGACTCGATATGGATGGATCCCGAAACTGCGACTTGATGACCCATGCGGGTAAACTCGCTGATGATGTCTCCCAGTTTCCCCCAGGCTTGGCAATGGAAAAAGTCGGTTTGGGGTTGGTTCTCTCTGGGTTTGGGGCGGTCTACGGCTATGCGGAAATGGGTGACGTTGGCACCGGATTCAAAGTAGAGAGACTCAGGATCGGCGGTCAGACGGCCAATGAGGATGACTTGATTCATGGAGTTCTCTAGTTACTGCATCCTGCACAGCGTCTGTAACAGTTATTGTTTTTTTGATAGATTCTTTGTCTGATTTGGAGACAGGTTTAGCAGATGAGGATCCCAATCCAAACTAGGCTACCGATGAGAAGATAGCTCATAGTAGTTGACCAGTAGGTGAATGGCTCTGTGCCTCTTTGAACTACTCTTCGATAATAGGTTGTCCCTGTGAGCAGTGATACACCTGCAACGCCTAGCATGGCTGTCCCAAAAAATTGGAGAAGAGGAAGATGTTCAGGTTGAATTTCACACATTGCTGCTGTGATGAAAGGGATCCGATTTAGGTTTGTGCTGCTGGCGGTCGGTCATGGAATGATCCGGTGCAATCGAAGATGCCTTTGATGCGGGGAGGGAATGGTTACTCTTCAAAGTAGTCGCTGTCGAGCTTTGGGATCCACAGGGGGCGAAGGGTGACGCCAACTTCGTGGTCAATCATCAGTTGTGTGAGTCTATCTCCATCCACAAGGACGATGCGCTCGACGGAGGTGGCGAAATCTACCGCTTGGGGGGTGAAACGAGAGGTGGTGATAAACACGCCTTTGGTGGCTTTTTGTCCTGCCAAGGCTCCGTAAAACTCCTGGACTTGAGGCCGCCCGATAGTATTTTGCCAGCGTTTGGCTTGGACATAGACTTTTTCCAGTCCCAGTTTGTCGAGGGAGATGACCCCATCGATGCCGCTATCACCAGGGCCGCCGACCCGCCGGAGATCCGTGCGACTGGTGCCGTAACCTAGCTTGTGGAGGAGATCTAAGACAATGGTCTCGAAGTATTTGGGAGATGTTTGGGAAAGGGTGGTGAGGAGGTCGGCGGCGACGGAGTCCCGAATTTCGGACAGGGCGCTTTCGAGGCGGTCGTCAGGGCTGGTGTGTAGGGGAACGGGATCCTGATTCGAGGCAGGTTCGGGTGTGTTGTTGCGGATCTTGGGGTTCTTGGGGTTAAAGGCGAGTTGGTGCAGCAGTTCGGGGGGCAGGGATCCGGGGTGGGCTTGGGCAAAGTGCTGTCCGGTGGGGGTGAGCTGCCAAAGTCCCCAGCGAGGGCTGGTGGAATAACCTGCTCGTTTGAGCCGGTCGTGCGCCCAGCCAATCCGGTTTTTGTAGATGGCTTGGGATCCGCTGGGAAGAAGGATTTGCCGGTCGGCTTCGCTGAGATGGAGGGTATCGGCGGCGGCTTCGTAGACATCTCGGGCACGGGATCCCTCGGGATGGGCGGCAAGATGGCGGAGGACAGGCTCAATGAATTGGTCGTAGGTGGGAATGGACATGGAGTGTTAGCGGTTGGGCTTGAATTAGAGAATACCGGATGCGGTGTGACAGACGCTTGACAGGATTGAAGGCAGCATTCAAGGTAAAGCGATACACAGGGGAATCCTATGCAACTGAGTGAACGCTTTGACCAAGCTCTGGCTTATGCTTCGGCTTTGCACCGTACCCAGATGCGGAAAGGATCCCAGATCCCCTATCTGACCCATCTGTTGGGGGTGTGCAGTTTGGCCTTGGGCTATGGGGCTGATGAGGAGATGGCAATGGCGGCGTTGCTACATGACAGTTTGGAGGATGGGCCAGAGTTTGCTGGGATCCCCCGTGTCCAGATTGAGCAGGCGATTCGGGAGCAGTTTGGGGAGCGAGTGTTGGGGATGGTGCTGGCCTGTACAGATACCAGTGGAGAGTCTGTTGAGAAAGAGGATTGGATAAGCCGCAAGACTGGCTATTTGGCTCACATGGAGGCGGCGACGGATCCGGGCTATTTATTGGTGACCGCCTGTGACAAGCTGCACAATCTGCGCTCGATTTGGCAAGACAGGAAAGATGTGGGGGAGGCCATCTGGGAGAGATTTACGGGTAAGAAGGAGGGATCCCTGTGGTATTACCGAGAATTGGGGCGGGTGATGGGGATCCATACTCGGGCGGGACGGATCCCGGTGGTTTTGGTGACGGAGTATGAGGGTTTGCTTGAGCGGATGCGATGAAGGTTGAGATCTTGTGGGCGGTGCTGCTGGATCCAATCCCTGTGGAGGCGCGTTATTCGTGTGGATCCCCGCATCATGTGACGTTGATTTATGGGGTTACGGATCCAGAGCTGTGGCGGGGCTGGGTGGGGATGGAGTTTGAAGCGCTGGTGTGGGCGGAGGCTTGGGATGACAGAATCCAGGCGTTGCGGGTGCATTTGCCAGAGGGGATCCCCTATGAGGGGCAGGATCCCCATGTGACGGTCTCCTACTGTGAGGGGGTAGAGCCGGTGGAGAGTAATGCCATGTTGCAGGGGATCCATGTGGAAAGAGAGTGGAAAGGGATCCTGAGATTGCGGGTGGAGCTGAGAGCAAGTAGTTTCTTATAAAATGTTTATTCTTTTTTTGAATCAACAAAAAAAGCTTTCTGAATCTTTTGTTGGCTAAGTAAAATGATTGCAAACACAAATTATGTTCAAATCTATACCAAGCGCACAGACTCAGAGTAGGGTTCTGGGATGGATTGTTCTGTTTTGGATGAAGGAGTTGGGGCGTAGCGTTGAGGGGTGGAGGTTGGGATTGTTGGAGACATCGAATACAGTGGGTTGACAGTTGGTGATGAGATAGAAATGACGCTCTTGGGTGCGGATTCTTTGGTGGGGGTGATGACGGGATCCCTTGAGGTGCGGGTGGAAAGTTTGCGGCAGTGGTTTGGCTATCCCGTCAAGGAGCGGGATCCCCAGGGATCGCGGTTTTGGTATGTGCGACCAGGGGAGGATGAGGGGGCTTCTGAGGATGTTTGTCCGGTGGCGGTGGGGTTTTATGAGGAACTGGGGCGGTTGCAGGCGGGGGATATTCGGGGATTTTTGACGGGAGAAGAACAGCAACGAGAAATTTATGGACATTTTTTGGGACGGGTGATTCCAGATCAGCCCGTGATGTATGTATTGTTGCCTGAGCAAGAGAGCCAGGGTTATGTGGCGTTGGTGTTGCCGACTGAGGGCGGATTACGGCATCGACAGGTGGAGGTGTTGGGGTGGGATAGTGAGGAGTTGATGGGGCGTTTGAGTCGGTTACGGTGGGGTGCTTTGCCGCTTGCTGAGCGGGCGATGGCGACGATCCCGCTAGTGGATTGGGTGTTTTTTCCGGCGGCGCGGACGGCTGCGGAGTTGGCAAAGTTGCTAGCAGAGGCGACACGGCGGATGGAGCAAGGGATCCCTAGGGTCTTTGAAACCGAGGGACCGGAGGGCTATTTGCATCGGTTGTTTGAGAGCTTTCGTAGGGAGTTGTTGCCGACGCTGAAGCTGGTGGGGGATGGGGATAAGGACTATTCGTTTGCGGATATTTATGCCCAAACGATTGCTTATGGGTTGTTTACGGCGCGGGTGTTTGGATATGTGCGGGATCCGAAGGGGGATTTTAATCGGCAGGGGGCCTGGGATTTGGTGCCGGAGACGAATCCCTTTTTGCGGGAGCTGTTTCGGGATGTGTCGGAGCGGTCGGCAGAGGAGCTGGGATCTGACTTGATGGAGGGGATTACGGAGATTTTTGGGATATTGCGGGCGGCCAAGATGGATGCGGTGCTGTCTGATTTTCGGCAAAAGCTGAATCGTGAGGATATTGTGATTCGGTTTTATGAGGATTTTTTGGCGGCTTACAAGCCTCAAATGCGGGAGCGGCGGGGGGTTTACTATACGCCGGAGCCGGTGGTGTCGTATGTGGTGCGCTCTGTAGATGCCTTGGTGAGGGAGAAGTTTGGTAAGCCTTTGGGGTTGGCGGATCCATCGGTGGTTATGTTGGATCCTGCTTGTGGAACGGGGACGTTTTTGTTGGCGTTGGTGCAGTTGGTGCGGGAGCGGTTTGAGGAGGAGAAAGAGGCGATTCGAGCGGTGACTAAGGTACCCGATTTGGAGTGGTCTGCGTATGTGCAAGCGTTTTTATTGCCACGGGTGTATGGGTTTGAGCTGTTGATGGCTCCGTATGCGGTGGCTCACTTGAAGCTGGGCTTGTTTTTGGCAGAGACAGGGTATGGGTTTGAGGGGGGGCAGCGGTTGAATGTGTTTTTGATGAATACGTTGGATGATTTGAGTCGTGATTTGGACGGAGACCAGTTGGCGTTGGATATTCCGCAGATGGAGCAGGTGATTGCAACCGAGGCGGCTAAGGGGTTGCGAACGCGGGATCAGGAGCCAGTGATGATTGTGATTGGCAATCCTCCGTATTCTGGGCATTCGGCAAATTCGGGGGAGTGGATTGGCGGGATCCTGCGGGATTATTATCAGGTGGATGGGCAGCCGCTGGGGGAGAAAAACCCAAAGTGGTTGCAGGATGATTATGTGAAGTTTATTCGGTTTGGGCAATGGCGGATTCAGCAGACGGGGCATGGGATCCTGGCGTTTGTGACCAATCATGGCTATTTGGATAATCCGACGTTTCGGGGGATGAGGCAGAGTTTACAGGGTACGTTTGACTGGATCCGAGTTTTGGATTTGCATGGGAATATCAAGAAGAAAGAGAAGGCTCCTGATGGATCCAAAGATGAGAATGTGTTTGATATTCAGCAGGGGGTGAGTATTTGTTTGATGGTAAAGGAGGTTCAGAAAGATTGAGCTATGTTTTTTGCGGTGGATTTAAGGAGAGAAAAAATGCTAAATCGACAAACTGTGATCCAAACTTTGATCAATCATCGAGTACAACTTCAGGGGTTTGCGGTGAAGACATTGCTACTGTTTGGATCTGTGGCACGGGATGAAGCTCAGGCGGATAGTGATGTTGATCTTCTAGTAGAGTTTGATAAACCTGTAGGCTTATTCACCTTTGTTGAGCTAAAGGATTATCTGGAAAACATTCTGAATTGTTCTGTGGATTTGGGTACGCCCCAATCTTTGCGCCCGACGTTGAGAGATGTTGTGCTCAGAGAGGCTGTCCGTGCCTTCTAGGAGTATCCAAGAGCGGTTGCAGGATATCTTGACTGAAATTGAGGACATTCAACAGATGGTGTCCCAGTTGAGTTTTGAGGAGTTTTGTGAGGATCGACGCACGATGAAGGCTGTTCTCTACAGCTTAGCGGTGATTGGAGAGGCTGCTGCTAGTCTTTTTCCAGAGGTATCGGAGCTATATCCTCAGATTCCTTGGCGACAAATGCGAGGAATGCGAAATATCACTGTGCATGAGTATTTTCAGGTGGATTTAACAATTATCTGGGCAACCATTCAGTCTGATCTGCCACCTCTGTATGCTGCACTTAAGGAGATTGTTTAGCATGACTGAAATCTACCACGCTCATCTCTATGGATCCCGCTCGGATAAATATGAGTGGTTGTTGAGTCATGATGTGCTTTCGACAGATTGGCAAGAGATTAAACCTCAGTCGCCCTTTTATCTTTTCATCCCTCAAAATACAGATCTATTGGGAGAGTATGAGCAAGGATGGAAAATCACCGATATTATGCCGATTAATGTTTTAGGATTTCAGACTCACCGAGATCATTTTGCTATAGATTTGAATGCAGATAGAATCCATAATCGAATCAAAGAAATGCTTGATTCAAACATATCGGATGAAGTATATCAAAAAAATTATAATCTTCAACAAAGTCAGAGTTGGTCAATTAAAGAATCAAGGCGAAAGCTAAGATTGGATCAAAACTGGGAAAACAAATTAACTATTTGTTCCTATCGACCATTTGATAATCGACCCTGCTATTTTAGTGAAGTTATCATGGATAGACCACGAAGAGAACTCATTGATCATGTTGTCAATAAAGAAAACCTTTGTTTGCTTTCTTCAAGGCAGCAATCAAATATAGGTTACAGGCATTGTTGGGTTACAGATAAGCCGGCAAATGATTGTGTTGTTTCAACCACAAGCAGAGAAGCAAATCAGGTTTTCCCTCTTTACATTTATTCTGATTTGAGTGGTTCCAGCTTTGAGAAATAGGTTAATCTTTCGTCCGAATTTATCGCCTTAATTAATCAAAAACTGGGATCCTGCCCTTCTCCTGAAGCCATTTTCTACTACATCTATGCCATCTTCCACTCGCCCACATACCGCAGCCGCTATGCCGAATTCCTCAAAATCGACTTTCCCCGTGTGCCTCTCACCTCGCATCCCGATCTCTTTGCAGCCCTGGGATCCCTGGGTCAGCAATTAGTCGAACTACATCTGATGAAATCTGCAAAACTCGACACCCTGATCACCACCTTTGTCTCAGGAGGGGGTAACCGCACTGTGGATCCTGGACATCCTAAATATGCCGATGGTCAGGTGAAAATCAATAAACAAGGGGATTGTTTTGCCGGAGTCTCTCCCGAAGTTTGGAACTTTTATGTGGGGGGCTATCAGGTGTGCCACAAGTGGCTCAAGGATCGCAAAGGACGGATCCTGAGTGATGAAGATGTGATCCATTATCAGAAGATTGTGGTTGCTCTGCAAGAAACGATCCGGCTGATGGAGAAGATTGATCAAGGGATCCCGAGTTGGCCGATTGAGTAATGTTGAGGTATCTATGTTCGATGCACTTGATGGAATCATGCCAGCTCTAATTGCAACATTGTTTACGCTTCTATTGCTGGCTTATTTTGCAGTACAAAAGAGCACTACAGGAATTCTAGTTTTTACTCCTCTAGTCTTTATGTCAGGTTTTGTAACCCAAACTGTCTGGGTAGATAATCTTGCCACTCACACCAAGGAACTTATCATCAGTTTGAGGAAAGATAATGAATTATTGCTATTAATCCAACAAGAAATAAATGCTCCACAGATAAGCAGATTCCTTGAGAAATCTATCACTATTTTAGTGACAGCAACTGGAATATTTCTTGGCAACTTACTGTTCAGTCAGTTCTATTTAAAAAGAAAAGAACGTATTGAGGCAACAATTCTTTTCATTGTAAGCATAGAAGAGCAAATCGTTGATTTATCTATGCTCAAGTCATATCTCATCAACAAGAAAACTAATGAAAATAAGATCGATCTTCATCTATCTAGAGTTGAAAGCTATGTACAATATAGTAAGTCAATAGAGAGAGTTGGAGTTTTTGATCAAGCAAATGTTAATCATCTCATGAGGCACATTAGCGATTTAAACCGAACAATAAGAAATATTTCACTTTCAATGATAGATCAAAAGAGAGATATATGGATTTCAATATTTCAAATTGATACGGTTTGGATCTGGT
>JAAUUM010000277.1 GCA_012031565.1 Synechococcaceae cyanobacterium SM2_3_2
TCTGCTGATACTGTTTTAGATATCGCTGCACGGTGCTGGTGCTGATCTGAAACTGTTGAGCAACCGCCCGAATCGAGGTGTTCCCTTGCTGATAGATTTTGACAACCTTGTGACGAAGGTCAGGTGAATAGCAGGTCATGAGCAAATGCCATCTCTTCGTCCGAATTCTACCTCCTCAGCCGTGTTTGGTATTTTAGGGAAGGGCTGTAATGCCGTCACTGATAAATTGCAAATCTTCATCAGGATCTTCTTGACTGCCTTCCGAAGTAAACAAAACTGTAGCCCCTTCATGGACTAAAAATCGCAAAAAGCCCACCACCTGTTGACGAAATTGAAAAGCATCTGTAGTGGTGTAGCGGAGCTGAGTCATCG
This sequence comes from Synechococcaceae cyanobacterium SM2_3_2, assembly GCA_012031565.1. Taxonomy (GTDB): domain Bacteria; phylum Cyanobacteriota; class Cyanobacteriia; order Thermostichales; family Thermostichaceae; genus JAAUUM01. Next base: position 373 of record JAAUUM010000277.1, read on the forward strand.
AGTCGATAAACACCCGCTTGGGCTTCAGCGCTTTGACCTGCTCTACGATCAAGGCAGATAGAGGAGCTTGTTCCACCTGGGCAGCAGAGAAAATGTCATATCCCTGATTTTGCACAAAAAAGTCGGCATCAATGCTCAGATCTAAGACATGAACTTCCTGGACTGGAAATCCTGAAGCAGCCCCATTACGTTTGAGCTGTGCAAGAGACTCCCCCAGCGTGATAAACAAGCGGGGATCCCCATCCTCAATCTCATTGGTGAGAAAATGCCAGCCTAGGGTGGTCTTGCCACATCCCGGCCCACCCCTGACCAGATAAGTCTGCCGAGGTGGTAGTCCTCCCCCCAAGACTGCATCGAGTCCCACGATTCCTGATGAAAGGCGAGAATTTTGGGATGTTTTAGTCAAATCTACTCACCCAAAGCAATGTATGACAAAGTCCTAGCAGCATTTGTTCGGCTTATCACTCTTTCAGTGTGACACTGGCAATCCTTGATATCAGTGATTTGCAAATTAACTTAGTAAAGTAATACACTTTTTAGCCTGAAACTTGAGTAAAAAAATATGTACCTTTACCTCGTTTATCTACTGATCTGAGGTGTTTCTAGAAGGTCTACGCTCCACAAAGCGCTCTCCCTCAGTACAGTAGCAAATATCACAATATCAAGAGATCCAGGAACTAAGATCTGGGAGGTAGGGATCCCTGATGTTCTTTCTTAGTCGACTCTCTCAATCAACTCTTCTCACTTCACCCTCAGGCCAAATAACCGCTCCAACTCTCGCCGGATTTGAGCTGGGGATCCCTGGGCTTCAATTTGGCCTTGAGCTAGGATCACGGCCCCATCCGCCCACTCCAGTTCTTCCAGCCGATGGGTGACCCAGAGCACCGTTAACCCTTCTTGATCCACCAGATCTCGCACTTGACCGATCAGTTCCCCTTGACTCTCGGGATCCAAAAGAGCTGTCGGCTCATCCAACAGCAAAACTTGGCACTGGCGGGCCAAGGCTCCAGCCACCGCCACCCGTTGTTTTTGTCCTCCACTGAGGCTGTGAATCGGGCGGCGTAAGAGAGGCAGCAACCCCACCTGAGATAGAGCTTTCTCCACTCGCCAGCGAATTTCCAGCAGCGATAGCGGTTCAGCCGCCAACCCAAAGGCCACATCAGCCCCCACCGTCGGCATCACCAATTGGTGATCAGGGTTTTGAAACACCATGCCAATGGGAGCTTGTACCCGCAGATGCTTATCAAGATGAGCCTGAGCCTCTCGGGTCTCCAGTTTGGCTACCCCAGCCATCAATTGCATTAGGGTAGACTTGCCGCTCCCATTTGGCCCCAATAACATCCACAGTTGCCCGCGAGGGATCCGGAGGCAACAGTCCCGCAATACCGGAGCTGCCCCTGGCCAGCCATAGGTGAGATGATCAAGCTCGATGGCACTGGTGAGGGGAACCGACTCCGATGACAAAAAAAGAGACATGGCAACAGTTCTGTTGGGTTTGCCTACTGCTTGAGGCTAGCCAGCCAAGAAACCAGGCCGGGTCATGGTTTGCCCCGCTGGGCCACCTTTGGGGGTTAACTGGACTGCAATAACTTCTGAGATCAGGACCAAAAGCTGGCGGCCCGTCCGATCACAGGTCAGCTCCATACTCTTGACATCCCCCGCTTTGATCGACTCCACCACTTGCCGAAAGAGCTGCTGGGCTTCTTCTTCTTCCTTCTTCTGGATCCCGAGGGGAGCGGGATTACCTTTGACGATCAGTTCGAGTGTGTACATCCCAGGGTGCTCTAATTAGCGATCAAGTCTGTCTTTATCCTAGTGCTTCGATATCTTAGTGCTTCTGATGGAGGTGCTTCTGGTGGGAGCCTGTTGCCCCCCCCAGGGTGTGCAGCTTACTCAGCCTCAGCGACAGGGGCTGCATCGGACTCAGGCAGCACCACATCAATCGGATACACGCTGACCCGTTGGCGAGTTTTGCCAAATCGCTCGAATTTGACGATGCCATCTGCCACCGCAAAAAGGGTATCATCGCTGCCGATACCGACATTGGTACCAGGATGAACTTTGGTACCCCGTTGGCGAACCAAGATATTGCCCGCTCTCACCAGTTGGCCACCATAACGTTTCACACCTAAGCGTTGGGCATTAGAGTCGCGACCGTTCCGTGTGCTGCCTGTTCCCTTTTTGTGTGCCATGACTGTCTCCTAAGGTTGAAAAGTGTGAGTTGAGTGTTGGATCCCGTTAAACGTCAGCCGACTCAACAGGGGGTGTCAAGTCGATATCGGCTTCCGTGTCAGCTTCATCTGCCTCAACAATCAGATCTGATAGTTTCCACTGGGCTGACTCCGCCAACACAGAACCATTGAGACTGATAGCCTCGATTAGAAGCCGAGTCTGTAATTGGCGATGACCGTTTTTCTTGCGGGTCTTCTTCTTGGGCTGCATCTTGTAGACAATCACCTTGCGGGCTTTGCGATGCTCTAGCACTTGCGCCCGCACCGTTGCCCCCTCGATCAGCGGATGCCCTAAGGTCACAGTGTCTTCATGGTTAATCAATAACACCTGTGAGAGTTCCAGGATGGTGCCAGATTCATCCTCCATGCGTTCTACGTCATAGAAACGCCCTGGCTCCGCCCACAGTTGTTTGCCGCCAATTTCGATAATTGCGTAGGTCATAGATCATCTCGCCGTACAGGTTGTCGAAACCTCAGGACTCAGGGTTTGACGCTGAGATCCCTGGAGATCAGTTGTGACATTAGCACCTGATCCGGGCGTCTCCTTGGGTAAATTTTGACAAGTCAGCTCCTTAATATAGCGAACTCCTATCTCTGTAAGCAAGAGATATCCTCTCACATTCAGGGCAAACGCATACTCAATGAAGGAGAAAACCAGGGTCACGATTGAGGAGCACTAGATTGACTCATGATGTCGAGTCAGCATCACTTCTAGAGCACTTTTCTGGAGCACTTTCGAGATTGAGCAGATCTGCGCGGGGAAGATCTGGTTGCCCATTACATCGACATTGGCTGAAAAGGTTTCTGGGTCTAGCTAACGGCATACCGTTGCATGACAGCATCTCCCGGTTGTGGGCGGCCTTAGACCCTGATGTCTTGCGAGAATGTTTTCTTCACTGGGTTAGGGGGAGGTAATTGTCATAGATGGCAAGACCCTTCGCCATTCCGATGACTGTGGGAAGGATCCATTCACATGGTGAGTAGATCTGTCGGGCGAATAGTTTGTTTGTATCATTTTGGACATCACAAATTGGCTTACATCGAGGGGTTCAGCGAAGTGAGGTTCGACTCATGCAAGAGGTCTAGTGCTTGAGCTAGCCAAAATCGCCTTATTCTGGATCCAGTCAACGGGGACGAGAAATCCGGTGACAAGGAGGATCCCCCCCTCTTAATGGCCTTCTGAATATGCGTTTCCCCTGGGTAAAACCC
>JAAUUM010000278.1 GCA_012031565.1 Synechococcaceae cyanobacterium SM2_3_2
TTCGGTCGTCATCGGGATCCCCTTGTACAGGTGTTGAGCAGTGGGCAGAGTTTGGTCGGTGTTTTGGTTCGGTGGGACTGGGCCATATCTGACGGGATCTCTCGGGATCTCTCGGGATCCCTTTTGTCCTGTTTTGGCAGCCACCGATAAGAAAGCAGCTTTAGCCGACATGGGAATAAATCTCCGGTAGAGTGTGGAGAACCCAGCGGGCCAATTCGTCAGCGGAGATGGGGCGTTTGGTCTGCATGACCTGGTGCCGTACCTGTTGCAAGATTTCCTCCCATCGGGCGGGCGGGATCCGATCGAGGGGGATCCCCTGCTCTTGCAGCAACTGAGCCAACAGGTGTCGACCAGAATGTTTGCCCAAGACTAGGCGGCGTTGGCTGCCCACCAGCTCTGGCGGAAAAGGTTCATAGGTTTGGGGATCTCGCAGCACCCCAGCGGCATGGATCCCTGACTCGTGGGCAAAGGCGTTGTCCCCGACGATGGCCTTCCAGGGGGGCAGAGGGGTGCCCGTGGCCTTGATCACCTGCTGGGACAGTTCCCGCAAACGAGTTGTGTCGATATTCACCGTCAGCCCCAGACTGAGGTGTAAGGCCATCACCACTTCTTCGAGGGGGGCGTTACCGGCCCGTTCCCCTAACCCATTGACGGTGGTGTTGACGGCGGTGGCACCCGCCCGGATTCCAGCCAAGGCATTAGCAGTAGCCATGCCCAGATCATCATGAGTGTGCATCTCCACCGGGATCCCGATGGCCTGCACCAAGCGGTGAATCTGCTCATAGGTGCTAAAGGGATCCAAAATCCCGACGGTATCGCAGTAGCGGAACCGCTGACAGCCCCAGCTCTGGGCCTGTTGAGCCAGCTCGATCACCTGCTCTGGGGTGGCACGGCTGGCATCTTCCGCCCCCACCGAGACCCATAATCCTTGGTCAACGGCAAACTCTACACACTGCTGCAACTGCTCCATCAAGCGGCGGCGATCCCCCTGAAACTTGGCGGTGATTTGGAGATCAGAAACCGGCACCGAGATATGCACCCGGTTCAGGCCGCAGCCCAAAGAGGCCACCACATCCCCGATGACAGCGCGATTCCAACCCAGCAGTTGAGCCCGTAGCCCCAAACTGACGATGGCCCGAATCGCCTCGGTTTCGGCAGCGCCCATAGCCGGGATCCGACCTCGATCTCCGGCACACCAATGGCATCCAGCAGGGCGGCAATCGAGATTTTTCGGGGATTTGAAACGCTACTCCGGCGGCCTGTTCGCCATCCCGGAGGGTAGTGTCATTCAAGGTGATGAAAGGTGGCATGGTGGTGTCCTTGATATTGAAAATCCCTCAGATGTAGACAAAACTTGGGGCAAAACTCCCCCTCCCCCCTGTGACCTCAAAGACTCAGCCTCAAAGACTCAGCCTCAAAGACTCAGCCCCAAAGACTCAGCCCCAAAGGAGAGGGATCCCAGCTCCCTCAACGGATTAGGTCAAAGGAGATGTCGTTGCCGACGGTGTTGCTCTTGCGATCCGCTTCATCCAGAACCGTGTTGACGATCCAGTTGAGCAGATTGAGTGCCCCCTGATAGCCATAGGTAGGGTAACGATGCAGATGATGCCGATCAAAAATCGGATAGCCAATCCGCACCAGCGGTGTGCCCGTATCCCGCCAGAGAAACTTGCCGTAGGAGTTGCCGATCAGCAGATCCACCGGTTCTGTAAACATCAAAGAGCGCAGGTGCCAGAGGTCTTTGCCCCCCCAGACGGTGGCCTCTTGTCCATAAGGGCTGCTGGCCAATAGGGCGCGGGCTTCCTCTTCAAAGGCGGTGTTGCTGTTGGTGACCACAATATGAACTGGCTCTGCCCCGATCTCCAGCAAAAGATTCAGCAGGCCCATCACCAAATCGGGATCCCCATACAGGGCTATCCGCTTGCCGTGGATCCAGGCTTGGGAATCGGTAAAAGCATCCACCGCCCGTCCCCGCTCGGTCTCCAGCTCTGGCGGAATGGGCTTGCCCGTCAACTCAGACAGCTGGATCAAGAAATTGTCGGTGCCTCGGATGCCAAAGGGTCGGGCGGTCAAAGTGGGTTGCCCAGATGCCTCCGCCAGAAATTCCAGGGTTTTGGGGGTGGCATAGCGTTGCAGCGAGATGGTGCCATCGGCATTGAGACAATCGGCTGCCTGCTCCAAAGGTGTGCCCCCTGGATACATCTGAAACTCCCCGTGGTTGGGGGAATCCAGGTAGTCGGAGTTGTCCGCCAGCAAGGTCAGCGGGATCCCAAACAGGCCGAAGATCCGCTTGATCTCGCGCAGGTTGCCCATATAGGTCTCAAAACCAGGGATGATGTTGACCCTGCCGTTGCTGGTGGTTTTGCCCACGGGCCGAGTCAGGGTGGTGAGAATGGTTTTGAGCATCGTGTCATAGCCGACGATGTGGGATCCCACAAAGCTAGGGGTATGGGCGGCGGGCACCGGAAGGTCTTCCGGCACAGCTCCCTCCTGTTTGGCGGTGGTGACATAGGCCCCGATATCATCCCCGATCACCTCTGCCATGCAGGTGGTGCAGACCGCGATCATTTTGGGTTGATAAAGGGTGTAGGCATTTTCGAGGCCCTCGACCATATTTTTGAGGCCCCCAAACACCGCCGCATCTTCGGTCATCGAAGACGATACCGCCGAGAACGGCTCCTTAAAGTGGCGGGCAAAATGGCTGCGGAAATAGGCCACACACCCCTGGGATCCATGAACAAAGGGCAAGGTTCCCTCAAACCCAACAGCAGCCAAGATCGCCCCCAAGGGCTGACAGGCTTTGGCCGGGTTCACCGTCAGGGCTTCCCGTTGAAAGTTTTTCTCGCGGTATTCCCACGATTGCGTCCATTCCAGCACCCGTTCGACTTCTTCGACGGCAGGGGCGGCTTCAAAGGCACGTTTGTTGTCAAACAGGGTCTTGTACTCAGGATCCTGAAACAGACGGGCATGATCTTTAATATCTTGTACATTTTGTGGCATGGTGATTCTCCGTAGGGGAACAACGGGATCCCTGAAAATCTCTGAAAGTCTGACAGGCAGGGATCCATGAGGGGATGAGCTAAGACTTCCAGGGGGTTTTGACCAGATCCCAGGTGGGGCTATTCAGGGCCAGATCCATATCGCGGGCAAACACCGCAAAGCCGTCATAGCCGTGGTAGGGGCCGGAGTAATCCCAGGAGTGCATCTGCCGGAAGGGGAGAGCCATCTTCTGAAAGACATATTTTTCTTTGATACCGGCGGCTACTAGGTCTGGCTTCAGTTTTTTGGCAAATTCTTCAAACTCATAGCCAGACACATCGTCATAGATCAGGGTGCCATCTTCGATGTAGTCAGTGGTGCGTTTGTAGTCGTCCCCATGGCCAAACTCATAGCCTGTCCCGATCACCTCCATGCCCAGATCCAAAAAGGCGGGAATGACATGGCGCGGTCGCAACCCACCCACCATCAACATCACCCGTTTCCCCTTCAGACGAGGGCGATATTTGGCGATCACCGCTTCACTTTGGGGTTGGTATTGAGCGATCACCTGCTCCGCTTTGGCCTGGATGGTTTGATCAAACCGTTGAGCAATCGCCCGCAACGATTCGGCAATATGGGTGGGGCCAAAAAAAGTTGAACTCAATCCACGGGATCCCGTAGGTTTCTTCCATGTCGACGGCAGATATAGTTCATCGAGCGATAGCAGTGGATCAAATTGAGCTTGACTTGGGATAGAAAGTAATACCTCTATTCCAAGATGCCATCTC
>JAAUUM010000279.1 GCA_012031565.1 Synechococcaceae cyanobacterium SM2_3_2
TTCATGTCTAGAGTTTCGTTGTTTTGGCACTGGAACTAAAGTGGCGTCTACGATCTGTCCTGCCTGAGTAGCATAGCCACTCTTCTGTAAATACTCATCAAATCTATGGGATAAGTCTTGTACCAAAATCGGGACTGAAAGTCCCAAAAGCCTGAGGGGGTGACAGGAAGGGAGAAAGGGGTTCAGGGCCAGGGGTTGCAGGGATAAGACAAAAAGGGTAGACCGATTAGAGCCTACCCAGAACCAAATATGTTGCCCCAAATCCTATCAGACAGATCTCCAACGTCAACTGTCCCCCCAGCACTGGCGTATCCTTCATCATCTGCTCCTCCCACTCCAGGTTTTTCACTCTGTCAACCTCGAATCACTGGCCACTCTGCTGCCCGTTGCTATGACCTTTGCCGGTCGGCGTAAGGCTCTCCAACGCCTACTCACAGCCTTAGATATCAAGACCCACTGGTTCCCTGTCCTCACCTCTCTGTTGAAAGCACGGTTTCTCCCTGGCTCAACGCTCTATCTGATAGTAGATAGAACCCAATGGAAGCACCGCAATTTATTGATGGCAAGTCTGGTCTGGGGGCGAAGATCTATTCCGATTTACTGGACACTGCTAGACAAGCAAGGCTGTAGTAATCTATCAGAACAAATCAGAGTCATAGATGTTGTCCAATCTCTGTTTGTGCACTATCGATTGATAGTGCTCGGAGATAGAGAGTTTTGCTCTGTGAGATTAGCAGAAGATCTGGCTAGCAGGAAGATAGGCTGCTATTCATTGCGATTGAGGAAAACTGCAACGATTCAATTTAATCAGCAGATTCAGTTGCCTCTACGGCAAACAGGACTCCGACCGGGAACCAGCTTCTTCTGGGCTGGGGTGAAGGTGACAAAAGCAAAAGGCTTTGGCTCGTTTAATTTTGCGGCTAAATGGCAACGGAAGTCTCGATACAAGCAACCAGAGGAAGCTTGGTTTATCTTGACCAGTCTGGGAGAGTTAGATGTAGCTATTAAGAGTTATCGAAAACGTTTTAGGATTGAAGACATGTTCCGGGATCTTAAGAGTGGAGGCTATCAACTGGAGAGAACACAGCTGTCTGGAGAGCGGCTGGAAGCGATGATTATGGTGATAGCGATGGCCTATACCAGTGCAACGATAAAGGGGGAGAAAATCAGGCGGCAAAAGATGGAACCCTATGTGGGTCGTACCCGTGAACCGAAGCGAGCAACAGCACGACACAGCACCTTTTATCTGGGATTGTGGGGTCTGCTGTGGGATCAGAGGCTACAGAGATGGGAAGATGAGGACTTCACTGCAGGCTCAAAAACTCATCATCATCGTCGTGCCCTCAGAGCCGCAGAGCTTATCAGGCAACCTCTCTAGTCACTCTGTCACCCCCTCAGCCCAAAAGCCTTGTTGACTCGTCTGGTGGTGCTTCAAGTAGTATCAAATCATGTTAAACTTTTGAACAAATGTCTACCTCACAGGCTCTTTCGGATTTATCGAGGTGCCCTTCAGAAAAAGTCCTCAGGTTTGTTTACCCACAGATTTACAGACCCAGAAGACCTAAAGCCGCGAAAAATGGATCCGCAAATGATCATCTTCCATCTTGGCTTTGTCGGGACGCATCTCGGCTAGAGCCTGGGGCAGCACCAGATTGCGGCGATGGTTGCCGATGCGAATGTTCAGTTCGTCCCCCGTTTTAGACAACTCCACCGTTTCCTTCGGGATCCCTGGCAAATAGAGATCCAGGCGATACTGGCCGTTATCTGTCACCACCGCCATCGTGGTCTCGGCATATTGCACCGCAGCGGGATCCCGGTCGGCCCAAAGGTCATTTTTGAGCCGTTCCAGGGCTTTGAACCCCACTAGTTCCTCAGCGTAGAGCGGGATCTCCACCACCGGCAGCGGGGCAAAATCATTGTGAATCTGTTGACGGTAGCGTTGCTGCGATTCCTTCCAGCGGGCGAAATAGGGATCCTGCACCTCGTCGGGGATGATGCGGTTAGAGATCACCATATCGGTGGCCACCCCGTACAGGCTCAGATAGGCATGGGCGCGCAGGGATTCCTTCACCACCATCTTTTCGGGATTGGTGACGAGGCGAACGCTGGTGATGGCATTGTTGGTCAGGATCTTTTCTAGCCGCTCGATCTGCTCATAAAACTCGTAGGGGGCATCCATCACCTTGTTGTCGGGCAGCGGGATCCCGGTCAGTCCTCGCACAATCGGTTCCGCCACAGGCCGCAAGATCTGGGCCAGCCCCTGCAATGGCTTGTAGAACTTACGCATGTACCAGCCCGACACATCCGGCAGACTCAAGAGCCGCAAAGCAGTTCCGGTCGGAGCCGAGTCGATGATTAAGACATCAAACTCATCCTCGTCGTAGTGACGGTTGACCCGCACCAGCGAGAAAATCTCATCCATCCCCGGCAAAATCGCCAGTTCTTGAGCCTGCACCCCATCCAGCCCCCGCGCCTGCAACACTTGGGTGATATAGCTTTTGACGGATCCCCAATTTTCTTGCAGCTCCACCAGCGCGTCCAGCTCTGCGGCCCAGAGGTTGGGCTGGACTTGCACCGGATCGTGGCCCAGAGGTTGCTCGACGCTATCCGCCAAAGAATGGGCCGGATCTGTGCTCAAGACCAGGGTTTTTAGGCCCATCTCAGCGCATCGCCAGCCACTGGCCGCCGCCATCGAGGTTTTACCAACCCCGCCCTTTCCGGTCATGAGGATGATGCGCTGCATAAGATTCCCGTCACAGTTCTTTACATTGTCATTGTAAACAGAATGTCGGCGGGCTGGGGAGCCGAAGGTGCTAGCCTAAAGCCGTTAGCCCCAAGCTTTGTACCTGTCTAGCCCGAAGCACCCCTTTCTATGTTCAATCTATGTTCAAACATGTTTTAATTGCCACCGATTGTCGTGATGGGCTGGAACGCTTGGCCCAATGCCTGGATGCGCTGCAAGAGGGCGGGATCCAAACGGTGAGTTTTGTCCATAGTCTCGACTGGAAGGAAGAATCCGGCGGGATCCCTGAAGATCGCACCCCCGAAATTGAGGCGGTGGAGGCTCAGATCCGCCAGTCGGCAGGTTCATTGCCTGAGGGGATGACGTTTCGGGTCTGGGTGCAGGTCTGCAAGCCCAGTGTGGCTATCGAAAATGCCATCAAGGAGTACCGCCCGGATGTGCTGGTGGTGGGGATGTCCACCCGCAATCTTTTGGTGGAGAAGCTATTTGGTAGTACCACGATGGAGCTGTTGCCCCGCTTGGAGATCCCTGTTTTGGTGGTGCGGCCTCAGATGATTGCCACCTTTACTCTTGAGGAATTGCGGCTACGCTGTCGGCATCTGTTCCGCTGTATTTTGCTGCCCTACGACTTTTCCAAAGGGTCTGGGGACTTGCTCAACTACTTGGTCAACCGCCTCGCCGAGCTGGATCCCACCCCTCAGATCAAAACCTTGTACCTGCTGCATGTGGTGGATCCCTCGTCACGGGTCAATCAAACTCGGGGTCTAGCCGAGGCTCAGAGCAAAGCAGAAAAACAACTGAGCCAGATCGAGGCGGCGATGGGATCCCGGCTTGCCCAGAGCCAGGTCAAGGGCTTGGTTCGCACCGGATCCCCGGTCAAGGAAATCCTACAGGCGGCCAGTGATCTGGATATGACCGCCATCGCCATGGCCTCTCGCAACGCAGGTCGGTTTTGGGAATGGTCGATCCCCAGCACCACGGGCGAGATTTTGCGGCAAAGTTGGCATTCTGTACTGTTTT
>JAAUUM010000280.1 GCA_012031565.1 Synechococcaceae cyanobacterium SM2_3_2
GTAGGGTTGTCTGCTTCAGGACAGCCCATGCCAGATCGGGATCCCGTCTCGCCAGAGGCCGCAGATCTGGAGGAGAACCCATTCCCCGCATTGGAGGATCCTGGATCCACTCGTCAGCCTTCTCAGTGGGCCCAACTGCTGCACAACCTAAAGGCAGAGTTGAGCGTGCGTTGGCTGTTGGTGCTGGGGCTATTTTTGGTGGTGGCCTCATCGGGTTTGTTGGCCGCCGGACAGTGGGATCGCTTTTCTGCAACGGGGCAATATGGGTTGCTGCTGGGCTACACGGTTGCTTTTGGGGGGGGCACCGCCTGGGCCAAACGGCAGGAGGGGCTGCGGTTGACGGCTCAGACATTGCAGTCGATTGCCCTCTTGCTGGTGCCCATTAATGGCTGGGCGTTGGATGCTTTGAGGGTGCCTGGGCCGATGGTGCTGCTGGCGGTCGGGATCCTGGGGGGGATGACGGTTTGGCTGGGTAGGTCTGGGATCCGGCACGGCATCTTGATCAACTTTTTAGTGTTGGCGGGGTTGCCCCTGGTTTGGGCCTGGGATCCCATCTTGGTTACCTATGCTGGCCTCGTGGGTACGGTGCTGTACGCGGTATTTCTGACGGAGGCTAGAGATGGTCGGGCCGATCAGGTCTTATTGGTGGAAGCCGGACTGCTCTTGGTGCTGCGGAGTGTGTGGGCTGGAGATCTGCCCTTGTCAGGACTGGGATTGGTGCTGGCCCTGCTGGGTTGGGGCTGGGGCGAACAGCAGGCGCGAGATGGAATGGAGGATTTTCCTGTTGCTACTCCCGCGTTTGGCAATGCCAGCCTGTTTTTAGTCAGCGCGGGCTGGCTCGTCACCTTGATCTGGGGGCCTGTGCTCGGGTGGCAGGTGTTGGCGATCAGTTTCTTTGGGATCCGCTTGCTCTTACTGCGACTGGCCTCAGTTCCCCGCTCTGTAGATCTGGTTCTGCTTTTTGGGGTGGGTCTACAAACCGTTTGGGCTAGCTGGTGGGTGCTGCCACTGGAGTGGCGGGATAATTTGCTCACCGCTGTTCAGTCCACTTTGGGTTGGCAAGGGGAGTCACTCTTGGCCATCACCCTCTTGCCCTACGGGATCCTCTGGCTGGCGATAGCAGAAGGGTGGCGACGGGATCCCGAATATCCCAAGCTGGCCCGGGTGGCAGAACGGCTGGCGTTGGGACTGGGGGGATCCCTATTGCTCTTGAGTCTGGGGGATGCCTCGCTCCTGGTCTGGCATCTGGCCTTATCCACAGGCATTCTGGCGGTTTGGCTGCACCACAAGTCAGGGGTGCCCAATTGGCAGCGGGTCTTGACCTGTGGCTACGGCATTGGGGTGGGAGCCGCCGGGATCCTGGCTTGGGGGCCAGAGCCGATGTTTTTCAGCGTGTGGCCAGGATTTGTGCTGGGGCTGGTGCTGCTGCGGGCGGCAATCCGAGCCGCTGTGGGGGCTTGGGGACAAGCGTTGGCGCTGGCTTTGGATCTCTGGAGTGGCGTCCTGGCGGTGGGGCTATTGGGGCTGGTGACACACCTTCTGACCTGGCAAACTCTTGTAGGCTTTGAAGCGCTGAGTTCATCTCCAGCGCAGATCTGGGTTGCTGGCGTGTTGGTATCCCTGGCTCTGGGCATTCGGCTGTGGGTGGAAGGTCAATCAACGGTGGAAATAGCTTTTGAAACCGATAAAACCGCTCGGCAGGATGTTCTGCTCTACGGATTGGGCTGGGGGTTGGAGACGGTCTTGATCAGTTGGGTCTTGCTGGGCTGGCGAGGGTGGGGTAGTGGGCTGGAGCCTGCTCAGCTGATCGGAGCGATCAATCTGGGGCTAGGGATCCCGGCTTGGCTGGGGGGCAATCAGGCGGGGCGACGCTGGGGATCCCTGGCTTTTAGCAGTCTGTGGGTGGGGCCGTTGATCGTATGGGGGGTTGGGCTGGCTGTGGCTGCACTTGAGCTGGACGGCGCTATCGGCAGTGGGCACATTGGGTCTGGCGATCCTCCTGCTGGGCATCGGGCAGAGGCGGCAGATCGAGAGGATGGGATCCTCTGTCCTGGGGATCCTGGGGGCGATTGGCATCTCCGCAGCGGCATACGAGAGCTGGCTCTACTTTTTGTCTCAGCTGGAAGGGGATGATCTGGGGAATGGCTCGGTGTTGGTGGCTCTGCTGGGGGTGGGGCTGGCACTGGCTCATCGTCTCTGTCCCCCTCGACTTGCCGCTGGGCTGGAAGTGGGATCCCTGGTGGTGCGGAAGCTGGGACACCTCAACTGGGGGCTAGCTCAAGCGCTGCTGCTGATGGTCTGGATTGGATCTTTTCAACTCAGTGCCGGTGGATCGATCCTCTGGCTGCTGACGGCGATGGGCGGGGTGGCCTATGGGCTGTGGCAGAGCTATGGCCAAGATCAGGAGCAGGATGGCTGGAACTATGGGGCGGCGGTGCAAATTCTGGTCATTCTTTGGATGGGTCTCAATACCTGGATATCTCAATGGGATGGCCTTTCTTGGGTGGGATCTCTGGCCTGTGGGGTGGGTCTGATTTACTTCTATATGCCTTGGCACCGCTGGGGCTGGCGGTCAGAGCCGGGTCGCCATAGTGCTCTCATTCTGCCGGGGGCTGTGATCCTGTTGACCTGTTGGTGGGTGAATAACGCCAGCCTGTTGATCGGAGCAGGCTATTACGGGATCCTGGCGGTACAGACCTCGCGGATCCGGCTCAGTTATATCAGCCTGATTTTGAGCAATTGGGTGCTCTATAGCTGGATGGTCAGTACGGGGGAATTCTCCGTCAGTCTCTATGTGTTGCCCCTGGCGGGATCCCTCATCTGGGTAGGACATCTGGATCCAGGGCTACAGCCAACCGAGTCGCGGGCTTTACGCCACGGGCTTCGCTCTCTTTCTGTCGGGTGCTTTTGTCTGGCCACTTGGCTGGAAACATGGGGACAGCTATGGGCGGGATTTTGGCCGATGGGATTGGGACTGGCCCTAGTGCTGGCGGGGTTGGGCTTGCGGATCCGGGCCTACCTATGGGTGGGATCCCTGTTGTTTGGCCTGACCTTTTTGCGACAGGCGCTGTTGGTGTTACTGCTTTATCCCATGCTGCTGTGGGGGGTCGGCATCCTGATGGGCTTGGGGCTAATCTGGGTCGCCGCTAGCTTTGAGCGTCGTCGCACCCAGATGGGATCCTGGTGGGCTGATGGGATCCAGCAGTTGGGGTTTGAGCAGTGGGACTAGAGAACACAACCTGCTCATTTATCAAAATGCTCGAAATTTCCATGCCATGACAGAGAGTATACGGTTTAGGATGTCTTCTTACGCACAAATGTAACTCTGGTTACTTTTTGAAATTTAATCTTGTGAAGAAAGGTTTGCGCTTTATAGAATCTTTACCGATGACTAGCTGAGGCTGGGATCCCCTCGGCCTGCTGCATCACATCTGTGGTCACATCCCCATCCACCGACAGCAGCGTCACCTGCTCTACATAGGCTGCCAGTTGGACATCCAGACAGGGTTCATCGGGAACGTAGATGCCATTGTCGAAAATCGAATCCCCCAGCAGCTCCAAATGCACCATAAGCTGGCTCCTAACTCTGGACATAGGCTAGCAGAGTGCCTAGGTGGAGCAGGGGAAAAGATGCGACAAGTCGCCGCTGGCGCGAACCCCCCGTCGCCCGTAGGCTGGACTATAGTAATTCCGATTTAGACTGAGACG
>JAAUUM010000281.1 GCA_012031565.1 Synechococcaceae cyanobacterium SM2_3_2
TGCTCGATCAGCCCACGCATCACCCGTTCTGCCTCCCGGTCGGCAATGGTCACGATGGGGGAACTGGCTGCTTTATACTCCGCCTGCAAGTCACCCCGAAACAGAGGCCGGATCACCTCACCCGCCGCATCAGCTAGCGTCAGCGCCAGATCAATCAAGGCGGGATCAAAGGTGGAATCTACGGTGAGAGCCGGGGACATGGCAATCCTTCCACAAGCACAGACCACAAGCCCAGAAAAACATGACGTACGGGCAGTTCCATCGGGGATATTGTATCGATGAGGACGAACAGCTACGGCAATGTCCGCAGACTGTTGACAAAGCTGTGGCGAAACTGGGCCAGGAGATTCCGCAAATAAAGCTGGGTATTTCGCTGTGGTAAGCATTTGACCCGGCGATGCGCCAAGGTGCTGCGATGAAGGTTGACACGGCTGCGGTGATGCAGATCTTGACAGCGCTGGGCCAATAGTCGGGATCCCGTCGGCAAGAATGGATGAGAGGATGACCTGGGCATGGGGTTCACCAAGGCAAGGGATCCCAAGCCTACCACTTCAGCAGGTTGAAGCTCTCCATGTCGATGGTGGAGCGATTGCGATAGATGCCCAAGACAATGGCCAGACCCACCGCCGCCTCAGCAGCAGCCACCGTAATCACAAAAACTGCAAAAACTTGGCCACGAATGTTGACCGAATCGAGATAGTTGGAATAGGCCAAGAAATTGAGATTGACCGCATTCAACAACAGCTCAATCGACATCAACACTCGAATGGCATTGCGACTAACCACCAAGCCCGTGATGCCGATACAAAATAAAATCGCCCCCACCAGCAGAAAAAATTGAAGCTGTAGCATACTGATCACTCCTCTTGTCTATATGGCTATTTGATGCCTATTTGTCTCTATGCCTGTTGTTTCCACTTGGGTTATCTAGACTCGATTGGGATCCCTAGGATCCAGAGGAGGCCAATTCTGCCGCTTCCGCCTCAGTGTCATCCTCCACATCGGCAGCAATCAAAGGGCGATAGCGTTCCAGCAAACTTTGCTCTCCCCCGCTCAGATCTTCTGGCAAAGCCCCGATGATAAAATCTCGCCGCGCCAACACAATGGCACCCACCAGCGCCATCAGCAACAGGACAGAGGCCACCTCAAATGGCAAGAGATAATCGCTAAAGAAGTGTCCGCCAATCACCTCAACGCTGCTGATGGCCGCGATCGGCTGCTCGGGCCACGGGGTTTGGGTGATGGCTGTGGCCAAAAGCGCAAACAGTCCTAAACAGACAGCAGCAGTGGCCCCATTTCGCAGCCAGCCCAGTTGGAGCGGCTTAAACACATAGCGGCGGTTGACCAGCATAATGGCGAACAAGATCAAAACGTTGACCGCTCCCACATAGATCAAGACCTGGGCCGCCGCCACAAAATCTGCATTGAGCAACAGGTACAGCCCCGCCATGCTCAAAAACACCCCCGCCAGCAAAAAGCCGGAATAGACGATATTGGGGGCAAAGACCACCCCGACAGCAAATCCAATCGCTAGCAGAGAGAGGATGCCAAACACCCCCAACTGTACGCCTTCACCTAAGCTCACAGGCTGACTCCTTCAGATCATGTCCAGTCATGTCCAGATATTCTGCCAGGTCTCTCACCTATCTTCAGGGATCCCAAGAGAGCTGACTGAGGTTGATAGGGGGGAGATCTCCAGCAGGGATCCCACGTTTGCCCATCCCCATTGTGATATAGAAATTAACCTATCACTTGATCAATTTGATTGTCCCGTGGGTTGTCCCGCTGGCTTGATAAACCCGATCCCTGTGGATCCTGGAGGCATGAGGCCAAATGCTCCGGTTAGATGCTTGGGGGAGGAGACGCTAATCCTAGACGGTTCCAAGCACATCGGCCTCTTCCACACTGAGGATTTTGACCCCAGTTTTGGTGATCCGGGCCATCTCCTGGGAGAGGCGAGAAAAGGGAACCTTGTACTCCACCGTGCTCTTGCGAACCTCAGAGTTCAAACTTGTTCCCACCAGTCCTGAAACTTTGATCACAAAGATCTTGTCAGCATTGGCCACATCGGTGCGGGGCTGTTTGGGTTCAGTGGGCACTGCGGCAGTTGCTGAGGTGGTCGGGGTTGGTGTAGCCCCTCCATTGGCGGGTTTTTCCAAAAAGAGTCGCCAGCTGCGGGGAGCCGCCGGAGCCAGTGCCTGAACCACCCGATAGGATCCGGCCAGCTCCTCCTCTCCCTGAATCACAACCTGTGCGCCACTGGCGACCTTGAACGCCACCTCGGGCTGGGTGAGCATGACCTTGACCCCTTGCCAGTCGGCAGCGGTATCCGTCAACCGTTCCACATCATAGGTTTGGTCTGCAATCACGAGCTGAATAGCCATCTCCCGCACTCAACTTAAAGACTGTTTTTAACCAGATTATTGTACCGCCGCCGCATCCCCGATGGAGAGCGGATCCCCCAAAGGGCAGGATTTGCGGTCAGATCTCCCAAGAAATCACATCATGGTGAGGCGATCCATTGCGAAATATTGCAACATAGAGCCTGGAGGGGATCCTGCTTTCCTCATACCAGCAGACCTCATACAAACAGACCTGAGACCCGCTTCCCATAGACCTGCTTCCCTCAGACATCAACTACCCATCGCACCTGGAGATTTGTCATCATGTTCACCTCACTTCCCCTGATCTCAACTTTGGGATCCCTGATTCTGGCTCAGACTGCTGCGGGCGAGTCCTTAGCGGAATTTTTGGAGCCAGTGGCAGGGGTGTTTCGGACATGGGATACTCCTGCCTCCATCGTTCAGTGGGGACATCCGCTGATGATGGGCATTGTGGTGATCGCAATGGGCAGTTTTGTCGGATTAACTGGGTGGCGGGGACGGCTAATGGCGGCATCGGATCCTGACATGGCTCAAAAAAGCCTGCTTGACCATCGTAAGCTGGCCCCCTGGATGACCCTGTTTATCGCCCTGGGCTACACCGGCGGATTGCTATCACTGGTGATGCAGCGACAGCCCATTCTAGAAAGCCCTCACTTTTGGACGGGATCCGCAGTCCTAATTTTGCTGGCCATCAATGGATCCCTGTCCTTGAGTGGGTTTGGCGGCAATAAAGCAGCCCTCCGCACCGCTCATGCCTACCTGGGCGGAACTGTTCTGGCCCTGATGTTTGGTCATGCTCTGTTGGGCCTCAAGTTGGGTCTGTCTATCTAAGTATTTCTGCTAACGTGAATTTCTCACCCCCTAGTCTCCTTACCCTTTCATGTCTGCCACTGTCATCCCTGTCAAGCTGCCTCAAGCCGCCTACGATATCGTCATTGCTGCTCAACACTTGCCAGAGTTGGGATCCAGGATGCGGTCAGCTGGTCTCAAAGGGCGCGTCTTGGTGGTCAGTCATCCCGTCATTTTTGAGCACCACGGGTCTGACGTCACCCACAGTCTCAAGGATGCCGGCTTTGAGGTGCATACCTGTCTGTTGCCCGCTGGGGAAGAGCACAAAAATCTTGCCTCCATCACCCACATTCATGACGCAGCCTTGGCGGCAGGGCTAGAGCGTTCCTCCACCATCTTGGCGCTCGGGGGTGGCGTCATTGGCGATATGGCGGGCTTTGCGGCAGCGACGTGGTTACGAGGGATCCCGTTTGTGCAGGTGCCCACCTCGTTGCTGGCGATGGTGGATGCCTCCATTGGGGGCAAGACCGGGG
>JAAUUM010000282.1 GCA_012031565.1 Synechococcaceae cyanobacterium SM2_3_2
CCCTCAGCTTGGGATCTGCTCCGCCGCCACCTATTCCACCTATCCCTTCTGCATCCCAGCCCACGCCACTCTCCCCTCCCCCTGCCCCTTTCCCCGCCCCCTTACCCACGGGATCCCAAGGCATTGCTCCTGGGGTGGAAATCAATCAGGACTTGGGCTTCATTGACTCTATTTTGCTGGAGCCTCGGCGGGATCTGGTCGAAGGAGATATTTTGACGGTGCAACTGCGGGGGCGGGCGGATGGGGTGGCTCGCTTTGATCTGGGCACTGAGGCGTTTGGGATCCCGATGCGACAGGTGGAAACTAGTGGCAGTTGGGTGATTTATGAGGGTACCTATGTGGTGGGAGCCAGCGACCGACTGGTGCAGCCCCAACTGCGGATCCGGCTCAATATCGATGGGCAAACCCAAGAGGTGACCACCACTTTCCCCCATACGCTAGATGGATCCGTGGGCACCCGCTCCACCATCCAGCCACCCCGTGCTCCCATCTCGGCCAATCCACCCCAGATTCAGTCCATCTCTTCCAATGGGGTGGGAATGTCGCTGCGTTCTAATGATCTGTTACAGGTGACGGTGCGGGGAGACCGAGGGGCCAGAGCCTCCTTTCGGGTGGCCGGAGTGATCCCTGATACGGAGATGAGGGAGGTGAGTCCTGGTCTCTATGAGGGCCAAGTGCGGATCCCACCGAATCCATCGCCTGTTACTAATGCCCGGTTAGAGGTAACTCTGGATCGGGATGGACAGCGCACCATTCAGGCGGATCCCAATGGTCTGACGATCACTCCCTAAGGAGCGAGGATTGATTTGATATCTTTCGGATGGGGAGATACCTGTTCGACTCGCAACGCCACCCTCAATGGCTTCGGTTGGGAACAGTAACAATAGGTGACATCCCGCTCCAGTTTGATATTTCGTATCGACGAACTCTCCGTTGCAGGGCTGGTTGAACATTGGGAGAGGATCCGCTACCCTCAACCGTGGCACCATCCATCCCCGAGGGTTATTTATGTCTGTTCGCTGTTATGCCCAATACTCCATTTGGGTTAGTTTTTTGACTATTGGTCTTTTAAGTGGCTGTGGTTCATCAACCCCCATGGGATCCGTTGCTCTGGATCCTGCTCTCTCGGAGCAATCGGATGATGGCGAGATTGTTCTCAACCTTGACCAGCCTTTGGATCCTATGACCACAGTGGCTCGGTCTGCCGGGGACGTGATCGTGGTGCAACCCGATGCTGACGGCAACTTTTTTATACAATCCAGCACCTTTACCTCCAGCACACAATTCAGTTTGGTTGGGCTGATCAACGATAGTGGCAGTGGGCTGGGCAGCAATTTTCTGGCAACGGGATCCCTGCGGATTAGCTATAACCGCAATCAAAACCAGACCATTATCATCCTCAGAGGTAACGGCAATACGGTGCGGATCCGGATCCGAGGCGGTGACTTGAGGGGGCAGATTGGCCTCAATAATTTCATCACCAGTCTGACAACAATTTTTGCCTCTCCTGAGGGCGGGTTTGACGGATCCAGTGCAGCGACTCCCACCACATTGGCGGGTGCCCTAGATATCGCTAATTCTGGCAACACCATCATCTTGGCGGCAGGATCCTATCAGGAGGGGTTGGGAACCCTGACACTTGATATCCCAAACCTGACCTTGCAGGGCGCAGGGATTGGAGAGACCACTATCGCCCCCTCCAGCAGCCCGGTCTGTATGGGGGTTTCGATTGAGGCAGCCAATATCACCATCGCAGACTTGACCCTTGACGGATCCCAGGTCAGCGGCAGCTCAGTTAGCTGTGTCAGCACTACTGTCGCCATTTTGGCAGGTGGATCCGCTGCTTCTGGGCTGACGCTGAATAACTTGGCCTTTGAGGGCACTAATCCAGCTCCCAGTATGGGATCCGTCGATTTGCCCACCACTGATGCTGCCAATGGGGTGGAGCTAACTGGGCTTAATGGCGCGACTCTGACCAACCTTGAGATCAACAACGCTGATCAGACTGGGATCCAGATCACCGATGCCACAGGAACTTTCTCAGTTGCGGACAGCACCTTTAATAATTCTGGATCCAGGGCTATTTTCTTTGAGGATGTGAATGGCACCGTTACCGTTTCAAACAATAGTGTGGATGGTGCGCTCAATGAAGGGATCTTTCTGAGAAATGTGACCGGAACAGGCGTTATCACTGACAATACTGTCCAAGATATCCGTTACAGACCCACCCCCGGAGGAGGATCCGGGATCGAGGGGGGCATCATTCATACCAACACCTTGGGGGTGGTCAACACCACCGTCAGCAGCAATACCGTCACAGTGGATCCCAATGGAGAGACCTTGGGCTTTACGGGTGAGCCGCTGTTAGATATCGACGGCATCGAAGTCAATATGTTTGACACTGCTGTGGGGTTTGCAATTGTGGAAAACAACACCGTCAGCGACACCGACGACGATGGCATCGACTCTGATGCTGATGGCACCGCCGTGCTCGATATCACCATCCGCAACAACACTATCTCTGGGATCCAAGATCGGGGCATCTCTTTTGTTTCTACAGAAATGGGCACCATGCGGGGCTTGATTGAGGACAATCAGATCACTGGCCCTGATGAGGTCAATACGGGTGCAGAACCCGATGGGATCGGGATCCGGCCTCGCGGCGAATCCGAGATGGACATCACGGTGAGAAACAATACCGTCACCAATCAAGGCCGCAAGGGGATTGACATCAACCTCAATGAAGATGATGAGACTGCCACAGACAACGAGGCCACAGCTAACTTTTTGTTTGAGGGCAATACGGTCACCGGGGCCGGAGATCGGGCCTACGATGTCCAAGTGGATCAAGAGGGTCTGGCAACCGGGGTCTTGCGTAATAACACCGCTACCAATAGTGGCAATGACGGGATCCGGTTGAACACCGAAAACTCAGGCCAACTCTTTGTGGGTGTATTGGATAACAATGTGCAAGGTACAGCCAGTGGAGCCGATGGCGGTCTGTCCTTCCGGTCTCGCCAATCAACCTCTGTCCTCTGTCTACGGATTGAAGATACAACCTCCCAGAATCCTAGTGCTGCCAATGATTTCTTTTTCCGCCGCCAAGATGCTAGTGCTGTGCTGGAGCTGTTTGGCTTGACCATGCCGCTTGCGGTTGTGGGAGCAGGGACAACACCTTTGCCCGCTGCCTTGACCAATCTTGGCAACGTAGGCAACTCCTACCGTGTGCAAAACCAAGTGGTACAAGTGCCCACCACCTGCACCTTCCCGGCCAGTGACTTTGCTCCCCAGTTACCCTCTCTAAATCTGCCGGGATAATTTACCTTTCCCACCATTGCCGGATCCTATCTCGGTTGAGTTTTCCCTTGACATTGCTGGGGAATCTTGGCCGGATGGATTCGGTTTTTAACCGCTGGTATCTCTCATCTCCTCACTAGTGTTGCACGATACAGCCTGTTCATTTACTAGCTGTTATGTTAACAGCACCTTATAAGCCAGTTACTGAACGATGAATCCTGAATCAAATACAAGGTCATAGTAATTCAGGATAAGGATGAGACAGTATCAAGAGCACTAATCTCTTACGACATCATCCAATGTCTTCTCGCCATCAGCATACATCCTTGCTCTCTTCAGAACAGCAAAGTCATGCTCGATGTCATTCAGCTCAGCAGAGTAAGTTGCTAGAAATAAGACCTCAT
>JAAUUM010000283.1 GCA_012031565.1 Synechococcaceae cyanobacterium SM2_3_2
TACATGCTCCCTTTGCGGCCTTTCGAGCTTTTCAAGCAGGGATATACCGCCCCACCAGCCCCGTAATGCCCCCCTCCGCTGCCCTTGGCCTAATCCTTAATCTAGCGGGGATTGAGATGCGGGATCCCACCCCAGGCCCGACGACGCTTATCCGAGAGGATATCCCTCATCTATGCCTTGCAGTGGGGACGGTAACTCCTGGAGAGGTGGCAACCCTTTATCAGCAACTCCATTCCTATCCTGTGGGTAACTCCGGCCAGGAACTGAAACCCCGAGCGAAAGGAGCAAAGTACTGGATCACGCCAGTACGCCGGGAGTTGATGTCTAACTTTGAAATCATCATTGGGATTCGAGATCCGGATCCGGTTGTAGTGGAGCGTTTGCAGAAGGGGCTTGCGGGGACGCTAGATTCTCCCAGATACGGGCTTCCTTTTGCTGGGGGACAATAACTGATCTAGTTCGACAGAATTGAAGTTTATAGGCTAACTCCCGAAACCGGCTTATTGGTATGGACGAATCGAGCCGGGGGATTCGCCTCGCAGAGGATCTTGTCGTCTCACTGTGGGTATCAACCGAGCCGATAACAGTAAAACTTCAGGCTTTCTCTATGCTCCCATTGAGGAGCCGACATTGGAGCCTCCCGAGTCTTCGTGGACATGGACTCCAAGAGACCCCAGATAGGAAAAGGAGTTTCACATTAGCCTTTGATGCCGTCAGGCGTGCTCTCTCATTACTCACCTTTAGGAGTTGATTGATCATGCTGACAATGCTATACGATCCCTTGGTTCAAGCGGATGTAGATCCGATTCGTGTGTCTGCTTTACATGCGCTGGCCTATTGCCCTCGCTTATTTTATTTGGAGGAAGTCGAAGAACTGTATACGCAAGATGCGGCAGTGTTTGCGGGGCGACGATTACATGTCGAGCTGGAAAAGCAAGAAGGGGAGGAGTGGGAAGATTTATTCCTGGAAAGTGCTGAATTGGGCTTACGGGGGCGGGTGGATGCACTGCGGACTCGGGAAGGCCATCCCCTATGAGCACAAGCGGGGTCGCTCAGCACGGGATCCCCAGAATCAACCGGAAGCTTGGGAGAGTGACCGCCTCCAGATCTTGGCCTATGCCTACCTGATGGAAACTGCTCTTGGGATCCCTATCCTAGAGGGGCGAATCCGCTACCACGCCGACAATGTGTTGGTGCATGTGTCCTTGGATGAGGCAGGGAGAGCAGCGGTTCGAGAGGCAATCCAACAGGCCAGGGTGTTGCGCCAGTCTCCGCTTCGGCCTCCAGTGACGGAGAATGAGCGGCTTTGTGCCCGTTGTTCATTGGCCCTGTCTGTCTGCCCGAAGAAGCACGGCTAGCTCATGACCGGGAATGGCAGCCTGTGCGCTTGTTTCCTGAGGACGATGAGCGGCAGTGTGTGCATATTTTGGAGCCGGGGACACGGGTGGGGCGGAGCGGATCCCGGATCAAAATCACCCACAAAGACCAAACCGAAGAGTTTGTGGCTGCGCAACAGACGGGGCAAATTGTGCTGCATAGCTTCTCTCAGATCTCCACCCAAGCGGTACATTTTTGTGTTGAGGGTGGCATCGGGATCCATTTTGTCTCCGGTGGAGGGCGCTATGTGGGCAGTTTGGATCCCCGTGGGGGTAGTATTCAGCGGCGGATTCGGCAGTATCAAGCCTTGAGTGATCCACAACTGTGCCTGAGGCTGGCTCAACAACTGGTGAGCTGTCGGGGGCAAAGTCAGCGCAAGTTTTTGATGCGCTCTGGTGCGGGAGCCTCTCGTCTGCCAAAGGTGGAGCAGGCGATTGATCAGATGAAGCGGGTGCTGAAGCAAGTGAACAAAGCTGACAGTTTGGGGAGTTTGTTGGGGTTGGAGGGAAATTTGGCTGCTCTGTATTTTGGAGCTTTGGCCTACGTGTTTTCGGATGGGGTGCCGGAGGAGATGCGCTTTGCGGGGCGAAATCGGCGACCACCTAAGGATCGGTTTAATGCGCTGCTGGGGTTTGGTTATGCTTTGCTGCTTAAGGATGTCATGAATGCCATTTTAACAGTGGGGCTAGAGCCTGCTTTGGGCTTTTATCACCAGCCCCGCTCCCAGGCGGCACCTCTGGGGTTGGATTTGATGGAAATTTTTCGGGTGCCCTTGGTGGATATGCCGCTGGTGGCTTCGGTGAATCGGGGGCAATGGGATCCGGTGGCGGATTTCACCATACGCGGACAGCAGGTATGGCTCAGTGATGAAGGGCGCAAAAAGGCCATCTCTATTTATGAGCAGCGCAAGCAAGAGAAGTGGAAGCATCCGGTGACGGGGTATTCTCTCACCTACCGACGATTGTTGGAGTTAGAGGTACGGCTTTTGGAAAAAGAATGGATGGGTGAGGCGGGTTTGTTTGGGCAGTTGGTGGTGAGGTGAACGATGGCTGAACACAAGGTTTGCTATTTGATTTGCTACGACATTCGCTGTCCCAAACGGTGGCGCAAAGCCTACAAACTTTTGGAAAGCTATGGAGAACGAATTCAGTATTCGATCTTTCGCAGTTGGTTGACATTGCGAGAGCGAGAGAAATTGCGCTGGGAGTTGGAGAAGATTCTCAAACCGGAGGATAGTCTTTTGATTGCTGGCATCTGTAACCGTTGTGTGCAGAGGGTGATTGCGTCAAATCGACCTGAAAGCTGGCCGGAACGGCAGGGTAGCTACCAAATCTTCTGAAAAACAGGGATCTGTGAGTGTGAGTGAGCTAAACACAGACCATCATGCTGAAGGGTTGTCCTGGCAGGGATCCCAGTGGATCATGGGTGCGTTGAGGTGCCTGCAAATGGCTGGTTCCTTTGCTGGGGGGGATCTTCAGCAGTTTAGAATAGGATGGTGGGCTTCACTTTTGGCGGATTTGGGGGACAATAGGGTCAGATGCTTGCAAAAGGGTTTTCTGAGCCTTATTGAGCAAGGATCCCAGGCTACGGCGTGAATTTCCTTTGATTGCCGAAAGGCGTTGAGCACTTGACCCCACTGAACAACCATTCTACTGTCTTTCGTCGCAGCCTGTCGAGTGAACGACTGTACGATAGCTTCAAGTCGATGGCTAGTTGACGATGGAAAGCGGCGTGACCCGTTTCATCTCCAGCAATATCGCGGGCTACTGTTCGCAACGCAGCATCGCCAAACAGCCGCATAAATGGCAAAATGACAAAGAACACTGCGTTTTCTAAAACAAACGCTTTAACCAGAGGATGATCAGGATGAGCTTCCCAATCTGCTTTGAGAGCGGCTGCATCCTGATCATCTTGCTGAGTAGACAGTCTGAACTTAGATGCAGCTAGAGTCAAAACTGCGTCATGACGAGCTTCATCAGCCATATTAGAGAGCAGGCCCTCCCGGACAGGCTCAGGCAGCTCATGCCGCCCTAGGCCGTCATTCAGCCAAGCCGCTACGTCTAGCTCCAAAACGCGCACAGCTAGAATTCGACCAATGGCCTCCTCGGCTCCCTCGAACACTGGCATCGGCTCCCCGCAAACGGGTGACCACTTTCTTTTTTTTGCCGTGATTTTGACTGTACCAATTGAGATTCATATTTACTCCGCGCAAGCTACACATTTATCGAGATCACATGATTGGATTCGATCTTTTGCAAGATTCAAATCAATCGGCAGGTAGTAGTAGGAAGTTGGCATGGGCGAATAAAACCAACGC
>JAAUUM010000284.1 GCA_012031565.1 Synechococcaceae cyanobacterium SM2_3_2
TTGGTGGGCAATCCTGATTTGGCTCTGGTGCCTGAGACGGCGGCGAAGATCTGTGGTGATGGGGATGCGGGATGGTTTATTTACGGGGCGGCGGCTGGCACAGTATGACAGGCCAGGTGCTTATGGTGCGTATGACTTTTGTTGGGGCCAGGGGCGATTGTCAATGGCCGCGACCGGGATCAGCTCATTGCTGGCTATGCACGGCATTATCGGGCAGTGCTGGTCTAGTTGCGGGATTGGCTAGAAGGGCAGGTCTTCATCTGGATCAGGGACTGGTTGAGCTTTTACCGCTTGGAGGGGAATAGGTTTTGAACCGTTTCTGAGGGTAAGCAGGAGCTTAAATTGTTCTGCGGTTAGCTGCTTGGTGGCATGACTCCATTTGGATCCATGAACACAACTGCAAGCGTATGAGAACTCATAGCCATTGTCGTCGGTCAGCTCTACCAGCCCTCGGAATCCGCAGAGGTCACAGGGGGCGTGACTGTGAGACTTTTCGGGTATCTCCCAGGTGGTGGATAAGGTTCCATTAACCCGAATATGTTGGCGAATTACGGCCCCTTCTGGCGGAATCATGCCAAGCGCAGGGGTGGAAGCGGTTTGCTGCACCGCGTCCCAGTCGTCCTGATTTAATCTCTGCATGGTTAGAAGGTGAGAGCCTGTTCAGCGGCCAATTGTGCGTAGACCTCTTGCGTCAGGGCTTGAGTTCTTTGATATATCTCCTCAAGTTCTTCCTCAGTCTTGGGACGGAAGGGCTTCCAAGCCTCGTATTCCGCTCTCAGACCGGGATCCCGGCTGATGGCGGCGCGGGCGGCCAGGGCGGGGAAAACGGGCGCAGTGGGCAGGCGGGAGATCTTATTTTTCATCACCCAGTCCACAAACTCCTTTTCCGCTGGCTGATAGCTGTTTGGCTGTTGATTGTTTGTATTCAAACTTCTCTCCGGCTGTGCCGTTTGAGAGTGTTCTTTGATCGTGATCTCTGAACAAGTGGAAGAAGGATCGCTTTTGATCGATTCGATGTCACGGTTTTGATCGCTTCGAAGATCAAGAAGTGATCGACTGCATGAAATCAAGGCTTTCAGCCGTTTTGGCACCAGCCGATAGAAGTAAGTCTGGTTCCATTCGGCGGCGGCGCGCTTCTTTTCTCGCTCGATCACCCCCCAGATCGGTGAGCACTTTGGCAATCCTGGAGATGGTCGGGATTGACCAAAATAGTTCGGCTGACCAGTCCTTGATCGTCTTCCAGACCCAGCCGCGCTCTGAGTCTTTATGCTTAGATGTTCGGGCCTGCCAGTAGGCGACCTGTTGGAGGAAGATGGCGCACTTGTCGGCAATGCGGTGGCCGACGTGGGGGGCTAGCTCGCGGGCTAGTTCCGGCATGTATGGGATTGCTATAGTTGTCATGTTGATCCTCAGATTGATTGGATATTGAGGGACAGTTGACCGTTGATTTGTTGATGTTGAAGCCGTGCCCAAGAGCTGGAGTATCCCAGCACTTGCGCGGCTTTTCTCAACTCCTCATAGCTGGGTCGGCTGTCCAAAAACTTTGTGATGGAGCTCTGCCGGTTCTGCCCTGTCAGCAAACGCTGGCGCAGATCCCTTACTAAATCGGTGTGGGTGGGCTGTGTCCAGCTCACCGGGATCCCGACTTCTTGGGTTTCCACCTCCCTGATGGCATCCACTTGACTCTCAAACACTAATGTGCTGATCAAGATGGCTTCACAGTGGGGGCAGATATGGCAGCCCAAGGGGATGATGCTGTCGCATTCTGGACATTCTTTGGTGGGGGCGCTTTGTTGCTTGTCATCATTTTTGGGCTTTCCTTGTAGGCTCCAGGTGCGGTTGGCGGTGGGTAGGCCATGTTCATTGATCAATCCGGCGTGATCGATGATGATGGCGTTTTGTTTGCCTTCGGCAGGGCGTAGGGCACGTCCTACCATCTGCAAATACAGGGTCAGGCTCTTGGTGGGTCTGACTAGGCTGATGGCTTCGATGCTGGGCAAGTCGAAGCCCTCGGAGATGATGCCGCAGTTGCTCAGCACCAAAATCTCTCCGCTGGCAAATTGGGAGAGTATTTGCTGCCTTTGAGCGGGGGGGTGCTGCCGTCTAGGTGGACGGCAGGGATCCCCTGGCTGCAAAATCCTTGGCATAGCGCACGGGAATGGGAGATGCTCACCCCAAATACGACAGTTCGCTTGCCATAGGCCCGCTGCTGCCAGGACTTGACCACCTCTGTGGTTAGACCCGTGGTGTTGCGGACTACTCGCTCTAGGTCGTTGAGCTTGTAGTCTCCGCCCATCTGCTTGATGCCGTTGGCCTGGATGGTGAAAGCCAGATAGCAACGGGGCCTTACCAGAGCGCCTTGGGAGATCAGCTCCATGACTTTGGGGCCGCAGACCAGGGTCTCGAAGATGTCTTCAAATCCCTGACCATCCAACCGTGCAGGGGTGGCGGTGAAGCCTAGATGGATGGCGTTGGGATAGCTCTCCATGATTTGCACGTAGCTGGCTGATTTGCAGTGGTGGGCTTCGTCCCACACCACCAAGGTGGCGGGTGGGGCCGCACGGCGGGCAAGGGTCTGGATGCTGGCCACCTGGACGCTGGCGATGGGGCTGGGTGGTTCCCCTGCCTTAATCAGCCCCACCACTAGCCCCTCTTGCTCCAGGTGAAGGGCGGCTTGGTAGATCAGCTCTTCTCGGTGGGCGATCACCAGGGATCGCTCTCCTTGGGTGCAGTGGTGACCGATCAGGTGCCGAAAGATCACCGTCTTTCCCCCGCCTGTCGGCAACTGAACCAGGATCCGCTTATGCCCCTCTGCCACCGCAGTTCGGATCTGGTTCACCAGCTCCTCTTGGTAGGGCCGCAACTTCATAGCGGGGATCCCTCCCGAACCAAGTCTTGCTCTTGTTTTGCTTTTTTCTCTTGCCTCTTGACAATCCTGATTTCCTCTACAAGCTCTTGTCGTAAGATGTTCGCCAACACTTCAGACATGTTCTTACCCTGAGCCTGACACCTGAGCCGTAAGGCACGATGCTCCTCATCGGGAAGATGCCTAAGGAAAAGACTCGCCATCGCTTATCCGCTGATAACTGCCCCTATATTTATTTTGATAATCGCACTTGTCAAGCGATAGGCCGCAGGTTGGCTAAAATCTTTGGATTAGCGCGAATTATCAGGGCTTGTTATGGCAACTTGAAGAAACTCAAGAATCTTGAGGCGGTTCTCTGCCTACGTCAAGGCTGCCATAGGAGATCAAAATCAGAGAGACTTTGCTCAAAAGGTTGGTGTAACCCAGCCCGTGATTAGCAGTTGGGTAAACGGCACTCTTAAGACCTTCCCTAGGCCAGAGAATATTTTGAAGCTTGCTCATGCCACAGGTATCAGTCATGTGCAGTTGATCAACATAATCAATGGCGAAGAAAAACCTACTGACAAATATGAATACGTCAAGTATGTGATAGGAGAGCTTGACTTTGTTAGAGCGTCAGAAATAAGTGTCTTAGCAAGCCAAAGGGTAAAACAACTAGTAGACAAGAAATATAGGGTGAGCTGAAACACCAAAACAAAAAAAAATCTCCCAGTCCTTGACGAGGGATTTTTTTTGGCTTATCTTGATAAGCGTAGTTATCAAGATATAAGTCATGTTCCAAACCTACAACCCCGATCCCGCTCTGTCCTTCCTGGATGAG
>JAAUUM010000285.1 GCA_012031565.1 Synechococcaceae cyanobacterium SM2_3_2
CCACTGAGTCGTAAATCGCGGAGATTTCATCGCTGCCTGCATCTGCCAAGCCCGCTCCAACCCTGTGACCGCAAAGCGCAACGTCTCGGATCCCCATTCCCGATTGATGCCATCCACCAGCTGCATCAACTGCCGGGACTCTTCTGCCTTCTGCCACTCAAACAAACTGCCCTGCACTGACTGGGCCTGCTCAAAGCGACTCAACATCACCCCCGCCTTTCGATAAGGGATCCCCTCCTCAAACAGTCCCTCCACCAACTGGATCCCCCAGTGCAGCAGCTCTCTGGTGTCATCCGTAGCCTCCAGCAGATTCATAGTGGCCGACACAGTGGGATCCACATCCCCATAACGGCCCCGCATCAGCATCACCGTCAGAGCATGAGCCACTTGCCCCTCCCGACGCAGCTTCTCCCCTGCCCGACACATATAGGTGGCTACCGCTTCTCTCAGCTCTTGCAAATCCTCCACCGGCTGCCCAAACGAGCGAGACACCATGATGCTCTGCTTAGGTGGCGATTTCTCCTCCAATGGCAAACACGGGATCCCGCGCAGCTCCAGTACAATCCGCTCCCCCACCACATTCAGATTCTGGCGAATCAGCTCTGGTCGTGCCTGTTTGAGATCCAAGGCTCGAAAGATCCCTAGCTGCCGCAATCGCTTGGCCCACTTGCGACCAATCCCCCAGATATCAGCCACCTCAATGCCCGACAATACTCCATCCAAGTCGGGATGATGAGCCAAGTCCAGGATCCCCGTCGCAGATCCCTTGGCCTTTTTGTTGGCAATCTTAGCCAGCGTTTTGGTACTGCCAATCCCTACCGAGATTGGGATCCCTGTCCACAGCTGCACGGTCGCCTTGATCGTCTGGGCAAAGGACTCTAACTCAGCCTCTGCGATATGGCTCAAGTCCAGAAACGCTTCATCAATGGAGTAGACCTCTAGCTGGGGGGTGAACTGCCTCAGGGTTTCCATCACCCGCCCTGACATATCCCCATAGAGGGCGTAATTGCTACTCAAGGTTTGAATCTTGTGCCGCCAGACCAGATCCTTGACCTTAAACAGCGGGGATCCCATTGGAATGCCCAAGGCTTTGACTTCTGGAGAGCGGGCCACAATGCAGCCATCGTTATTGCTGAGTACCGCCACAGGGATCCCCTGGAGATGGGGCTGAAACACCCGCTCACAGGAGACATAGAAGTTATTACAGTCCACCAGGGCTATCTGTTTGGGCGGCATCGGGATCCCTTCTTCAGTGCCACCTCACCACACCAGCTCAAGAGTAAGCGGCCACCCCAGAGTTCGGCAATGGGGAATTTAGGGACTATGAATCACATAGCTGACCACTCCCCAAACTGAGAAATCGGTTTCCTCTTCAATCGCCAATGGCGGATAGTCCGGGTTATCGGGCATCAGAAAGAGTTTCCCCTGCTTCACCTTCACCCGCTTGACCGTCAACTCCCCATTCACCACAGCGATGATCACTTTGCCATCACTGGGTTCTAAAGCTCTGTCCACCACCAGAATGTCTCCAGGATGGATCCCAGCCCCGGTCATGGAGTAGCCCGATACCCGCACAAAGAAAGTGGCGGCGGGGTGTTTGATCAGGTGCTTATTGAGATCCAGCCTGTCTTCCACCCAGTCATCAGCAGGCGACGGGAAACCAGCCTCAACGGGACAGGTGAGCAACGGGATCCGGTAGTGAGTCGTGGTGTCTGGCGTGAAGATATCCGTCACCCAAGTTTGTGGAGATTGCGACATACCAGCCACGGGCAATAACTGTCTCCATCAAATCCAACACGCTCCTAGTCGTCAATCGTATTCTCAGATCAGACAAGACAAAAAAAGAATTGAGAAAGACGCTGTGCAGGATGCAGTATCTGGAGCCATCCATGAATCAAGTCATCCTCATTGGCCGTCTCACCGCGTCAACTGTCCCCCCAACACTGGCGCATCCTTCATCATCTGCTCCTCCTGCTCCAGGTTTTTCACTAGACCTCTTGCGCGAATAGGTTTTTTGTATCCCAGTGAACATTACAGATTGGCTTAAATCAAGGGGTTCAGCGAGGTGAGGCTCGATTCATGCAAGAGGTCTAATGTGTTGGCGGTGGGTGGTGGAGCGAACCTTTGGCTGGTTGAGTCTGAACCGGAGATTGAGTCGAGATGATAAACAATTGGAGGCTACAACAGAGGCTTGGGTCTATCTGGGCATGCTGAGATTAATGCTCAGAAGGTTAGCTTGAACTTCTCATACATCCTCTAGACGTAGCCTATTAAAGAGCCTATTAAAGATGGTCCTCCAGTGTCGATCCCATGTCCTTTGGGTCAAAGTATGCGTCGAACGATAGTACTCCTCAAAATCTTCTATAACCTCCTCAGTAGACTTGATTCGATCTTTCTGAGGCTGATCAAGCCACTCACCCTAAGAAAAGACGTCTTGCAAGAGTTGACCGCTAAGTTCTAGTGCCTTAGCTTTTGCCCACTTGATACCTTCAACCAACACTGGCCCGACAGGAATCCTCTGTCGAGTAGGGAGGCCAGAGCCATCTTTTGAGGCCAGAGTAGCTCGGATATACAGTGCTTTGCCAACTTGTGACAAGCTGACACGGTGATTCTTTAGCCGCTCATTAACTGCTTTGATTGTGTATGCCTTGCCAACCATCTTGCCCATTTTCAATGACATTATCGGTCATAAAACGGTTAACGTGGCAGATGAACCGGGACAACTATAATCCGGGATCCCTTGTGTTCTCTAGATTGTGAGGATTTTAGGAGACGGGACTGGCGCGATTCGAACGCGCGACCTAGCGCTTAGGAGGCGCTTGCTCTATCCATCTGAGCCACAGCCCCAGGGGGTATATTTAGCCTGTATTAGGGGGGTTTAGCGTTTTACTTGTCTTGCCTTATCTGTCAATTGAACCCAATTTTGGCCGATAATGTCATTGAAAACGGGCAAGAATCGGGCAAGATGGCAGGCAAGGCACACACAGTAGAAGCAGTAAATGAACGGCTGAAGAATCATCGCATTAGTCTATCTCAAATTGGGGAGGCTTTGTACCTACGTGCAACGCTACCTACAAAAAAAGGGGTTGGATCTCCCACCCGACAGAGAACCCCAGTTGGCTCAGTAACTGTCGAGGGTATCTACTGGGCAGAAGCTCGAGCATTTGAGCTGAGTAGTCAACTATTACACGATTGCTTCTCCTGGCAAGATTGGCTTTCTCCCTCTCAGGTCGAGCGGGTCAAGCTGGCGGAGGATGTCATCGAAGAGTTTGAACGTTAGTATCGCTCTACTCATACCCTTACACAAAGGACTTGGGATCGCCATTGGAAACAGATATTAAATCGATTGAGACCTGACAAGCCACTTTCTGCCGATGGTTTTCTCAAGGTCGTTCTTAGAACTTCTCCTGATACCCGTGACAGACAGATCACCTGTCGCAGGCCAAGGTACAGGGAGCATAGAAAGCTAGCGCTGGAGGGGATTAGACAAGGTCAGGGGTGAGGAGGTGAGCTAAGAATTACCACACCCCTAGCAGCCACCTCTTCATGAATGAAATTATCCGAATTCAAGCCGCCCTTCGCTCTCATTTACCTTGGCATGGTGCTCGATTGACTTTCTTGGCCCTCTTGCTGGTCGCCTTATTTCGAGTAGAAACCGTTGTTTTTGCCAGTCCGGCCCAGA
>JAAUUM010000286.1 GCA_012031565.1 Synechococcaceae cyanobacterium SM2_3_2
TGGCCAATGTGAAAGTAGGTGCGCTACTCTCGCCAATAACTCAGGCAAATCAGCAGTTGCTCAGCAACACTCAGCTTGTTTTGTCCCCCTCTGTGTCCTTGCCGCTGCAAGTGAGGGGTCAAGTAGGTAACCATGTGCTCAAACGTTTCTCGCCGCACGCCTGTCAGACGCTTGAACGCTGCTGGGGATAGTGATTGGACGTCCTCGTTGGTCATAGCCTGATCCGCTAGGTCACCTCTGGTATCTCTCTTCTCTCTCATTTATGCAAGAGGTCTATTATCTCCAACACTCAGAAGATCATCCTCAAGAGGCAGGCCAAAGAAAAGCCCCCTCTTGAGGTTTTGATGGGCAGCGGCAAGCCCACCTATACGGGTGGCAGCAACTATGAGGAGAATGCCGACTTGTATGAGTCTGATGAGCCAGAGGATGAAGGATCCCTGAGCACCAATCAGCGGTTTGAGAAATTACGGCGGCTGGAGCAGTTGGGGATTTATGTGGATGAGGCTCACCATGCTTTTGGAGTTGCCCTGGCCAAAGATATGGGCATGGGCAAGCAAACAGCTACCAGCCTTCGCACCACGATTGACGAGCTAGCCGCTAGTCTGAAGCGGTCGGGCACTCAGGTGGTGGGCTGCTTTAACTATACGGGCACCCCCTACGTGGGCAAGGATGTATTGCCAGAGGTGGTCTATGCCTATGGACTACGGGAGGCAATTGACAAGGGCTATCTCAAGAAGGTGAGGATCAAAACCTACGTCAATAGTCGGACGGCTGAGTTTGTGAAGTCTGTGATTCAGGACTTTTTGAGCCATAGTGCGAGCCAGCAGCGGCATGAGGAGATGTTGCCTAAGCTGGCCTTCTTCGCGTCCACCATCGACGAACTGCAAAATGAGCTGCGACCTTTGGTGGTGGAGGAATTGGCTCAGCATGGGATCCCGGCGGATCGAATTGTGGTGAATGTAGGAGATGACAAGATCACCACTAATGATGATTTGCGGGAGTTCAACCGTCTCGATCACAAAGACTCTGACAAGCAGTTCATTTTGTTGGTGAATAAGGGGCGGGAGGGATGGAACTGTCGGTCATTATTTGGGGTAGCTCTGTTCCGTCAGCCGAAGTCTAGAATCTTTGTGCTTCAGGCAACGATGCGCTGCCTACGGTCGATTGGCACAGCTCAACAGACGGGATTGATCTATCTGAGTGCTGACAATAAGAAGATTCTGGATGAGGAGTTGCAGCAAAACTTCAGGATCACAGTGGATGAGATGGAGGGATTAGCACATGACCGAACGGTGGTGAGGGTGTTTCCAGTACCGCCGCCTGTGACGATTAAGCTGCAACGGATCCGAAGGGTGTTTGAGGTGAAGGAAAAGGTGTTAGTGGATGGGATCCGACTGGAGCTGGATAAGGCTGATCGGGAGCGGTACCAGTTGCTTCTCACCACTCAGGAAGGGCTAATGGAACAAGCTGGTAAGGTGCAAACGGAGGATCTAAGTCATCTGCGGGAGCAGCGACAGTTTAGTGAGATGACCTTGGTGGCGGAGGTGGCCCGATACCTGAATAAGTCCTGCCTGGTGTTGAGGAGGGTGCTGGCTCAGACGGAAGAGGGGATGGACGTTATCTTGGATGCCGTGAATGAGCATAATGAGCTGCTCTATGACTGGGTGATCCCACACTTATTCAAGGAATTGTATGAAGTGGGGGGACAGGAGACTAAGGAAGAATATGACGTTGAGCTGGTGAAGCTTTCAGAAGCGGGATATGAGCTGAGTGCGAAGCAGGAATTGGTAGTACGGCGCGAGGATACCGACAAGCTGGGGGAGAAGAGCTTTCATTTGGATGCGTACTGCTTTGACTCGGTGCCGGAGAAGGTGCTGTTCTGGAACTTGTTGCGGGAGGGCCGTGTTAGAAAGGTTTACTTTACGGGAATGTTAACGCATGGTCAGTCGGATTTTTATATCCAGTATATTGACCCTGATTCGCATACGGTACGGAGCTACTACCCTGACTTCTTGTTCCAGAAGGAGGATGGATCCTATGTGATTGTGGAGGTGAAGGGGGACAATATGATTGAGGATCCCGTGGTGCTGGCAAAGAAGCAGTTTGCGGAGCAGGTGGCGGTGGCCAGTGGGATGACTTATCAGGTGATTAAGGGATCCGAGGCGGGGGCGGGGAGCTATAGCTTCTTGTTGGATGGGCATGATAGTGGCGGGATCCAGGACGATCTTGGGCTTTAGGCTTTAAGAGGAACAGTTTGGAGGCGCAGCTGTGGAGTTTTTAGGATACTTGATTCTGTCAATCATATTTCTGCTTGTCTTTATATTTTTATGGGGAGTCATTTCAACACTTCATTACACATTAGCTTTACCCATCAAAAGGCTCTTTGATCGAAGACTCAGTACATTTACGAGGGAAGAAATTAAACTGTGGCTACCAGTTGGGTACATAGTGAATGGTATTCTTGTCTCTCTGGTAATATTCTTTGCCTTGACATCAAGGAGTGAAGCTTTTAACTTTGTCCTTATCTTTCATTTTTTCGCCTTATTTTTCTCATTAGGCAGATTAGCTGAGGGCCAAGGACATCCACTTCAAGGGGTGACAGAGGAGGAGGCTGCTCCTCCGAGATTAATGAAAGACTCAACCAGTCGGGGTGCCCTGTTGAGCTATGATCATATTCATGAAATGGAGATGGAATATCGTGATAGCTTAGGATTAAGAAGTCATGATTATGATGATAATACGGCTGATAGAGACTGGGATTTTGACTCTGATAGAGGTTTCTACGACAGCGATAATGACTATTAGCTAGAATTTCTGCGAGCAAGCAAGTGCAGAATATTCAAACAAAGACCTAGCAGCCTTCTTGAATGGTCACAATGAAGGATTCCTGTTCATTTGTTTTGGTATTTAATATGCTGAGGATTCCGTCAGCATCCCCAAATGTTGGAGTGAATGCTATGACCACTACTAATTCTTCTAGTTCAGCTACATAAATTGTGTCTCCCAATTTTTCGTAGTTGCCTGTATGAAAGCTAACGCCTTGTTTGACAGTAATATTTCCTTCGAAATCCCAGTTTACTAAAACGTTAGTCCACCATATGGTTGGATCATTAGGTAGAGGAAGAGGTCTTGCAGTTCCATCACAGAAGATTAAATCGCCTGAATGTAGGTCTATTTGTTTTATGGGTGATTCTGAGTAGTCAAACGGAGTGAGGAGTGAATCTGCATAAGCAGAAGAAGCAATGAGAAAGAGTAAGAGGGGAAAGAACTTCTTCATGATTTGCCATGAGGATAATAGACTTTGCTCTGGGACTATTCGACCACTTTAAGAAATTCAATTTTAGGAGTTTTCATGAATTGGCTGGCGTACCAGCGGAGGGTGGTGCGGTGCTGCTGGATCCAAGATTCAGTTTTCTGGTCGTAGCAGACAAAGACGGGGGTGAGGTGGTTGTTGATGACCTGCCACTGGATGTCGTAGTCGTAGGGGCATTCATCGAGATGGAGAGCTTCAGAGACCTGGGACAGGATCCCATCGGGAGGGATCCCTTAATTCTGGAAGTGCTTAGCAATGAGGGATTTGAACATTGGGTTTGATGCGAGAGGATACCGCATTTTAGCTAGGATGCGCTGTGTGCAGAGTCAGGGTAGGACGGCATTGATGAGGTG
>JAAUUM010000003.1 GCA_012031565.1 Synechococcaceae cyanobacterium SM2_3_2
GCATCCTCCAGCATCTTGCTGGCTAAGGCGGAGTAGTGCTCGGTGAGGGGATGTGCCCCTTTCAGCTCTAAGCCAGTTGGGCTGAGACGAGCGATGCTATGGAAAAAGCAAGCCTCCTCCACCGCTGCCACCAAGGCGTGACCGATGCCCCCCAGCATGGAGTGGTAGGGCCAGATGATGAGGGGATATTTGCCCGCTTGACTGAGGCGACGAGCGTAATGAAGGGCATACCGCTGCAATTGGTCGATATCGCCGTTGGTGAGTGCTGACAGGGCTGGGTTGGGCCGCCAGATGCCTTGTTCCACCAGCTCCACAGGCAACATCGTCGCTGGCTCAGGATGCTCTCCCGCCTCACTGACCCAAAAAATCGGGTGAAAGATCTGCATTGCGGTATGGGTGTCTAGGGTGGGCACGATCTCCGTCAGGATACCTAAGTGGCGATAGATAAACTCACACAGCCGTTGATTGTCTTGTACTGCCCCCAAGCCAGATCGCCCCCCCCACAAACAGCTCAAAGTCTGGCAGGCAAAAGGTGTTTTGCACATCCACCAACAGGAGGCCCACCCGGAGAGTGTCTTCAGAGGCCCGTGGGATCCCATGCTCTGTTGCCCAAAGCTCAGCGCTCTTGGCCCGCTCTAGGTAGGGCACGCGCCACACCGACGAGAGGCTGGCAGGATTATAGTGAGCCGGCAGGGGCAATGCAGTCAGAAGCGAGGATCCCATCGGAAGCACCTAAAACTGGATAGAAAAAGACTGAGAGTATCATCCTAGCTAATTATGGTTAAAATTACCATAAATGGGATCCCAAGGACTGAGACCTGCAAGGACAGAGACCTGCGAGGACAGAGACCTGTTAGAAAATCGATCTATCTTTGGCAGAGCCTGATCTCTATGCGTCTCCACCATGTCTCGATCCGAACAGCCGATATCTTTCGAGCCATCGCGTTTTATCAGCATCTGGGCTTTGAGACCGAAACCCGCTTCACCACCGGCATGACGCTGGCCTGCTGGATGACGGGATCCCTGGGTCGGTTGGAGTTGATCCAGATCCCAGAGCCACAGCCTGCTGCCGATGCCTTTGGGGATCCCCATTACGTCGGCTACTATCACCTGTCGCTGGAGGTGGCGGATGTGGTAGGTCTGCTCCAGATATTGACAGACCAAGCAGGTGGCACGGTGTTATTGGATCCTCAGATCCAGCAGATTGGCGAACATGACTACCGAGTGGCCTTTCTGGCGGATCCCGATGGACTGCCGATTGAGTTGTTACAGCGGCTGGAGCAGGGCTGAACGGTCGGGATCGCTGCCCAGGCCAAACGTATGACATACCAACACTTGACATACCAACACTTGACAGGCCAACGCTTGACAGGCCAACGCTGCGACATACTGGGGACATACTAAGATCGAAATCCCTTGTAGCGGGATCAAGCCAGTTAGCCGATAGGTTTGGGAGGATGAGACTGTGGCTTCTTCATATTCATTTGATGTGGTCAGTGATTTTGATTTTCAAGAATTGGTCAATGCGGTGGATCAGACTGAGCGAGAGGTGAAAGCCCGTTTTGATCTGAAGGACACCAACAGCACCATCGAGCTGGCCCAAGACTCTATCACCATCAACACCGCCAGCGACATGACCCTGCAAGCAATCCAAGATATGCTGCGGGCCAAAGCCTCCAAGCGCAACCTCAACCTCAAAATTTTTGACTTTCAGGATCCCGAATCTGCCAGTGGCAACCGGATTCGGCAAGTGGTCGCCCTCAAGCGTGGCATAGATGGAACCTTGGCCAAGGAGATCTCCAAGTTCATCCGGGATGATTTCAAAAAAGTCCAGTCCAGCATTCAGGGAGATGCAGTCAGGGTTTCTGCCAAAAATAAGGATGATTTGCAAGCGGTGATCACAGCCCTGAAACAGGCCGATTATCCAGTGGCTTTGCAATTCACCAATTATCGCTAGTCGCTATCTCTGGCTCTTTTCTTTCTAATTGATTCAGCCTAAATCTATATCTAGTGTGGTCTTAATGTCTTGAAGGCCAGACAGACGCTACCCATATTGTGTAGATTGTTTAGTACCTCACTCCTCTGCTTCAATTAAGACCTTTACGGTTGGGCATTGGAACGAGATTGACGCACCGTATTGACGCACTGTATTGATTTGGGAGGGGATCCCTATGCCGCCGGTTATTGAGTCATCAGCAGCTTTTGCCAGCCGTGCCCAAGGACACCAAGCAAACCGACAGGCCATTGTGATCACGGTGGTCTGCCTGAGTGGGGGATCCGGGAAAACCACCACCGCCCTCAACTTGGCCACCATGCTGGCTCAGGCAGGATCCAAAACCCTGGCGATTGACTTTGATCCCCAGGGCAATCTCAGTCAATGGATGGGCTGGACGGATCTCTCAGAAACCGCCACCATTGCTGAAACGCTGCTGACTGGCCCCGACCGGGTTTCAATTGCGGACATCATTCGGGATCCGATCAATGAAGATCGTCAGGGTCGATTGATGCTGGCCCCCAGCGACTACAGCCTGTCACGGGCCATTGATGCCATTGCGATGGAGCCGGGACGAGAACTGTTCTTGCGCCGCACCGTTAAGCCCATTTTGAAAGACTACGACTTCATTGTCATCGATAGCCCGCCGTCCAAAGGCTTGCTCACCTACAACTCCATTTTGACCTCCAACTACTTGGTCATTCCAACCGAATGCACCCAAAAAGGAGTGATGGGAGCCCTGAGCACCCTGATCTTGGTGAAGGAACTGGCGGACTTAGATTTTCAGGTGCCTCATGTGCTGGGAGTCCTGCCCACTCGTGATCAGTGGGTGGGCAACAATCGCACCAAAATGACCAAGGCTGCTCTAGAAGCCTTGACCGATGTGCTAGCCGGGATCCCGATGTTTAACCCTGTGCGCCAGAGCACGTTGGTGCAGCAAGCCAACAGCATGGGATGGTCGATCGCGGAAACCGGAGAAGAGACTCTAGCTGCTCCCTATCACGAGATTTTGGGCACTCTCTATAGCCACCTGCAACACAGGATCTCGGCCTAAATCCGCTACAATTCAGCCACAATAGATGCTGGAATCATGTTGCTGCCCGAGGTTAGTGTGATTGCTGGAGTGATGCTCTTGTTGCTGCACAGTTGATGGTGATTTCATGCCTCCCCCGAAGAAGAAACTTCCCACTGGCCCAGCTCGTAGCGATTCGGTGTCCCTCAGTAACTGGCGATCCCAACTCAAGCAGGCGGCCACTGAACCCTTTCGCTTGCCAGCAGAACTGCCAGCAGAACTGCCAGCAGAACAGGATGCCGATGGGTCTGCTCTCTCCTCATCGTCTCCAGAAATGCCACCTGAGATTATCGCCCTTGGGGATCCTGTTGACCATGATTCTGAGGACGAGCTAGGGACTGATTTTTCTAGTTCCCCATCGCTGGGGGATCCCGCTGATCAAGAACAGGTCGAGGCTTGGGTGGGGGCGGATCGCAATGGGCAGAATGCCAGCACATCCCCATCGGTTTTGATGCCAGCCCCATCCCAAGATCTCGATCAGATTATTAGTAAACCCACGTCTGAGACCACACTTGAGACCACACTTGGGATCCCGTCGCAGTTGTCCCCCCAACCAACCCCTCAGCATCCGTTCCCGATAGATCTATCTCCCGAAGCGCTGGCTCTCATCGATCCTTTGGAAGAACAGACACATTTGCCTGCTGACCTTTTATTAGAAGCCATGCTGACCACTTGGCCCACTTGGCCCGAAGAGATGCAGCAGCGCATCCTCCGTCAGTCCCATAGCCTCAAAGTAGAACGGCTGCTCAAAGCCCAGTCTGAAGCCTTGGCCACCCTCGAAAGACTCCTGGAGGGATCCCCAGATTGGCCGATGAAGCCGACAGATCCCAACCCAGGATCCCAGTAGGGGCAGTGCTAAGATGCAAGCTCAGTTTTTCTGCTCATCGACCAGTACAACCCGCTAAGAGATTACCCCAATGCCCCCCCGCAACAGCAGCAGCAAAGCCAAAAGCTCCGCCAAAACCACCCCCTCTTCTGAGGATCAAACGGATAAGCGCAAAGCGTTGGAGCAGGTGCTGGGGCAGATCGAGCGCAACTTTGGCAAAGGGGCCATCATGCGGCTGGGGGATGCCTCGCGGATGCGGGTGGAAACTGTTCCCAGTGGAGCCTTGACCCTGGATCTGGCCTTGGGGGGGGATATCCCAAAGGTCGGGTCATCGAGGTGTTTGGCCCAGAATCTTCTGGTAAAACCTCCATCGCCCTCCATGCCATCGCTGAGGTGCAGAAGCAGGGGGGAACGGTCGCCTTTGTCGATGCCGAGCACGCTTTGGATCCCATCTATGCGGCTGCATTGGGGGTCAACATCCAGGACTTGCTGGTGTCTCAGCCCGATACCGGTGAGGATGCCCTTGAAATCGTCGATCAATTGGTGCGCTCTGCTGCGGTGGATGTGGTGGTGGTGGATTCGGTTGCTGCCCTCGTGCCCCGAGCCGAGATCGAGGGGGATATGGAGATGCCCATGTGGGACTACAAGCCCGCCTGATGAGTCAAGCCCTACGCAAAATCGCTGGCAACATCAGCAAGACGGGATCCATTGTCATCTTTCTCAACCAGTTGCGCTCCAAGATTGGCGGCATGGGCTATGGCCCCCAAGAGACCACCACCGGTGGCAATGCCCTGAAGTTTTACGCTTCTGTCCGACTGGATATCCGCCGCATTCAAACCTTGAAAAAGGGCAATGAAGAATATGGCATCCGCGCCCGTGTCAAAGTGGTGAAAAACAAAGTTGCCCCTCCCTTCCGCAAGGCAGAATTTGACATCATCTTTGGACAGGGGATCTCATCCGTTGGTTGCATTGTGGACTTGGGGGAAGAAGCCGGAATCCTGAAGCGGCGGGGAGCTTGGTACAGCTACAAGGGCGAAAACGTCTCCCAAGGACGCGACAATCTGATCATCTACCTCAAAGAGAACCCAGAAACATTGGCAGAGGTAGAAGCCGCCCTGCGGGCCAAACTGGCTGAGGGGGTGACGGTTTCTGCCACATCGGTGGTGCCCTCCAATGATGACGAGGACGAGGATACTGAAGTCGAAGAGATGGAGTTGGACGGAGAGGACACCTCTGGAGATGAGGACTTTTGATCGACAGGTACATTTGAAGCGACCGCTGTGGGAGGTTTGGCCTGTTGAGGCAGAAACCGCTCAGACCAGACTGTCATTTGTCAACTATCCTCCAAGATGTAACAGCCTTGTCGCATCTTCTGTTTCCCGGAAAATTCCTGGCTATGATTGGAGTTGAGGGTGATAGACCCTCGTCATTCATGACTCACAGCATTCATGACTCACAGCTTAGAGCAGCTTAGAGCAAACGTTAGAGCAAAACCTAAGCTCAGCGAGTTTCTGATCCAGAGAAGGGGGATCCATATGTTTGAAAAAATGTTGGTGGCTCTTGATAATTCTGATACGAGTGTCGCTGTTTTTCGGCGGGCTCTAGAGATGGCCGAGGCGACAGGATCCAAGCTGATGCTGCTGCACGTTCACAACCCAGGTGAACCTGGTTCTCCCGAGCCCCCCTTTGTCTTGGGTGTCGATTATGGGGCTGATATCAGCCAAGAGTTGTGGGAGTCCTATCGCGAACAGCGGTATCTCTATGAGCAAGCCCAGGTCAATCATCTGGCGGAATTGGCTCGATCTGCCGCATCCAAAGGTGTTGCGGCTGAATACACTTTTAATGGCGGTAATCCAGGCCGACTTATTTGTGAGCTGGCCACCAACTGGGATGCCGACCTGATCTTGATGGGGCGGCGCGGCCATTCTGGGTTGAGCGAATTGGTGATGGGCAGTGTCAGCAATTACGTCATGCATCATGCCCCTTGCAGTGTCTTGATCGTCCAGGGATCCAAAGAGAAGTTACCAGAGCCGCTGCAAGCTGTCGGGGCTAGCCGGGTGGTGGCATAGCGGCACAATCAGTTGAGGATTCAGTTGAGGATTCAGTTGAGAATGGGGATCCCTAAGCGTTAGCGGATTGAGACCGTTGCGGTTGAGATCCCTGAGATAATCAAGCTGAGATAATGAAGAAGATGACCTTCCTTTGGGATCCCTGTGGATATGTCACTCCAGCCTGTGGCGATTTCAACCCTGCTGATGACTACGTTGCTGGCCATTGGCCTCTTTTTCTTCATCCGTGCCTCAGGTAAAGATCGGGTTGAGACTCGACTTTACAAGACGCAACAATCTTTGGAAACCTTGGGATCCCTGGTGAGGCAGTATCTCTTGGGCCGAGGGTTTGTCTTGGTTTCAGCCGATGAGAGCGGGATTGCCACCTTTCAGGGGCAGGCTCAACCCAGTGGATTTCTGGCGGTTTTATTGACCTTACTGGCGACAGTGGGGCTGGCCTGTTTGGCAATGGTGCTACAAACTTTGTTTCCCCAAGGGGGGCGGCTGGCCTGGTTATTGCTGACAGCAGCACCCCTGGCGGGGGATTACTACCGCTTTCGTAACCAGCGCCTAGAGA
This sequence comes from Synechococcaceae cyanobacterium SM2_3_2, assembly GCA_012031565.1. Taxonomy (GTDB): domain Bacteria; phylum Cyanobacteriota; class Cyanobacteriia; order Thermostichales; family Thermostichaceae; genus JAAUUM01. The sequence goes on from JAAUUM010000003.1 coordinate 6,517, forward strand.
CAGTCCGCCTTCGGATTGAGCAATCCAGTCCGGCAGAAGAAGTCGTGAACTCAGCCGTTATGGAACCGGCAGCGGACAATGGGCCAAGCGACATCAGGGCTCAGCTCCATATCTCGGGACATCGAGACGAACTGGATGACCTTGAGCTGAATTTGGGATTGGCATGGGCTGACTGATCGAGGGGGTGTTATCAGGGTTATCAATCAGGGTCATCAGATAGTTGAGGGGGTGGGGCTGAATGTTTTTTTTGCTCGCCAAACAGGTCTATGATCGGCCTGGATCCTCACCTGGATATCTGCTGTGACTGCCTACACCCCCGACCAACTGAAAGCCCGTGGTTTGACTGCGGCAGAATATGACCTGATCGTGGAACGGCTGGGGCGGGATCCCAATCCCAATGAGCTGGCCATGTTTGGGGTGATGTGGTCGGAGCACTGCTGTTACAAAAACTCCCGCCCGCTGCTGAAAACCTTTCCCACGACCGGGGAGCGCATCCTGGTGGGGCCGGGGGAGAACGCCGGAGTGGTGGACTTGGGGGATGGGGATCGGCTGGCCTTCAAAATTGAATCCCACAATCATCCCTCCGCCGTCGAGCCTTTTCAGGGGGCTACCACTGGGGTGGGGGCATCTTGCGGGATATTTTCACGATGGGGGCGCGACCGATTGCCCTGCTCAACTCGCTGCGCTTCGGATCCCCCACGGATCCCCAAACCCAACGGCTGCTGTCTGGGGTGGTGGCGGGGATCGCCCACTATGGCAACTGTACCGGCGTGCCCACTGTTGGGGGCGAAGTGGCTTTTGATCCCTGCTATCAGGGCAATCCTTTGGTCAATGCCATGTGTTTGGGGTTGATGGAGACCGCCGATATCGTCAAATCCGGTGCCCAGGGGATCGGCAATCCGGTGCTCTATGTGGGATCCACCACGGGGCGAGATGGCATGGGGGGAGCCAGTTTTGCCAGCGCCGAATTGGACGAAGAGTCGGGCCAGGATCGGCCTGCGGTGCAGGTAGGGGATCCCTTTGCGGGCAAGTGCCTGATCGAAGCCTGTCTGGAGGCTTTTGCCACCGGGGCAGTGGTGGCGGCACAGGATATGGGGGCGGCGGGCATCACCTGCTCCACCGCAGAGATGGCGGCCAAAGGCGGGGTGGGCATCGAGTTTGACCTGGATCGGGTGCCCGTGCGGGAGACGGGAATGTTGCCCTGGGAGTTTTTGCTGTCGGAGTCACAAGAGCGGATGCTGTTTGTAGCACAGGCGGGGCGAGAGGATGAGCTGATCGAGATCTTCCAGCGCTGGGGCTTGCAGGCGGTGGTGGCGGGCAAGGTGATCGAGGATCCCATCGTTCGCATCCTGCATCAGGGATCCGTGGCGGCTGAGGTGCCAGCGACAGCCTTGGCAGAGAATACCCCCGTCTATGTGCGGGAGATCTTGGCCGATCCACCAGACTACGCCCAACAGGCATGGCAGGCTACCCCTTGGACAACCGGGATCCCCAGCCCCAAAGGGATCCAAGTGGAGACAACCCTCCTGAGCTGGGATGAAATTCTACTCAAGCTGTTGGGCAGTCCAACCATTGCCTCCAAACAGGCCATCTATCGCCAATATGACCATCAGGTGCAGAACAATACGGTGGTCTTGCCCGGTGCTGGGGATGCGGCGGTGATGCGGATTCGGTCACAGGACTTTGGCATCGGAGAGGTGCCAACCTTGGCCTCATCCCAGAAGGGAGTGGCGGCGACGGTGGATGGCAACAGTCGCTGGGTCTATCTGGATCCCTATGAAGGGGGCAAGGCGGCAGTGGCAGAAGCCGCCCGCAACCTTAGCTGTGTCGGGGCGGATCCCCTGGCCGTTACGGACAACCTCAACTTTGGCAATCCCGAAAATCCGGTGGTCTATTGGCAATTGGCGGAAGCCTGTCGGGGCATTTCGGATGCTTGCCGCGCCTTGGGCACGCCGGTGACGGGGGGCAATGTCTCTCTCTATAACGAGACCTTGGTGAATGGTCGCTCTCAGGCTATCTATCCCACCCCTGTGATCGGCATGGTGGGCTTGATCTCAGATTTGAGCCGGGTTTGCGGCCAAGGCTGGCAAACGGCGGGGGATCCGATCTATCTTTTGGGATCCCAAGCGGCCACCTCACTGGGGGGATCCGAGTTGACGGCGCAGCTCTATCAGTCCATCACAGGTCGTCCGGCAGCCATAGACCTAGACTTGGAAGGACAAGTACAAGCGGCTTGTCGGCACGGGATCCGGCAAAGGTGGATCCGCTCAGCTCATGATTGCAGCGAGGGGGGGCTGGCAGTTGCCCTGGCGGAAAGCTGTCTGAGTGGACACTTAGGAGCCGAGATTCAGCTACCTCAGAGTGCCGATTGTCTCGACAAACTCCTGTTTGGAGAAGGGGGATCCCGGATTGTGGTGTCGGTGGATCCCAGTCATCAAAAGGCTTGGCAGGACTATCTGCAACAGGCGCTCCCTCAGCAGTGGATCCATCTGGGCCAAGTCCAAACAGCATCCCTCAGCATTCACACTAATGAAGGGATCCCTATCGTGGCAGCGCTGGCGATTGAAACCATGCGGGAGCAGTATGACTCTGGCTTGATGCTGTAGTCAGTTCCAGTCCTGGCAAATGGGCAGCACCTGCTCAAGATCGGATGTGACCAGAGGATACTCCAGACGGGGCCGTTCCAGCACCAGCAGCCGGATGCCTAACTCTTTGGCCAGCGTCAGCTTGAGCGGGGTTCCACCTGCTACCCCAGAGGCTTTTGTCAGCACACAATCCAGCTTCAGATCGTGCCAAAGCTGCCGCTCTCGCCAGGGATCCACAGGCAGACGCTCCAATAGCAGATACTCGGCAGGGAATCCCATTTCGAGAGCGAGGGCTGCTGATTCTGGCAATACGCGCGCCCAGATCTGGGAGGAATTCAGCCACGGGATCAGTCGCGGCAAAAGTTTGAGGCCCAAGGTGGAGAGGATCCGCTGGTTAGCCAAATAGCGGGGCTGCAAAAGCTGCTCCACCGTCGGGATCCATTCCACAACAGGATCATCTCGCTCAATTGCCTCTGGACGCTCAAACCGGAGGTATGGGATCCCAGCTTGGGCCGCACACCCCATCGCCATCTGGGAAGCCGCCACCGCAAAGGGATGAGAGGCATCCACCACACCTTCAATACCCCACTGCTGTACAAAGAGAAGGCCAGCTTCAGGGGTCAGGCATCCCACCATCACGGATCCTGATAGCTGAGCATAGAGCCGAGTGGCGCTGGGTCTGGTTACCGTAGCCAGCCAAGGGATCCCGGCACTGTCCAACAGCTGAGCAATCTGCCGACTGTCGCTGGTGCCGCCCATCAACCAGATCATCTTTTAATACCACCTTGCTCTACCGAAGCGGCCACCGCCAGGGATGCCACCGGGGGCCTGTGTGTTCGGTGGGACGCTGGGTCAACCCCTGTGTCACGAGGCTACCGACCGCATCACCCGACTCGTAAACTTGGCTGATCTCAGTATGAATCTGTTCGATATCGGCGGCGGTGGGCTGTCCGGTGGTGGTGGCTTTGTAAAACTGCACCGTCACCCGAATCGGAAAGCGGGGATCCCGTTCAATCGGCAAGCCATCGATCTCAGTGAATGGCCCCTCAATTTCCCCATGTCCAATCACAGCGGCTTCTACCCCAGCTCGACCCGCCATATCCGCACTTTCCATCATCATGGAGGCTTGGGGAGCCATGCTCAACTCAGCTGACATGGGAGGTGGCACTTGTCGTTGCTTGAGGGGCACCTGGATCATCAGCACCACATTAAGACTATCTTCCTCCACCTCAAAGGGTTCATCTTCACGAACAGGAGGCTGGTGCTGGGGATCCGCCTGAAAATCGCTCAGCCGGGTTCCGGTCAGACTGGCCCGTTCGCCATTGTTATTAAAGAAAAGCCGCTGCCCATTGGCCCAGCCCGATTGCACCGCATCCCGCTGATTGTCGATGATGGTTATGCTGGTGCCCTGGCGGGTGGCCAAGATGGTCAAAACAGCCGGATCCCCAGGTCGGGACTGGTAGTTGAATAACACCGGGTTAAAGGTGGCCTCCCCCCCCGGAGCAATCGGCAAAAAGGCCGCTTGAGCACTGACCAAGACATGGCTATCTCGCCCCGCCAACAGGGATCCCTCCTGTCCTGTCCAGCTATCAGGCTCACTCATGTAGTGCCGCAGATGACCCAACAGCTCCCGTAGGCTGACCGACTCTAAGGGATCCCCGCTCTGGTTTCCAACCGGCACATAAAAGCTATCCAAGGGGATATCGCTGGTGATATCGGCAAAGTTGGGATGGCGGATGACCGGCATGAGATGAAAAGCCCGCTCTGCAGAAAAGGGATGCTGCTGATGAACTTGGATGGTCATGTCGCTGATGTTGGGGCCATAGGCGGATCCTTTGTCCCGGCCTGTGTCCTCCCAGGTCAGATCGACGATAGAGAGACCCCAGCTGGAGGCCAAGTTGACGGCGGTGGGATCCGAGGTCATGGTCTGAACCTGCTGGATCACTTGGGTATAAGCCTGATCATCGGCCCATGCCTGAGAGATCTCTGTGACATCCATCCGAGAGGCTGCTTCCGGCTGACGAGGCAGAAGTGAAGGATGAGCCGCAGGGATCCCAATGGCCATCATTGCGCCCATCAACGCAGGGATCCAGGGGGTCAATGATCGAGCAGCGGGGAAGGGATGGGCAAGCATGGGGAACCTCTCCAAGTGGGATATTCCCGACAGTAACTGAACGATTTGGGGCTGGGAGCTGAGTTGCTAGATCTGAAACACCAGATTTGAAACATCAGATTTGAAACATCACTGGGATCCCGGATGGACTGAAACCGATTCGATAAGATCTTGCCGCAGCCTGAAAATCGGAATGCTTAGTGCCGTGGTAGCTCGCTAGCTGGGATCCCATCTGTGCTAGCATTGGATGCTGCCACTGTGCGCCAATAGGTCTCAACCGCCTTTTGTCAAGTCCAAACAAGTCCAAAACAGGTCATCTGAAGTCGGTATAAGGATAGCGTCCCGTCATGCCCAAAAAACTGGTTAAGGTGATTAAACTCGCCATTACAGCAGGCAAAGCAACCCCTGCTCCTCCCATCGGCCCAGCTTTGGGTCAGCATGGGGTCAACATTATGGCTTTTTGTAAAGAATACAACGCCAAGACTGCCGACAAGACCGGCATGGTGGTTCCGGTAGAAATATCGGTCTTTGAAGATCGGAGCTTTAGCTTCATCCTCAAAACCCCCCCTGCATCTGTGCTGATCAAGAAAGCATTGGGAATTGAAAGCGGCTCTGCTGAACCCCAAAAGAACAAAGTTGGCACCCTCACCCAAGATCAATTGCGTCAGATTGCCGAAGAAAAGATGCCTGACCTCAATGCCAACGACATTGATGCAGCTATGAAGGTGATTGCCGGAACTGCCCGCAGTATGGGCGTTCTGGTGGCTGACAAATAATCCGATAGCCTTTTTCGCAAACCCAATTTAGGGGGAGAGCCCCGCTCGTCAGAACCCCAAGGAGAACATCATGACTAAGAAATTATCCAAGCGGATGCGCGAGTTGAGCGCCAAGGTGGAGCAGCGTCCTTATGGTGCAGCCGATGCGCTGGCTCTGCTCAAAGAAACCGCCACCGCCAAATTTGACGAAGCTGCCGAGGTGCATATCCGCCTGGGTATCGACCCCAAGTATGCCGACCAACAGTTGCGGACAACCGTGGTGCTGCCGCGTGGCACGGGCCAGACCGTGCGGGTGGCGGTGATCGCCCGAGGTGAAAAGGTTAATGAGGCCCAATCTGCCGGTGCAGATACCGTTGGCTCAGAAGAGCTGATCGCCGAAATCAGCCAGGGCATGATGGACTTTGACCTGCTGATCGCCACCCCTGACATGATGCCGCAGGTGGCTAAATTGGGTCGTTTGCTGGGCCCACGGGGTTTGATGCCCTCGCCCAAAGGCGGCACGGTAACCTTTGATTTGGCCAACGCGGTACAAGAGTTTAAGTCCGGTAAGTTGGAGTTCCGAGCCGATCGAACTGGAATCGTTCACGTCCTGTTCGGCAAGTGCAGCTTTGAGGCTGAGGCACTGCTGGAAAATCTCAAGGCTTTGCAAGAATCCATCGACCGTAACCGTCCGTCGGGAGCCAAAGGCAAATACTGGCGCACCATGTATGTTTCCGCCACGATGGGGCCTTCCATTGAGGTGGACATTAGTGGATTACGTGATCTAAAATTGGGAGCTGCATAAGATTCTGGTTCATTGGGATCAAGCGACCCCAGATGAGCAGCAATCCCAGATGAGTTTTGGACTAGGCGATCTCACACCCGATTGTCTCTATCCAAATCCAATAAAGGGATCCAACCGACTAAACCGTATTTCAGACCATTGAGGAGCCTCGTTTTTACGAAGCATTGACCGACGCTTGCCACCTTTGATCTAGCCGTAGACCGCAGGTATTCGGGCCGTGATAGTTTCATGGATCCTGATCTGTAAACCCTGCCGAGGTTGGAGACCTAAACATGACTGCCAGGGATCCCTGTGGGGTGATCTGAGCGGTTGGCAAGGTTTTCATCTCTCGTGACAGTCTCGGTTTCCCGCCGGGGCTGTTGTTTTTGGGGCTTATGTTCCCACTGCCATCTCCCTAGTTGGGTCAGGGATCCCAAGCACTGCCTCCATGAGCCTTGATCTGTTTGATCGCTCAGATCCCACCTGTTGCTTGATCTGTTGCCTGAATGATCTTCCCTCTTGGCCCTATGGCCCGAGTTGGAAATCACCCCAGCCCAGGAGTCCCGATTCAGCTATGAGTCACCCAATCGTCCCAAGGAGGTGAGCTTATGGGCAAGCAAACGCTAGCCCGCAAAGCCGAGATTATTGAAGATGTCCAATCTTTGCTCGATGCCAGCCAAATGGTGCTGATCATCGACTACAAAGGTCTGACCGTGTTTGAGCTTAATGACTTTCGCGCCGAGTTGCGTGAGTCTGATTCAGTCTGCATGGTGGTCAAAAATACCTTGATGCGCCGTGCTATTGCTGATCGCCCCACTTGGGTGGGGGTTTCGGAGTATTTAGCCGGCCCCTCTGCTTTTGTGATGATCCGTGGGGACATTCCCAAAGCAGTCAAAACCTATCAAGATTTCCAGAAAAAGAGCAAAAAGACCGAAGTTCGAGGCGCTGCCATCGACGGTCTGGCGCTCACTTTGGATCAAGCCAAGGCGATTGCCGATCTGCCGCCCAAGGAGATCCTTATGGCGCAAGCCGCTGGGGCAATCAAGGCCGTTGCGACCAAATTGGCGGTGGGCATCAATGCCGTACCAACCCAACTGGTCACGGGCATCAACGAGGTACCAGCCTCGCTGGCTCGTGCGCTGCAAGCGATTGCCAGCAAGCAAGACGAAGCCGCCTAATCGGGCTACCTCATCGGTTTGAGTTCTGTTGATCGTTTTTTGTTCGTTCGTTTTTGTTATCTAGGAGTTCACAATGTCTGAGCGCGTCGAAAAAATTCTTGAAGATCTGAAAGCCTTGACCCTGCTGGAAGCCTCTGAGTTGGTCACCGCCATCGAAGAAGCTTTTGGCGTCAGTGCAGCCGCTCCTGCTGGTGGCATGATGATGGCTGCCCCCATGATGGCGGCGGCTCCCGGTGCAGCAGCTGAGCCAGAAGAAGAGAAGACCGAGTTTGATGTCATTCTGGATGAAGTGCCCGCTGACAAAAAGATCGCCATCCTCAAAGTGGTGCGCGAGCTGACTGGCTTGGGCCTGAAGGATGCCAAAGATATGGTGGAAGCTGCCCCCAAAGCAGTCAAAGAAGCCACCACCAAAGCGGATGCCGCCGAAGTCAAGAAAAAGCTGGAAGATGCTGGCGCTAAAGTTACCGTCAAGTGATAGCTGGCCACTGCTGATTAGCTTGTGTTGATCAGCTCGTTCAGTTTTATGGCTTCACAGCCCAAAACGGGATCCTGAGCCTTGGTTCAAGATCCTGTTTTTACATAGCTGTTTTTACATAGCTGTTTTTACATGGAGAGCTTACTGAGGAGTCCCTTTGAGAATCCTGGCTAGAGCACACCTAACCTACACCTAACCTACACCTAACCTAACAATGGCAACCAAACCCAAACTTGTGTCCAGCCCTCCTGGCTTTCAGCTTTGGTGTATCCTCCCATCCGAATCGCCAACTCTTTGACCAGAGCCAAGCCCAGCCCGGTGCCACCGTGGTTCCAGCGATCGGATTGGGGAATACGATAGAACTTGTCAAAAATCCGGGGTAACTCGGCGGCATCAATGCTGGCAGAATTGCCCATCACGAACCGGAGCCCCTCCTGAAAAAAGCTGATCTCCAGCCGCAGGCGGCCCTGGGGGGCGGTGTACTTAACCGCATTGAACGCCAATTCACGCAAGATTCTGGCTAGAGCCTCCCCATCCAACGGGCACTGATCAAAGGCGGGATCCTCGGCAATGGTAGGGGCAATGACCACCTCTAGCAGTTGCTCCTTATTCTGTGCCTGAGCACGGATCCCGGCCATCACCTGTTCCACAAAGGGGCAGAGGGCGATTTTTCTGGGGTTCAAAGCAGGACGCTTGCTAGCCAGCCGTTGGATATCTAATAGGTCATTGATGAAATGGATTTGGCGCTCACATTCCTGGATGGCCAGACTGAGATATTGCTCCCGTTTTTCAGGGCGTTCGGTGCGGGCCAACATGCCCAAAGCCATATGAACATTTGAGAGAGGACTGCGTAACTCTTGGGAGACGGTGCTGACAAAATCAGCCTTGAGTTGGTTGAGGCGTTCCAGCTCGGTGATCTGGGTTTGAGACACCTGGTAGAGACGGGCTTGATAAATGGCCAGTCCACAAAGGGTCGCTACCCGCTGCAAAAGATGAATCTCGGCATCAGCAAAAACACTTAGAGACGGGCGACTAACCCGTAGGATCCCGAGCACTTCTCCCTCCACCACAATCGGACAATTCAAGAGGGTAATCCAAGTATTTGAGACCTCGTCAAAGGTACAGGCATGGATAAACTGCCCAGCCCGATACTGTTCTTGTTCAGAATTGAGTCCTAAGGACTGGGGATCCACCAGGTTTACCCCCAGCGATTGACTATGCAGGAATAGACTTTCCTGATTGACGGTTTCATGATTGATGCTTAAATCTTGTTGTTCAAGTGGGGTGTTTTCTGACTCATCCTGCTGGGATCCCTCTGGCACCCCGAGAGCTGGAATCACACTTGGCTGACTGGCCACAACCGTTCCTAACCTGAGGGTCATCTCAAAAATGGCATCGGCCAATTGATCCAGTTCTGGAAAAGGAGCGGCGGGCCGTTGCAGACTGAGGTTGCCCTGTTGGGCCTGATGGGTCATGTCCACCAAGCGACTGAAGGACTGATGTAATTGTCGATAGAGCATTGTTGCGCCTGTAATCCCCACCCCCAAAACCAGCAGGGTGATCAGGGCTGTCTGGCGATGAATAGCCCAGATGGGCTCGATGAAATCGGCCTCCGGCAAGAGCACCACCAGCAGCCAATCCAGACCATAGGGATCCTGAAGCGAGGCCCATTGGAGATAGATACGCTGGCTGTCCACCTCCAGGGATCCCTGTTGGGCGTCTTGAATAGTGGCCAGACTACCCCATTGTTGAGAGAGATAGCGGGCGGCAGCCTTGATGAGAGGATCGGCACTTTGATCTGCCCGCAACCGTTCCTGCCCTCCTGGGGTACGCAAAAAGGGCGGCTCGATCTCTGAGGATGAGGCCACCAGATCTCCGTTGCGATCCATGATGAAGCTCTCTCCAGAGACCCCAATCCGCAGGGTTTGCAAAAACTCACTCAACTGGGCCAGAGTCAGATCAACCCCCAACACCCCCTGGGATCCCGATGGAGTCGCAAAGGGAATGGTGGCGGTGATGCCCAAGACTGGCTGAGAGTAAAAGACATAGATAGGCGACCATGTGGGCTGTTGAGCTTGGAGGGCTGGCCCAAACCAAGGACGGAGACGGGGATCAAAAGCATCTCGACTCAAGAGTTCGAGCGGTTCTCCTGCCTGATTGAGGGCATAGATCGAGCGACCCCGGGGATCCCTGAGGTGGAATTGCGGTTCAGGATTATTTTGCACCAACAAAAAGGATCCCGTTTCATCCCCAAAATACAGCCGTTGGACTGCAGGATTTAGCTGCACCTGCTGCCAAAAGTAGGGCCGGATGCGGTCAGTATCTTCTAGGTCTAGTAGACCCAAACGCAGGGCTTCCGCTTGAGTCTCCAAGAGTAAATACGGAGTTGCGGAAAAGGATTGAAAATGTTCTTGAACACTGAGGGTGGATTCATAAGCAATCCGAATGGCCATTTGCTCCACCAATCGTCGGCCATTCCACTGGGTCAAAAGCCCCAGGCCCAAGGCAACAATACCAATTTCCAACAAATGGGGCAGCGTGATGGCCCACCGCAACGGTAGTCCCCCTGAGGCAGGTTTTGCAGAGATCGTAGGTGATGAGATCTGAATAGGCGGCACCATTGTTCTGCCCTGCTGAAAATCAGGTCTACCGATGAGACTAATTCGATCATCAATTTTTGATCATCAATTTTCGATCATCAATTCTGAAAACAATACTATTAAAGTATGAATCCTAACACTGAGCTGGAACCGTTATCCGTGGATCCCAGATGAACCGTGGATCCCAGATGAAATCGGATGCGGGACTGCAAAACCTGATGCTCTGGCTTTATCCCACACTGGCTAGCCAGCGATTATAGTCGCAAAAACCAAACTCAAAAACCAGTGCCTTGGTAAAGAGGTAAACTGGGATCCCGGCAGGACGGGCAAGAATAGCAGCATCAGGATTGTTGCAAAACTTTACAATGCTTGTTAAGGTAAGACCATCAAAGCAAAGAGACAAAGCAAAGAGAGCCATTATGCCTACCTATCGTTCCGTTGTTGTTGAAGAAGGCGGTCGCCTCAATAACTATGCCATTGAGCCTGAAATGTACGTGGACAGCACTCCCCGCTTCGGGTTCACTGAGTATGCCGAAACCTTGAATGGTCGCCTTGCATGCTGGGCTTTGTGGCCTTGGTTGCCACCGAAGTGATCACAGGATCCCCGCTGGTTGCCATCTTGAGTCTGAATTAAACAACTAGACTTCAGGTTCAGACTTCAGGTTTTGACAGGTCTGCATTCGCCAAGTTTACGGCTGAGAGGAAAAACGCCGCAACTCCTCTGCGCTAGTTTTCGCCATCAGCGGTCGCGGCGATCATCACCCACCAAACCTTTCAAACCTTCTTTCAAACTTTGAGGATCCCTTCTGATGTGAGGTACCGTTCTGACAAAAACGGCCTGACCGCAGAGGGGATTTTTACTGTTCCATCCATCTGCTGATAGTTCTCCAACACCGCCGCCATCGTCCGCCCCACCGCTAGACCGGATCCATTCAGGGTGTGGACATACTCCGTTCCCTTTTGCCCTGCCGTTTTGCAGCGGATATCGGCCCGACGGGCTTGAAAATCCCAACAATTGGAGCAACTGGAGATCTCTCGATACTGATTTTGACTAGGGATCCAGACCTCAATGTCATAGCATCGGCTGGCCGAAAAGCCGATATCGGCAGTACACAGCTCCAACACTCGATAGGGCAGTTGCAGCATCTGTAAGATTGCTTCGGCATCCCGCACCAGCTTTTCGTGCTCGGCTTCCGATTGGTCAGGGGCGGTGATTTTGATCATCTCTACCTTGTTGAATTGATGCAGCCGAATCAGCCCTTTGGTGTCCTTGCCATAGCTACCTGCTTCCCGGCGAAAACAGGGGGTAAAAGCACAGAGATTAAAAGGCAACGTAGCCGCATCCAGAATCTCCCCCCGAAACAGGTTGATCAGGGGCACTTCTGAGGTGGGGATCAGCCATAGATCATCCTCCGCACACTGAAACCCATCCTCCGCAAACTTGGGCAATTGGCCTGTGCCCTGCAAGGTGGCACTGTTGACCAAAAAGGGCGGGATCACCTCGGTATAGCCCGCTTGGGTATGACGATCCAGCATCATCCCTGCCAAGGCTCGTTCCAGCGCAGCGCCAGCCCCCATCAAGGCCACAAAGCGAGACTGGGCCACCTTGACGGCTCTCTCCACCTCCAGGATCCCCAGTTCCACAGCAATCTCGTCATGGGGTTTAACGGTGTGGGCGGGCTTAAAGTCGTCTCCCCAGCGGCGTATTTCCACATTGTCAGATTCGCTCCTGCCCACCGGTACGACGGCCAGGGTCGGGTTCGGGATCCTCAACAGTAGATCTTCGATGCGCTGGCTCAGATCCCGTTCTTGGGCTTCGATTTGGGCAATCTCTTCCTTGAGATCGGATCCCCGTTGTCGTAGTGTCGCCACATCGGATCCCTGCGGATCAGCTCCGCCTTTGATGGCTGCGCCCACCTGTTTGCCAATGCTGTTGCTCTCGGCTTGTAGCTCGGAACGTTGGGTTTGCAACTGCCGCTGCTGAGCATCCAAGGCCAGGATCCCGTCCAGATCGACTGGGGCCCGACGGTTGACCATCGCCTGTTTGATACTACCGGGATCCTCTCTCAGGCGTTTCAGATCAAGCACAACCTACCTCACAATGCAGACATAAAAGCAGACATCAAAATAGTAAAGGATCCCTCCCCTCCTTTTGAGCGGGCGGAGGTAAGATGTTGCCAGCCGAGACTGGTCTAACCCAGCGAATTGGGCTGTTGCTCAGCTTCAGCAGCCTTAGGCACTATAGGCAACACATAGGTCAAGCCCGAAATCAGGGTCAAGACCACTGCCAGCCAAAACAAGGGGATCCCACCGGGCCACTCCCCCATCAGCACCACTAGGGCCGCCATTTGCGTCACCGTCTTGGCCTTGCCCCAGAGATTAGCCCCGGAGATTTGCGTCTGATTGACCCGCCAGCCCGCAATGGTGATCTCCCGCCCCAAGATCAAAAACACCCCCCAGGCTGGGATCCGCGCTTGTTCCAGCAAAGCCAACAGAGGAGCCATCACCAAGAGCTTGTCCACCAAGGGATCCAGAAACTTGCCCAATTCTGAGGTTTGATGCAGCCGTCGGGCCAGATAGCCATCCAGCCAATCCGTCAGGGATCCAACCCCAAACGCGATCAGCGCCACCCATCGCCCCGTCAGGGATCCCTGAGCCAAGCCCCACAAGATTAGGGGAATCGCCCCCAATCGGGCTAAGGTGATCCAAGTAGGCAGAGTGATAGTGGGCAGAGTGATAGTGGGCAGAGTGATGGAGGAAAGCATAATCCAAGGGTTTCTCAAGTCTCTTCACCATAGGATCAAATCATCCTGCTCCAGCCTCCCCAAGTCTGCCTGGATCTTGATGCTGCTAGTTTGTCCGTGGTGAGCAAACCCATTAAGGAGCATAATAAAAGCCTTTATTACAGAGCGATGTCATCTTTTCGGCAGGGATTACTGGATGGGGTGCCAATTGCCTTAGGGTACGTGCCCGTAGGGGTGACCTTTGGATTAGTGGCTATTCAGCAAGGCTTTTCGATAGTAGAGGCAACTCTCAGCTCGATGCTGATCTTTTCGGGAGCGGCTCAATTTACCTTAGTGGGCCTCTTGGGGGCGGGCACCCCTGTGGGCATTGCGTGGGGGCTCTGTCTGCTGCTCAATACCCGCCATCTTTTGTATGGGCCTAGCTTAGCCGCCCAAATCCCAGCTCCACCCCTTACTGTGGCAACATTGGCCCACGGTTTGACGGATGAGGTGTTTGCGGTGGCTCTAGCTCGCTTGACAGTCTGCCCTCCAGAGACGCGGGTGGGCTGGCTGAGCGGGGTTGAGGTGGCGGCATACGGTTCGTGGGTGGGGGCAACCGTCATGGGATCCCTGGGGGGCGGATGGATCATCACCCGTCTGCCACTATTGGCCCAGGCGCTACCCTTTGCCCTGCCCGCTTTGTTTGGGGTGCTAGTCATGCCCTATATCCAGACCGGTGATCGGGGCCAGCGCATCGGTCTAGCGGTGGCGGTGCTTGGGGCAGCTATCTTGAGCTGGGTGGGGTATCCAGCCGCAGGGATCCTGGTGGCAAGTCTAGCGGGAGCTGTGATCAAGAGGATTCTATGAGTACCACAGGCTTGATTGTTCTGATCGCCCTAGGCACCTATCTGATGCGGGCAATACCGTTTCTCTGGGGGCGCAATCTGGATCCCAATGGTCGGGTGCTGACGTCTTTTCAAGCCCTGGGGCCGATGTTGATCGCAGCCCTGCTGGGGGTATCGGTGGCTGGAGATGCAGCGGAACAAGCGGCAGGGTGGCTACCTGTCCTGTTGGGATTGATGGGGACGGGGGTGCTCTATCGCTGGCAGGGGGGATTTGCTGTGCCCATCAGCGCAGGCGTGGCGGCTTATGCTTTGGGGCTGGGGGTGGTGAGTCTGTTGTGATCCGGTGGGGCAGTGATCATCTGGGGGCTGCAAGCCTCTATTCATAACAGCAATTTATAACAGCATCGTGTGATGACACTGGGATCCCTGAGGGAGTGCCATCTGCCAATCTGGGGACTGGGTCAAGAGAGGTGGATGAAACTCTGGATCGGGGTTAGCACTGCTGGATAGAGTTGCAATATCCCACTGATTTCGCACAAGAGGCCGACCGGATCCCAAACTGATCACCTGCGACGTATCATCTCCCATCTCCCCGAGGCGGAACAACACCTGATTGGGAGCTTGGGGATCCCAGCCCAACAGTTCCGTAATCGATTGAGGTCTGGGGGGCTGTCGAACTTGGATTTGCGCTGATGTTTGAGATTGGACGGAAGCCATCAGGGAGGTGGATGCCACTAGAGTCGGGGAATTAAAACGATTGCCCGTAAGACTATCTCCTATAACACTGTCTAAAGAGTCCGTCTGCCAGATCACAGCCCAATCAATAAGGACATCGGACTGCAGGATCCCCTGCCTTTCTCGCACTAAGAGTTGATCCTGCTGCCAAGCAAAGGGGAGGAGGACTGCCAGATTGAAATCCGGTTCTGATCTGACCAGAGAGCTGCTGTAGATTTGATGCAGTCTGCCGGTGGGAAGATGGCGGGCAAACAAAAGGCTGGTGAGTTGGGCCTCTCCATCAGGTTTGACATGTAGATCGAGACGGCTATAAACGTTCCAGGTTTGATCGGGCGATGGCAGCGGACGGCTCCGCATGAAACTGGACAAAGGACACTGCTGTTCTTGGGCACTCTCCTGCCACTCCATCACCCATTCCCACGGGATCCGGTCGCTTTGAGCCTGAGCTGCCTGAGGGATCCCGCTCAGAGCAGCCCCCATCAGCACAGCGACGATTCGAATTGTAATGCTATGTATCACCATGCTATGTATCACTTCAGTGCTCCTCCCCTAGCGAATGACGCAGGGCACCCCCTCATCCCCATCTTAGTCAATCAACCAGGGGCTAAGACAAACAGAGGCTCATAGCCTACTCATTTATTAACTGTTACAGCAACAGCTCCTCGCCTTGCTTAGAGCGAGTGACTGATAAAGATGGATCCCAATTGCTCTGAACACTATGTATGACCAGACATTTCAGCGAATGGGAACAACGCCATTTTGACTAGGCTCCCAATAGGCTGACAACCAAAGCCTTCTGAGCATGGAGGCGATTTTCTGCCTGATCCCAAACCCGCGACCGGGATCCCTCAATGACTTCATCTGTGACCTCTTCGCCACGATGGGCAGGCAGGCAGTGCAAAAAGATCGCCTCAGAATCCGCCCCTTCTAACAAAG
Source organism: Synechococcaceae cyanobacterium SM2_3_2 (assembly GCA_012031565.1). GTDB lineage: Bacteria > Cyanobacteriota > Cyanobacteriia > Thermostichales > Thermostichaceae > JAAUUM01. The sequence goes on from JAAUUM010000003.1 coordinate 22,246, forward strand.
CCTCATTGACCTGATAGGGCATAAAAATCGGCAATCGGGATCCCGCCTCATCCTCTTGACCCATGCTGGCCCAAACATCGGTATAAATGGCCTGGGATCCCTTCACTGCTTCTTCTGGATCCGTGGTGATGGTGATGGTGGAGGCTTGGGCCAAGGCTTGAGCCTGGGCAACGATGGCTGGAACAGGGGCAAAGTCGGGCGGGGTGGCCACTCGAATGTGGATCCCGGCCATAGCGCAGGCCAACAAGAGAGAATGGGCGACATTGTTGCCATCGCCACAGTAGGTTAAGGTCAAGCCCGCCAGGGATCCAAAGGTTTCCCGCAGGGTGAGCAAATCTGCCAGCGCTTGACAAGGATGAAACTGATCAGTAAGGGCATTGATCACGGGGATATCGGCATAGTGGGCAAAGGTTTCCAGTTCCGACTGGTCGAACGTCCGAATGGCAACAGCGTCCAAATAACGGGAAAGCACGCGTGCTGTATCGGCAATAGGCTCCCCTCGACTGACGTGCATAACGGAGGCCATCAGATCCAACACCGTGCCCCCACACTGAAACATTGCCGTGCTGAAGCTAACACGGGTGCGGGTGGAAGCCTTGTTAAACAGGAGTCCCAAGGTTTTGCCCGCTAGAGAAGGCTGATACTGCCCTTGCTTGAGGGCAACAGCCTGCTCGATCAATTCCAGCAATTCCGAACGGGACAGATCCGCCAGCGATAGCAGATCCCGACCCTGTAGCGATGTGGATCCCATGTGTTGACCCCTGCTGATGCGCCCTTAACGATTTGCCTATGATACAGAAGTTCTCTCCGTGCGTTGTGTTGCTGGGCGTCATTTTAGGGACAGTCTTCTCTGGCTTAATGTCCTAGTCTAAGACTTGGCCTAAGGATCCCTTAGTATTGGTATGTTCAGTATTTCAGCCGAACTCAGTCTTCTGGAGCGAAGCAGGTCGGGAAAACGCCACCATCAGCTCTTTTCTCTCTACCCCAGAGCTGTCTTCAGCTCCCGACAAAAGGATCCCACCGCTTGGATCCCTTCAGCAGGAGCCGCCGCTTGAGCCAGCCGTTGCACAAAAGCACTGCCCACAATCGCAGCATCAGCGCCCCAATCCACCACCTGACGGGCTTGATCAGGGGAAGAAATGCCAAAACCCACCCCAATCGGCAAAGAGGTTTGCTGCCGCAGACTCCCCAACAACTCAGGGATCCGCGTGGCCAATGTCTGCCGCTGCCCGGTCACACCCGTGGTGCTGACCAAGTAGACAAATCCAGACGAGCGCTGAGCAATCTGATGCATCCGCTCCGGCGTACTGGTGGGAGCCACCAACAGGATCACATCTAAATCATGAGCTTTGGCCGTATCGATCAAAGGCTGCGACTCCTCCACCGGCAGATCAGGCACCACTAAACCACTACAGCCCGCCTGCCGCACCTTGGCCATAAAGGGATCCAAGCCCGCTCGATAGATGGGGTTGTAGTAGGTGAACAACACCACCGGAGCCTTGAGGCTCAAGCCTGCTAGCCCTGCCAAAATCGCCTCCAACCGCGTCCCCTTTTGCAAGGCCCGGGTCGCCGCCGCCTGGATCACCGATCCATCTGCCAAGGGATCCGAGTAGGGCACCCCCAGCTCGATTACATCTGCCCCATTGTCATCCAGAGCCTGTAATGCCGCCCAAGTGGTATCAAGATCGGGATCCCCGGCGGTGATAAAGGGGATTAGGGCTTTAGAACCAGTGGTCTTGAGGTGGGCAAATCGTTCAGAAATAGAGACACTCACAGATTCACCACAAACGCATCCCGGATCCCAGGCTCTTTACGGACTTCCTCGATGATGCCATCCGGCAGCGGATCATCCAGGCTCAGCACCATCACCGCGTCACCACGGATAATTTTGCGACCCACCTGCATACTGGCGATGTTGACATTGTAGGCTCCTAAGAGGGTGCCAATCTTGCCGATCAAACCGGGCATATCTCGGTGAACGGTCATCAGCATATTGGCGGCAGGTGGCACGTTGATGGGGAAGCCATCGATCTCGGTCACCCGCACTTCCCGTTCCCCAATCAAGGCTCCCGTCACCGACCTCAGACCATGAGGCCCTTGTGCGGTGAGGTGAATTGCCCCTGAATAATCCTTCACGGAGGGATCCCGGGTTTCCACCACGCGGATTCCCCGCTCTTTGGCCTCAATAGTGGCATTGACATAGTTGACCCGTTCCTGCAAAGCCAGTGTCAATAGGCCTTTCAAGGCAGCAATGATCATGGGCTGACCATCTTTTTCGGCCAAGTCCCCCTGCAACCGGATCTCCAACTGGCTGACCCGATCCCCCGCCAACTGGCCCACCAGGTTGCCCAGCGTTTCCGCCAAGTCCAGATAGGGCTTCAATTTCTCCAGTATTTCCGGCTGCAAACCAGGGATATTCACTGCTGAGCGGGCGGGTAACCCCAACAACACATCACGGATCTGCTCTGCCACATCGATCGCCACATTCACCTGCGCCTCTTCGGTGGACGCCCCGAGGTGAGGAGTCAGCAACATCTCGGATCCCAGCTCAAATAAAGGCGAGGATTCCAACGGTTCGGTGGCAAACACATCCAAAGCAGCCCCAGCGATTTGCTTGGCTTTCAGAGCCTCATAGAGGGCTTGCTCATCGATTAATCCGCCCCGTGCACAGTTGATCAGCCGTGCCGTCGGCTTCATCTTTCTAAAGGCTTCGGCACCAAAAGGTTGGCAGTCTCTGGCGTTTTGGGGATATGCAGGGTGATGTAGTCGGAATCCTGTAAGAGGGTGTCCATATCCACAAGGCGCACCCCCAGTTGTTGGGCTCGCTCCAGAGAGAGATAAGGATCAAAAGCCAACAGCTTCATACCCATCGCCGTCGCAATATGGGCCACATGGGATCCGATCCGACCCAAGCCCACAACCCCCAGAGTCTTTTTATAGACCTCCACACCCACAAACTTCTGGCGCTCCCAACGGCCTGCCTTGAGAGAGGTGCTGGCCTCGGCAATGTGACGAGAGAGAGCCATCATCAAGGAGACGGCGTGTTCAGCTGCGGCAATGGTGTTGCCCTCTGGGGAATTGACCACCAGGATCCCGGCTTTAGTAGCAACGGGCACATCCACGTTGTCTACCCCCACCCCAGCCCGACCAATGATCTTGAGCTTGGTGCCTGCTTCGATCACCTCCCGTGTGACCTTGGTGCCTGAGCGAATCATGATGGCGTCATACTCAGGGATCACCTTCACCAACTCTTCAGGAGTCAGCTTCAGCTCGACATCCACTTGGGCAACTTGTGAGAGGATGTCAATCCCACTGGGATCGATCCGGTCAGTGACGATGACTTTGGGCATGGTGATTAACTCTTGCTTGGCGATGACGGTGGCAGAGAAGCTATCGGGAAGGGATGTAAGGATTCTTCATCTGACCCAATCCGACCCAATCCATAGTATGCCAGGGTCTGGGATCCCTAAAGACTAAAACGATTTGGATTTGTTCTGGGAGCTTTCACTTCGATTCTTGAGCAGCAATTGACTACAGACAAGCACAGTCTTGAAAGTTAAGTGTTCCCACCGATCGCAAAAAACTGCGTCGTACTAAAAAAGACCTCATTTTCCAAAATTGCGCCATAGGATCTTCGCTTAGACGAAAGCATCTTGGGTCAGATTCATAGTAGTGTGTTGTGATGTTAAGTCAATGTAAATTTTCTTGTGATTTGGAGGATTGTCATGCGTCGACATCAATGGAATGCTCTAATTTTGGCGGTTACTCTGGGCTTGCTGGGTGCTGCTTGTGGTGACTCTGGTAATGAAACTGTTGCGGTTTCTCCGCCCACCCCCTTGCCGACTCCGGCCCCAACTCCGGCTCCTCTGCCCAATATTGTCGAGTTAGCAGTCGCAACCCCGGATCTCAGCACTCTTGTCTTTGCTCTGCAACAGGCAGGCTTGGTCGATACTCTAAGCGGCCCTGGCCCCTTCACAGTCTTTGCGCCAATTAACTCTGCTTTTGAAGCACTGCCTCCAGAGAACCTGAATGCTGCCCTTCTCCCTGAAAATGTTGGGCTGCTGACAGATGTTCTCACCTATCACGTTGTCTCTGGGGCAGCTGTTTTTGCTGGCGATTTGACCAATGGTCAGCAGATCACAACGGTTGAAGGATCCATCCTGACGGTCTCAATCCAAGGCGACAGCGTTCGCTTGATTGACGGCACTGAACGAGTGATCAATGTAATTGCTACTGATATCGAGGCCAGCAATGGTGTTGTTCACCTAATTGATCAAGTTTTGTTGCCCCCTGGCCTCAGCTTGTAGCTAACAGCCTGTAGTTAACACTTGCTCCATCATTACAAGGTTTTGAGCTAAAAAGGATCCGGGGGAGGGCTTTTCTTCTCGGATCCTCTTTTTATTCTTCGTATGAAATACTTAATAAGGATAGGGATTTTTCTGCTTCAAACCTGTAGATCTTTGAGGGCAGCCATCACCTCTTTGACGTGAAGGGAGGGATTGACAATCGGGAAAATCTCTTGCAGTAGACCCTCTGGATCAATCAAAAAGCTATTGCGTAGGGCACTGTCCCCCAACCAAGAGCCGTAAGCCTCGCTGACGTGACCCTCCACATCCGCCAATAGAGGAAATTGCAACCCCTCAGCATCACAGAAGCGACGATGGCTTTCCACTGTATCGGCACTGATGCCCACCACTTCGGTGTTGAGGTGATGGAAGTCTGCCAACTGTTGCTGAAATCGCCGTGCCTCAATGGTGCAACCGGAAGTAAAGTCTTTGGGATAGAAGTAGAGCACCACCCACTCCCCGGTAAACTCCTGCAAGGTTCGTAGATTGCCATCACTGTCTGGCAGCGCGAAGGCTGGGGCTGGGGATCCCACTTCCGGCAAATTTGTCGTGCCCCATTGAGCGGAGACAGGTAGCGACAAAACCGTCCCCCATGATCCCGCTCCAATTAGCAGAGAAATTAGCAGAGAAATTAGCAGGAGGCCAAACTGTCGCCATCCACCGGCCAGAATCAAGCTAATAGGACAAAGCAATCGGGCCAGAGCTTGGCCAGCCTGAGGACGTGGAAACGGATAAAACAACATTAGGGAGAAACTCCTGCAATGGGATCCCTTTCATTTTGATTCATTGTGATTTATCTAAGCCTGATTCATCAAAGCTGATCCAGTCGGGGGCTGACTGATTTAGCTGCGCTGAAAGAGACTATTGAGATAGATCCGGGCAGCTCGGCGATCAGTATCACCATTTTGCAGTAAAAACAGAGACAAAGCTGCTGTAAACACCCGATCTTGATCCCAATCGGGATGCTGGGTCAGATAGCCTTTGAGCGTGTCATGCAGCTCTTCGGGAATCTCAGCCAAAATACTGACACTTGGATTCATATCACAGGACTCTACTAAACAACAGACCGACTCAATAGGGAATTCAGGGCCAGTCGGTTAACGATGTTGATGGGCCATCACATCAGAGGCTGGCACAAGGCCAACACCGAAGGTGAACCATTACAACAGAATGGATCCGAGAGGAACTGAGGTCGTTTTATCTGGAGACAGCCTCACCTAGCCGAGAAACGACTGTCAGAGGCTTAGGGAGGTCAACGAGGAGATCGGCCTTTGTTGCGATGGGCCTCACAAGGAGGCAAGGCTCTCTGAGTAGAGGCAGTGGGAACGGTTCGTCGGTCTTGGGTTAGACAGGGATCAGGAGATATCAAAAAGCCCCCTCACGGTCTCAGCCCCCTAGGTTTGCGTCCACTTCACTGACACAGGTCAGATGTCGATCTAATAACAGTGGGCTTATTGTGGCCTTAACCCCGCCTGCCCTGTCAACCGGCTGTCAGGGTTTTTTGTTCTTCAATACTGAATTTTTGGATTGATAGTATCGGCAAAAACAAATCATTTTGTTTACATTTCTCGATATTTCCTGCTCTGGGGAGGTGATTCGAAGGTTTTCCACAGACCCCCACTAAACCTGTTGAGAGCGGCCAAGATCCTGTGGATAAACTTTTGTTTGTCTGTGGAAAAGACCCCAAAACCTGTGGAAAACGTTGAGTTCACAAAAAAGATCTGGGCAGAGGAAAGTTTTTTTGACGGGATCCTGGGGGCTGGTCAAGGGGTGATTTTGAGCTAAAATCAAGGCCCTTTGAGCGCATCATCATGCTGGGATCCTTTCAACAATCGACCTTGCGGCTGGAGATGGATGCCTCTGCCGCCACCCTAGAGCGTTGTCTGAAAGAGACTGCCCTGCTGCGCCAATGGCTTTGGCCCCAACAGCTACAGGAAGGGATCCCAGAGCAGTTGCAGACGGGGATAGAGTTCGAGAGTTGGATTGGGCCTGTCCGTATTGGCCATCGGGTTGAGCAGTGCTTCGCTAACCAGCTTCAGGTCAGCCTCTGGGGGGGCGTGGATGGCATGAGCGAATGGGTCTGGGGTAACGGCTGGGCGCAACTACGGGTGGAAGCCATCTCTCTCATGCCGTTGTCTCCGGGGGTGCTGCTATCGCTGGGCCAATTACAGGCGTTTGCTCCTCAATTGACGCAATCAACCACATCCACTTGAAGCCCGCCCGCTTCCGCCAATACTCGCTGTGGTCTGCTTTTGTCGTGGTCTCCTGTTGTCCATGAGTAGTTGGATCCTTTCTCCTGAGCAGGCCCACCAGAAGCTCCGTATGGGTGCCATCCTGTGGGATGCTCGCGATCCTCAAGAGGCTGATCTGGAGCCATTACCGGGATCCCATCGGGCCAATTGGCAGCAGTTTTCCATTATCTCCAGAGATCCCGAGAGCCCAGGCCGGGGACTACTGCTAGAAGATGGCAGCCTACAGCAACAGCTGCGAGATTTGGGGGTCTGTAACCAAGCCCCAGTGGTGGTGATGGGATCCCCGCCGGGGGATGGGCGACTGGTCTGGATGTTGCGGACGTTGGGCCATACTCAGGCGGCATTGGTGGATGGTGGCTATCGGGCTTTGGTGCAGAGCCAGACCCTACCAACCCTTGGGGCCAGGATCCCAGGGGATTTTCAGATTTGCCGTACCTCAACTTGGTGGATCCAACAGCAGGAGCTACAAGCTTGTCTGGATCAAAAGGATCTGACTTTAGTGGATGCCCGCACCCCAGCCGAATTTGCCGGGGAGATCCTGTATGGGGAGGCTCGTCCCGGTCATCTGGCCAACGCCATCAATCTCCCGATCCAAGACCTCCTCGATCCAGCCGGCCAGCTCCTATCTCCCCAACAGATCGATCAGCAGTTTGCCCAGGCTCGGCTCAAGCCCGATCAACCCCTGATTGTCTACTGTAGCGGGGGCATCCGGGCCGCTTGGCTGGCCTGTGTTCTGGTGGAGCGGGGCTTCTTGGTGCGTAACTATGCCGGATCCATGTGGGAGTGGTCAGCTGGATCCCCACACCAGTATCCTCTGTCTTTGTAGTTGTGATGTTGATTGTGATGTTGAGATGAGTCGTTAGGATCCCCCCAGAACTCAGCTATGCCAGAACTCAGCCATACCAGAACTCAGCCATACCAGAACTCAGCCATACCAGAACTCGGCTATACCGGAACTCAGCCACATCAATCGCTACACTACACTTAGAATGCGCGTTCAACAGCTTGTAATGGCAAAATCTCCGCCGCCGATTGTCTATATTGTCCTGGCGATTGGCTTGGGTGTCGGCGGTTGGTATCTTTACCGAGTTGGTCGCTTGCCAGGGATCCCGACTATCTCACTGCCCTCTATCTCACTGCCTTTTGGGGGTGGGGCAGTTCCGATCTGCTCCTCAGTAGTGGTGAGACCCTGTTGTTTACCACGCCAGCCAATCCCAATAAAACAGCAGCGGTGGAGCTGATCCAGCTGGATCGGATTGACACCGCCATCCCACTTTTAGAAGTGGTTGTGCAGGCCGACCGCAACGATCCTGAAGCCCTGATCTACCTCAACAATGCTCGCGCCCTCCAACAGGGGGATCCCTTGGTTTTGGCGGTGGTGGTGCCCGTCTCTAGCAACCCTGACCGAGCCAAAGAAACCTTGCGCGGGGTGGCCTATGCCCAAGAACAATTTCGCCAACAGGGGGGCCTATCTGGTCGTCTCCTGCAACTCTTGATTGTGGATGATGGCGATGATGCTGAGCTGGCCAAAACGGTGGCGGAAGGGTTGGTGCGCCGCTCAGAGGTGCTGGGGGTGATCGGACACAATTCCAGCGGGGCTACCATTGCTGCCGCCGAGGTCTACCAGTCAGCAGGCTTGCCGATGATCTCCAGCACCAGCACCAGCTCCGCCATCAGCAGCCTGGGGGATGCCATCTTTCGGGTGGTGCCATCCGACCAAATCGCAGGCACCCAGTTGGCCCGCTATGCCCTCAACACCTTGCAAGCCCGACGGGCGGCCATTCTTTACAATCCCAACAGCGCCTATAGCACTAGCCTCCGCACCGCCTTCTCCACCACCATCAATACCGAGGGTGGAGTCATTGTCACCGAGGTAGATCTATCCAGTCAGGGGTTGAATCCTGCCACGATTTTGCAGCAGCTGGTCAACCAACAGGCGGAGGTCATCTTTATGGCCCCAGACAATGCCACCGCGCCCCAAACCCGGGAGTTGATGCGGGTCAATCGCAGCCAGCCCCAGCCTCTAGCTCTATTGGGAGGAGATGTTCTGTTTAGTTTTGCCACACTACAAGAGGGATCCTCGGCTCAAGGATTGGTGGTGGCGATCCCCTGGCATCCCGCCATTCCGGCTAACCAGAGCTATGCCCAAGCTGCCGAACGACAGTGGGGCGGTCAAGTCAGTTGGCGCACCGCATTGGGGGACGATGCAGCACGGGTTTTTTTGGCAGCTTTGACCTCAAACCCCAGTCGAGCCGGGATCCGAGCAGCACTGTCAGATCCCAATTTCAGCCTCAATAGTGCTTCAGGATCCCTACGATTTTTGCCCTCAGGCGACCGAGATGCCCCCAATGTGTTGGTCAAGGTGGAGCCGGGATCCCGCTCAGGAACGGGCTTTGATTTTGTCCCGGCCCTGCCTTGAAGTGTCTTGACCAGTATCCGAACCCAAGGCTCGGGATCCCTATCTTTTTTGATACTGCTCCGCCCCAAATAGAATCTGCTTGGCCTTGTCATCCATCGGCCCCGTCCGGCGAAACTCCGCCATCAATTCCAGTCCTCTTTGGACGGCAGGACGTTGATCGATCGCCTCAAACCACCGCTTGACCTGAGGATAGTCGTTTAGATCCTGCCCTTGGTTGGCATAGCCCCGCAGCCAGGGAAAGGTGGCGATATCAGCAATGGAATACTCCCCAGCCAGATACTCCACTTCACTCAGTCGTCGATCCAGCACCCCATACAAGCGAGTGGCTTCATTGGTGTAGCGGTTGATGGCATAAGGCACCTGTTCTGGGGCATAGTGCCGAAAGTGGTGTGCCTGCCCCAGCATCGGCCCGACGCCCCCCATCTGAAACATCAGCCACTCGATCACCCGATAGCGGGATCCCAGCTCTGTGGGCAACAACTGGCCTGATTTGTCGGCCAGGTAGATTAAAATCGCCCCAGACTCAAACAAAGAAAAGGCTGCCCCCCCTGGCCCGTCGGGATCCACAATGGCGGGCATCTTGTTATTGGGGCTGATTTTGAGGAAGTCGGGCTTGAACTGATCCCCCTGGCCAATGTTGACAGGACTGACCTGATAAGGGATCCCCACCTCTTCCAGCAGGATCGAGATTTTGTAGGCATTGGGGGTGGGCCAAGCGTAGAGGTCGATCATGTCTGGGATCCTTGGGTTATGTAACTTGGGTTAAATAAATGGTCTGTTGGGCAACTCTGCCGTTGGGGAGATTCTAGCTTAGTCAAACTGTTTGAAGAGCGATAGTCAATACATTATCTAATCGTTAACCCTAATCGTTAAGGCTGGATCCCAGAAAGCCAGCATCATGAAACTTTGATTTTCGTTTGTCGGGCTCTGTTTGTTTTAGCTTGATAACATCAGATGTTGTGCCCAGCCTCTCTATAGACTGATCCATTTTGAATTTATCTGTTCCCGCCACCAAACCTCTACACGTTCTTTTATTGCAGCTCTGGGATTTTAGATCCGCCCAGCTGCCCCCAGATTGGCATTGGGTTCTCCCTCAGGAGCGCTTCAGGGTGGAGGTGGCCCCGAGTCCAGACTCTTTTTTGCGGCAGGTGCAGCAACAGAGCAACGATCTGGATGTGTTGCTGTTGATGGGGAGTCAAGATGACTGGGGGGATCTATCGGGGGTGGCCCACCAACTCTGCACCTGGGGTATCCTGATGCCGGCTGTTTTGGTCTTATTGACCCATGATGCGCCTGAGTCCCTCCTGGGTAAGCCGGAACAATCCTACTATCACAATGCCACCGTGATTCGTTCGGTATCCTGGTCGGACTTTGCTGCCTCCATTGGGGATCCCGCCCCTGTTCGAGACGGCAGAAGGGAAGCAGAAGGATTAGGGCTGGTGGCATGGCTAGATCAGGCTATGGCCCGTTTCTTGCAGCTCTCCCCCACCTGCGGCTTGCCAGAGGGATCCGCCATTCAGGGCTTTCGGTCTATTCCCGATCAGATTCATGCTCAACAGACGCGATTGGCGGAGAAACTGCGGGAGCAACTGGGTTACAAGGGGGTCTACTATCACCGGGATCCCCAGCAGTTTTTTCGCAATATGTCCCGAGCTGAACAGCAGCAACTTCTGCATCGTCTGCGGGGGCTGTACCAAGCCATTGTGTTGGACTATTTTCAGGCTCCGCAACGGGCAAATCAGCGCACCGATGAGCTGGTGGCACTGGCCTTCTTTGCAGATATGGGAGCCTCTCAGATTTTAGAACTTCACATGAGCTTGATGGATGATTTTGCCAAACAACTCAAGATCGAGGGCCGTAATGAAGAAATTTTGCTTGACTATCGAATTACCCTGATTGATGTAATTTCCCACCTCAGTGAGATGTACCGCCGTGCCATCCCCCGCTCTCCTGAGCTGTCAGGACAATCCGCTCCGCCCACGGTGGTTCGCTCTGATCTCAGCTCATCGTCTTTGTAGTTTTTATCTTTGTAGTTTTTATCGTTAAGGTTAGAGAAAATTGGGAGAGACTCCATAGCCTGAACCACACTCACCTGGAAAGAACCCCAACCCCCAGTTATCAATAGACAAGTGTCAAGAGAAGTGTCAAGAGAAGTATCAAGAGAGAAATCTAGAGACTGGATCTAAGCCTCCGCCCTAGCCGCAGTAGCTGTTTGTGATAGCCAGAACTAACCTATGTCCGATAAAGCGATGACTGACGAAATTTGGCCCCATGAAACCTTGCCAGAAACCGATACTCCCCTCGCTTCCATTCGCCGTGCGTATGTCTTGAAGCTTTATGTGGCAGGCAATACCCCCAATTCGGCTCGGGCCATTCGTACCCTTCAGGACATCTTGGCCACCGAATTTCGGGGGGTCTACAGCCTCAAAGTAATCGATGTGCTGAAAAATCCCCAGTTGGCGGAGGAGGACAAAATTTTAGCCACCCCAACTTTGTCGAAAATCTTGCCCCCACCCGTGCGTAAAATTATCGGAGATCTGTCTGATCGAGAACGGGTTTTGATTGGGCTGGACTTAATGTACGAGGAACTTGAACAAAACTGATATGAGCACTCCCTCCTCTTCCCCCACCCGTTCGTCCCCCCCCTCAGGTACTATTGTCAAAATTCGTACCGGCATTGAGGGCTTTGACGAGATCAGCTACGGAGGGCTCCCGGATGGGCGCACCACTTTGGTCAGTGGCACCTCCGGCACCGGCAAGACCTTGTTCGCAGTTCAGTTTTTGTACAATGGCATCCTGCAATTTGAGGAACCGGGGATCCTGGTCACCTTCGAAGAGTCACCGATTGATATCAAGCGCAATGCCCTCAGCTTTGGCTGGGATATCCAAAAGCTGATCGACGAAGGCAAGCTGTTTATTCTCGATGCGTCACCGGATCCAGAGGGATATGAAATTAGCGGCAATTTTGACCTATCTGCCCTGATCGAGCGGATCCAGTATGCCATTAACAAATATCGGGCCAAGCGAGTATCGATTGACTCGGTCACTGCGATCTTTCAGCAATATGACTCGGTGGGCATTGTCCGGCGGGAGCTGTTTCGCCTTGCCGCCCGCCTGAAACAATCCCATGTCACCACCATGATGACGACGGAGCGGATTGACGAGTATGGGGCGATCGCCCGCTTTGGGGTAGAAGAGTTCGTCTCGGACAATGTGGTGATCATGCGGAACACTTTGGAGGGGGAAAAACGGCGACGGACGGTGGAGATCCTGAAATTGCGGGGCACAACCCATATGAAAGGGGAATATCCGTTCACCATTGCCAACGATGGCATCAACATTTTTCCGTTGGGAGCCATGCAGCTGACGCAGCGCTCGTCGAATGTGCGGGTTTCCTCAGGCATTGCCAAACTAGACGAGATGTGTGGCGGGGGATTTTTCAAGGACTCCATCATTTTGGTGACTGGAGCCACAGGTACGGGCAAAACCTCCCTGGTCAGCAAGTTCTCGCAAGAGGGTTGCGCCAAGGGGGAGCGCTGTATTCTGTTTGCCTATGAAGAATCGCGGGCCCAGCTCTCTCGCAATGCCTCCTCTTGGGGAATCGATCTGGAGGAATATGAGCGGCAGGGGCTGTTGCGGATCATCTGTGCCTACCCTGAGTCAGCGGGCCTAGAGGATCATCTGCAAATCATCAAAAATGAAATGACCGCCTTTAAGCCGGGTCGGATTGCCATTGATTCTCTGTCGGCCCTAGCGCGCGGGGTGAGCCAAAATGCCTTCCGCCAGTTTGTGATTGGGGTGACGGGCTTGGCCAAGCAGGAGGAGATCACGGGCTTCTTTACCAATACCACCGACCAATTTATGGGATCCCATTCCATCACGGAGTCTCATATTTCCACCATTACCGACACGATCTTGCTATTGCAGTATGTGGAGATTCGTGGCGAAATGACCCGTGCCCTCAATGTGTTTAAGATGCGGGGATCCTGGCATGACAAAGGGATCCGGGAGTATTTCATTGCCAGCTCCGGCATTGAGATCAAAGATTCCTTCCGGGGCTACGAACGAATCATCAGTGGATCCCCCACTCGGATTAGCATCGACGAAAAGAATGAGCTATCTGGCATCGTCCAGAATCTCCAGCTCCGTGAACCAGAGTTGTGAGGCCCTATGCCCCTTTTACCCACCGACCTACAAGACATTCGTGATCTGGCCTGGATTGGAGATGCGGTCTTATCCCTCTATGCCCGCCAGTGGATTCTCAAGAACACCAAGCCAGGAGCCGAACGAGGCAAACTATTCACCTATTTCACCAACAATCAATTTTTGTCGGCTTTGGGGGATCCCACCCGAGTCGAGGCTCTGATTGGCCAAGCCTACGAAAAAGGCGGATTAGAGGCTGGCTTTGAGCATATCGAGATCCACATCTTGCCCCTGTTTCTAAAACAGATGCGTAACCGGGATCCCCACTAATCTCAGTTTGAATAACTCTCGAATAACTCTTGAGGAGGGCTGGAATAGGGCAGCTGGATCCCACTCTGGCTCAGGCGCTCAGCCCAGCCGATTGTCCAGATCTGGCATGGCCAAAGTTGATCCCTTTCGGTATCTTTCCTGAGGGGAGGATAGACCCGTTGGCTTACAATCCTGGAAATCCTGAACATGGGTTGATTGGGTTTACCGCTCTCCATCTGGGCATTGGGTCTCGGCATTGAGTTGGATAGAGAGGTGACCGCCAGAGTCTCAACATGAAGGGTTATGCCCAAGCATGAAGATCCTTTGCCTTCCCACCCTAAAGATGTTAAGAATGTTTACAAGACATCCCTGCCCTCTCAGTTTTCTTGAGGGCTTGGGTCGAAACTAGGTCTACTTGATTTTTAATCTGTTGGCTCAAACACCCCTAAGGCTAAAATCCGATGTTGACTCCCCTTCCGCCCCCATCCCTTGAGCAATACCTACTAGATAAAGGCATTGTGGATAGTCCCCAGCTTGATTTGGCTAAGAAGCTTCAGCGGCGGCAGCGCGGCCCCCTGTTGATGATTCTCTTAGAATTAAGTTTTATTGATTTGGAGCAGCTCTCCGGCCTCCTGAATCTGTATGGCTTTACCTATGGCATTACTCATGGGATCACCGGCGGCTGATTCTCTCAGGGGCCCAGAACTGGCCAGACCTTTGGCAGCACTACAAAGGCTGATTGAGGTGGTAGCCCAGTTGCGAGCACCAGGCGGCTGTCCCTGGGATCAGGCGCAAACGCCTCAAACCTTGATGCCATTTATTTTGGAAGAAGCCTACGAAGCGGTGGCTGCGATCCGTTCAAACCAGCAGGCAGATATTTGTGAGGAATTGGGCGATCTGCTGCTGCAAGTGGTGTTGCAAGCCCAGATTTTTTCTGAGTATGGGCTGTTTGATCTGGGGGATGTGGCCGAGGCTATCTCGCAAAAGTTAATCCGCCGCCATCCTCACGTCTTTCAGCCTGAGCCGGGATCCCAGCTATCTCCGACGGATGTGGAGCAGCTCTGGGAGCAAACCAAGCGCACCGAGCGCCCCAGCGACCGACTCTCCAGCAAACTAGCAGATTATGCCGACACATTGCCCCCTCTGATGGCGGCTCAAAAAATTGCCCGTAAGGTGGTTCAGGTGGGGTTTGAGTGGCCCAATGTAGAGGGTGTCTGGGCCAAGGTAGCCGAAGAACAGGCGGAACTTCGCCATGCCCTCGCTCAACCTACCGACGGGATCCCTGAGTCTGAGCGAGAGCAGATCAGGCACGAACAGCTCTCAGAATTGGGGGATTTATTATTTACAGTTGTTAATCTTGGCCGCTGGTACAACCTGGATGCGGCTGAGGCGTTGGCCTTCACCAACCAAAAAGTTGTCAGACGTTTTTATCTGATGGAGGAGCAGATCAACCAGGATCCCGCCCTACAAGGTCAGCAGCTAGCAGATTTGGATCTGGCCACACTAGAACAGCTCTGGCAAGAGGCCAAGCGTCATAGGGCGGAAGAACAGGGACATAGGGATAGCCAGAAGGAATAGCCAGCAAGGTTGCTGAGAACCTCCTGAGAAGAAAAGTACCGGGATCCCTACCCTGTCTCAAAAACTTTGTCTCAAAAGAGTCAATAGGGACGGCTTTCCAACAGAGCCAGCCCAGTGGGATTGCTGCTGCCCCCCAAAGGTTCTAACGTCACCCAAAAATGCTGAGGATCCCCGTCCAGGGTGGGAGCAAAACTATCGCTCAACCACTGCACCGTGCCATCTGTCGCACTCATAAAGGTACCGACACTAAGGGCTTGGTTGGGATCAGCACTGCGTGTCCACAGTTGATAGGTGAGGCCGGGATGCACGGTGGGGATCTGTGTACCCAGCAGTAGAGCGCGATTCTCACTAGGAGACCACAACAGTTGGGCTAAAGTACCACTCTGAAGCTGGGGATCCCGGAGGGTCAGACGACGAATATCGGCTTGGTGCTGCCATTGCTGATAGGTGGCTTGCAGATCGACACTGGCTCCAGGCTCCGGTAGGGAGATGCGGGCCAAGAGGCCAGATAGCTGATGCCACCGCCACAAGCTGATGCCTGTACTGATGCCCAGTCCTACCACTCCCAGGGCTAAAAGGTTGATCAGCCACGGGGATCCCTGAGTAGAAAAACCTCTCCGCTCCGCTGATTGGGGACGCTGCCAAGGCCATCGAGGGGAAGTCGGTAGAGCATAAGACCGGGCTAGCGCATAAAGCCATAGGGCAACTGAGCGATCCCGACGTAGATCAAAACTGTCTGCTTGTCGCCAACTCTGCTCAAAAACTTGACGTACCACCTCGTCAGCTTGATGAGGCTGGGCCAGCAGAGAGCGGGCGATGCTCAAGATCCTGTCTCGATAGCGATCTTTCAACAAAAAATAGGCACGCCGTTCTCGCGTTTGCATCTGACAGAGCAGCTCAAAATCTGTCTCGGGGTGATCGAGGGGATGGTGGATAGGGTGAGGATCAGTGAAAGTCATGGTGCAACGGCTCCCCTCTGCCAGATCCAAGTCATCTCAGGCTGATTGATTTTAGATCAATCTTGGCCGGATCAGCTTCTATGGGTAGTGTTGCCAACTAAATTTATCTAGGGCAAGACGCTATGGAGAACTCAAGTCCATAAAAGTCCATAGGTAGAACTACGATCTCTAAGTCAATCAAGCTCTAAGTCAATCAAGCTCTAAGTCAATCAAGACTTGGTTGATTCGGCAGGTTCGGGGGCGGCGGCTTCAGGTTCCACGTCAGGAGTGGGGTTGTCCATCTCTTTTTTGAACCCCTTGATGGCTTGGCCGATGGAACTGCCCAACTCAGGGAGCTTTTTGGGGCCAAAGACCACAAGGGCAATCAAGCCAATCACCGCCATCTCAGGGATCCCCATGCCAAAAATGCCAGCAGCCAAGAGCGGAGCGCTAATGTTGGCGTCGATCACAAAGCCGACCATATGTGTCTCTCCCACTTTTCTACGTCACACCCTAGCACGTCCATTACCGAAAAATGGGTGGACTCCACCTCAATTCCTTACCATCCTGAAGCCTTCCATTCTGGGGTTTGACTTCTCTGGGGTTTGACTTCTCTGGGGTTTGACTTCACACCCCACCAGCCCAGAGATGAGATCCCCAACATTCACTCCCCCAGAGCCGGAGAGAGCGGGATTGTGCTAACACAGTTAGAGAAACCTCTGCGTTGTTCAGGAACTTTTAGGAGAACATCCCATCATGAGGAAGCGTGGCTTTCTGGTCAGCACTACGGTAGCCGTTGTCGGGGCCGTTTCTCTAGTCGGCTTTCAACTGGCTCTCCCTGGCTGGGCTGGCTTCCGCAGCGATCCCAAAGAGGTGGTTGATGAAGTCTGGCAGATCATCAATCGCGAGTTTGTAGATGTCAGCTTTAATGATGTCGATTGGGAAGGCACACGGCAGCAGTTGCTTTCAGAGGAGTATGCCACCGAAGAGGACGCTTACGAAGCCATTCGCGAAGCTTTAGAACAGCTAGACGATCCCTACACCCGCTTTTTGGATCCTGATCAGTTTGCAGCCATGCAGATCGATACCTCTGGCGAACTGACGGGCGTGGGCATCACTCTGGGGGTCGATGAAGAATCTGACTACCTAATCGTGATTTCTCCCATTGAGGGATCCCCGGCAGAACAAGCAGGGGTTAAGTCCCAGGATCTGATCATTGCCATTGATGGCCGAGATACCAAGGGGATGGATAGCAATGCCGCTGTGGGACTCATTCGGGGCGAACCGGGCAGCAGCGTCACCTTAACCATCCTGCGGGATGAAGAAACCGAGATTGACTTTGACATCACCCGCGATCGGATCGAGCTGTCAGCAGTCAACTATGAACTGCGTGAACATAATGGCCAACAGATTGGCTATATCCGCCTCAATCAGTTCTCTGGTAATGCCTCCGAACGAATGGAGGAAGCTATCAATAGCTTGGAATCTCAAGGGGCACAGGCTTACATTCTCGACCTGCGCCAAAACCCCGGTGGCCTTCTGCACGCCAGTACCGAAATCGCCCGGATGTGGCTAGATCAGGGATCCATTGTCTCCACCGTCAATCGCCAAGGTCGGCTGGATCCGATTGCCGCTAATCAGCATGCTCTCACCAACAAACCCCTCGCTGTTTTGGTGGATGGCGGATCTGCCAGTGCCAGCGAAATTCTGACCGGGGCTTTACAAGACAATAATCGGGGCACCGTCATCGGTACCCAAACCTTTGGTAAGGGGCTGGTGCAGTCCGTCCACTCCCTCTCCAACGGGTCAGGATTAGCTGTCACCATTGCCCGCTACCGCACCCCCAATGGAGCCTACATCGATAAGACCGGCATCACCCCCGACATCGTGGTGGAGCTTTCAGAGGAAGATATCGAACGGCTATCAGAAGACAGAGAAATCATCGCCACCTTAGAGGATCCCCAGTATGCCGAGGCGGTCAATGCCCTTCGTCCGGCCATTGCGGCTGAACAGGCAGGTATGTCTACCTCCTCGCTGTGATACTCGGGGTTAATGGGTGAGGATCCCTCTATGCCCAGCAGCTTCGGCTGTTTAGGTATGGGGGATTAGCCTTTGAGCTGG
Organism: Synechococcaceae cyanobacterium SM2_3_2; assembly: GCA_012031565.1. Taxonomy (GTDB): domain Bacteria; phylum Cyanobacteriota; class Cyanobacteriia; order Thermostichales; family Thermostichaceae; genus JAAUUM01. The sequence goes on from JAAUUM010000003.1 coordinate 40,352, forward strand.
ATAAAGTTAAATCTGGATCGACATAACGTGACAAAACGCGAGATAGTCCTGAGCAAGACACAATCGTCAACTTGATGTTTTACATCAGGTATGATTTGAGAGCATAAAGCTCCTACACAAAGTGCTAACCGTGGCACTGGTGATGTGTTTGGCCACAGTTGGTACTAAGGTAGGACTAACCCCTCTGTGACTCCCGCTCCCTATTATGAAAAGGATCCTCATTGTGGATGACGATGATCTTTCTCTGAAAGTGCTTACCCGTCACCTCACACAGCAGGGCTACCAAGTCTATACCGCCACCTCTGGAGCCGAGGGTCTGGAGCGATTTTCGCAAGACAATCCCGATCTGGTGGTGTCGGATGTGGTGATGCCAGACATGGATGGGTTTGAGTTCTGTCGGCAGCTGCGGTTGCGCCGGGTGGGGGAATTGGTTCCGTTTATCTTTCTATCATCCCGAGGAGAGCTTGATGATCGGGTGCAGGGCTACGAATTGGGGGCCGATGACTATCTCACCAAGCCTTTTGAACCCCGCGAACTGACTGCCAAGATCGAGTCTCAGATCGAGCGCACTCGCCGAATGCAGATGGAGATGATGCGCCTGATCCAAGTTCAGAAACAAGTGGATCCCCTGCCTCAGCCGCCCCCAGCCGCCGATCAACCCAAGCCAGAGGTGCTCCCCCTTACCCCTGCCGAGGAAAGAGTTTTTAGGGAGGTGATTCGGGGCGCTACCAACAAACAGGTGGGTGAGACCCTGTTTATCAGTCCCCGCACTGTTCAGACGCACCTGACGAACATTTTGGGTAAGCTGGCTCTGGAAAACCGAGCTCAATTGGTTCGTTATGCCTATGAGCACGGTCATATTAGCGATCCACCCTCTGGTCATCAGACCTAATTCTTCCCCTAAGCCAAGTCATCTTGGCCCTTTTGGTCATATTTAGCAGGATTCGGTTGCACTAAGTGAATTGTGTGCTCTAAGCTATTAAAGCTGTAGAAATGTCTAGAGGTGAACTTGAACTAATTTGTGGTGGATCGGCTTACTTGGGGTCGAGCCATCTTAGATATCTCACTGCCATCCAATACTTCACCTCAATTGATAACGGTGGAAACAAGAGATGAGGTGATACCTATCCGCTCACAGATCCACATTCAAGTTAGTCTCATCAAACTGACTTTTAGTAAAAAGCCCGGGATCCTTTTCGTCCTCTGTAGAGATCGTGCCATTTTTTCAGCTACTTCCTGTAACTAGCAGAAAAGGCTGCAACTACAACACGAAAAATGATCGAAAAGTGATAGGGGCTGAGATGCGGTAAAAAGCTAAGGGCTCTGCAAGATGTGTTGTTTTTGTATCCGTCAGTAACGCCAATAAGTGGATAATAAATTACTGGTTTCTTTGCTGAGACAAGCGCTCAAGGCAGGTATGGGAGTGAATAGTGTTTTAACTGTATGACTCAAGATGTACGACTCAACAGTCTTCCTATCCTAAACATCTGATGACAGATAAATTTGATGACGGATACTGTCACCTTTGACCTCAACTTTCAGCTTTCTCATTCACCTCCTTGTCCCTCTCGCCCTTGTTGCAACCTCTACCCAATCATCCAGGACCTGTCATGACAGTGCGTCTCTACGTTGGAAATCTACCTGAAGATGTCGATCGTCAGGCTCTTGAAGACTTGTTCGCCAGTGCGGGCGAGGTGATTTCCACTAAAGTTATTCGCGATCGTAAAACTGGTAAGTGTCGTGGATTCGGTTTTTTAACTGTTGCCACGGATGCAATCGCCGAAACCTACATCGAGAAGTTCAACGGAACCGAGTTTGGGGGCATCACCCTCAAGCTAGAGGTGGCTCAGCCGCGTGAACGGACTGAGGAATCTTCAGAGAGTGAATCTTCTGACACTGCCTCCAGCGCCCCCCGACCTAGTGGTGGCAGTAGTGTGATTAAACGCAAAGACAATAACAGTGCCCGAGAACGGGGCGGATCTCGTCCCAACCCAGCGGTCGCTGCGGAAAGTGCCAGTGGCCCCGACCCCCGCTGGGCTGATCAGTTACAACGCATCAAGGAGCAACTCCAAGCGGCTGGACAAAACTAGGTTATCGATGATGTCCATCTAGTGCCAGGATCAGATCTCTAAGCACAAGGGTAAGCACAAGGGTAAGCACAAGGGAAGCCGATTGAAGAAGTCGAGCTTCCCCTTACACCTGTTCTAATAGATCTAGTTTTAATAGATCTAATTAAATGCACCCAAGTTTTCTGCTATTGCCTCCATCAATACTAAGAAAAAGTAAACCAGGGGAGCTGTAAACACATAGCTATCGCCTCGATCGAGGATCCCTCCGTGACCTGGGATCAGATCGCCTGAGTCCTTCACCCCTGCATCACGCTTCATTAAGGACTCGGTCAGATCCCCCAACAAACTAGTCAGCCCAATTAAAAAGCCCAGGATGCCGCCGAACAGCCACCACCAAGGCCAGAGCAAAAAGTAGGATCCTGCCCAGGCCAGAAGCATACTCATCAGGATCCCGCCTACTGCCCCCTCGACCGTCTTTTTGGGGCTGATGTCTGAGAGACGGGTTTTGCCAAAGGCTCGCCCGACAAAATAGGCTCCGATATCGGATGCGATGATACAGCCGTAGGCTAGAAAGGTGACCTGGAGACCTGTGCCAAGCAGGGTGTTGTGGGGCAGAGAACGCACCAGAATCCAGAAGCTGGGCAAGTAGCCGCAATAGAATAATCCCAGAACTGATGTGGCCACATCTGCAATAGTTGCCACTTTAGGCTTGAAGAGTAGATAAAAACAAATGATCGAGCCTGACACCACAAAAGCTGGTCCCGCCCAATCCGGGTGGATAAATTGCAAGACATTCACCACCTGACTCAATACCATTGTGGTGCGGCGGGCTGGGGCAGTGCCCTTGGCCATCACTAGGTTGAAATATTCCCGTTGCCCCAACAAAATGAGCAAACCGATGGCTGCCGCGAAGGCCCATCCCCCTAGTATTGTGATGGTGAGGCCGAATGCAAGCGCCAGGAGGCCGCCAATGATGCGCGTTAAAAGCATCTTCATACTGTAGCCCACCTTAGTCCAGCTCATCAGCCATGCTCTGATGTGGGGTTGTCCACTTGTGGTGGATGGTTACAGTGGATGGCAGAAAGGTTTATTGGATGACCGATGTGCCCTCTTGTCTTGTCTACTAATTGGCTTACTGAGGGGAGAAATCGATCTAAACAGTGGACAGTCGGGATCCCAGCGACTATTTTGATATCAATGGCTCTGTTTGGGCTGCTTTTTGGGAGTTAGGGTTTATGTCTAAGCGAACCGTATTGATCACGCTGGCAGCCTTGGCTGGACTCAGCCTTTGGAGAGTCATTCCCCCCCAGTCAACCCAGACTAATAGGGAGCAGGTTCTTGATCAGCAGACCACTGATCAATCCCTCACAACTTCCTCTAGCATTACTTCATATCAATCCAATCAGGCTGAATCCAGCCAGGATCCAGGCATCTGGGCCGTTCAGGGAACAGAAGCTTTGGCACTCGGTCACTATGCTGAGGCGATCCAACTGTTGTCTCAAGCTGCTGCAACGGATCCGACCAATACCCAGTTGTGGATGGATATGGCCTATGCCTATCTAGCTTTGGGCAATTGTGACTGTGCCATCTCTCGGCTCAATTATGTTCTTCAACTGGATCCTCAACATGCCCAAGCTTATTGGCTGCGAGCCCAGGCTTATCAACAGCGAGGCTTAGCAGGGGATGAAAAACTGGCTCTAGCTGATGCCCGTCAAGCCCTTCAGTTGGCTCCTCACAACAGTCAGACTCACGAATTGGTCACAGTTTTAGAGAACTCGGCCTTGTCAAATTCGATCTCACAATGGGATCCCCGCAACTCTTTGATTGATAATCAAGCCAATCAAGCCGCTGGACGCAGCCATTCCACCCCTGTACAGACACGGTTGCAAGCCCATCCGCAGTCCTCTCGCTCTCACGAATTGCGGTTGCTAAGCCAATACATTGATCGCCATCCCCAGGTTGCCAACGGCTACTTGCAACGGGCTCTTTATCTGTGGAATGAATCACAGGTAAGCACCTTTAATCCATCTCCTGCGTCCGCCAGTGCGGTGACACGCTTATTGCAGTCGGTGTTGCGGGATCTGGATGTGGCCATTGCTCTCGACCCGCACTTGGCATTAGCCTATGAGCTGCGCTCTTATGTGCATCTTCAAGCTCGCAACCTGGATCTAGCTCTGGCCGATTTAGAAGTTCTGGGATCCCTGGGATTTGCCAATGGAGCTTGGCATCAGCAGCGTGCCTTGGTTTTGTTTGAAATGGGATCCTCCTATTGGCATTTAGCCCTGGAGCATATCAACCACGCCCTGATGGTGGCAGCTGACGCAAATGAGTTTGCTGAAGGCCACATGCTGCGGGCACGAATCTTTGAAGGGCTGGGATCCTGGGATTTGGCCTTGGCAGACTACACCTATGCCTTGGGGATCCGCCCAGAGGCCGATGCCTACTACCACCGAGGAATCCTGACATTGCAGGCGGGCCTGAATCCCGTTGGAGCGTTGGCGGATCTAGAACGAGCCCTCAGCTTGTGGCAGACCACAGCGACGGGTGCTTGGGAGGATGTGATGGATGCTCAGCAGGTGCGGGATGCCCTCTTGGGATCCTAATAGATAATGGACGGGGTGCTTCACCGAGCCATCTAGATGTCCTCCAACCCACGCTTTTCGATCACCTGGCCAGGACTCTGGCTTTTTGCGGCAGCCCTTCTGTTGTCAATCTTGTTATGGCAATTACGCAGCTTGGTGGTCACGTTGATGATCTCGGTGGTGTTAGCCGCCACCTTAGCCCCCATCATTGATAGTGCCCAAAAGCTCAAATTGCCTCGTTGGCTCGCCGTGGTGGTGGTCTATCTGGGCTTGATTGCGGTGGTGGTGGGGGCTGGTCTGATCATTGGCCCGACGGTGGTGACTCAGATCCAACGTCTTACCCTCAAATTGCCCAGCTATCTAGAAGAATTGCGGCTGCTAATTGAGGCGTGGGTGACTCGGTTTGGGGTAGAAGAAACCATTTTTGATCAACTGATAGACACCCAAGCCCTGACCAGTTGGTTAATCCGATCTAGCCAGCAGTTGATCATTCGTTCCGTAGGGCTGACCCGAGGGATCGTGGGTGCTTTTATCAATCTGATCCTGGCTATCGTTATTTCGGGCTACATGCTCTCTGGTAGCCAGTCTTTGATCAAAGGATTGGTCAGTCTCTTCCCTTACCCTTGGGATCGGCGGTTGGCGGCTCAAATGGATCCTGCTGCTCAACGGATGGGGGGGTATATCCAAGGTCGAGTGGTGGTCTCCGGTATTTTGGGACTTGTGATTACCTTTGGTTTGCGGGTTTTGGGTCTGTCAGAATTTGCCTTGGCCTTGGGGGTGATTGCTGGCTTTACCAACTTGATCCCCTTTATTGGCCCGGTGTTGGGTGCTTTGCCTGCTTTGGTGGTGGCGGTATCCCAGGGAGGCTGGACAGTGCTGTGGGTCTTGGTGCTCTATCTGATCATCCAAAACGTCGAGACCTATGTGTTGGATCCTCTCTTGGTGGGATCCTCGGTGCGGGTGCATCCTCTCTATCAGTTGTTGGCGGTGATTGCAGGCACTCAGGTGCTGGGCATCATCGGGGCTTTGATCGTGCCCCCTTGGGTGGCCGGAGCCGCTGTATTGCTACAAAATCTCTACCTGCGGCCCAAACTTCTCTCGGAGCGACGGATGGCAGCAGGATTGGGAAACAAGGGTAAAGGCTCTAGCAATTCGCCTCATGAGGATCCCTCCGAAGCCAAGAGTCTGCTGGAAGGGATCCCAGAGGAGTCAGCAACTATTTAGACTTCTTGACGATCCAGTTGGGTTGATGATCCAGTTGGGTAGGAATACTGTGGTCGGCTCAACGCCCCAAACGGGATTGAATCGAGGATCCCAAAGCGGAGATATTATCGACAACTGTTACCCGCACCCGTGTCATGGTCGTATCAAAACGCTTCCAATCAATATCTGAGACGCTATCGCGCACCTGCACAGTGGCTTTGCGTGTCCAAGACACGACATTTTTACGAAAGGAATTGATCACAGGCTCCAACATGGCAGGGGATCCCCAGGCAACATAAGTGAAAACTAGCTAATAGCCTAGCAGCCCAGGGCCATTCTTGTGGATCCCTGTCAATCGCCTGATCGATCCGGCCATCGATGACCACGGGAAGCGACAATGTAAAGCATTAATTCTCTGACCACCTGTTCCGAGCCATGACCAAGCAGCGCACTTTCTCTGGGATCCAGCCCTCCGGCGACCTTCATCTGGGCAATTATCTGGGAGCGATCCAAACCTGGGTGGCTGAGCAGGATAAATACGAGAATTATTTCTGCATTGTCGATCTCCACGCCATCACAATTCCGCAGGATCCAAAACTGCTGGCGGAATGTACCCGGCAAGTATTTGCACTCTATCTGGCCTGTGGCTTGGATCTGGAGCATTGTGTTGTCTTTGTCCAATCCCATGTGGCTGCCCATAGCGAACTGGCTTGGTTATTCAACACCATCACCCCGATGACTTGGTGTGAGCGGATGATCCAATATAAAGAAAAGAGAGAAAAGACAGGCGAGGATACCAGCGTTGGCCTGTTTGATTATCCTGTGCTGCAAGCGGCGGATATTTTGCTCTACACCCCGCGCTACGTGCCAGTCGGGGAAGACCAGCGACAACACATTGAACTCTGTCGGGATATTGCCCGTCGGTTCAATGACCGATTTGGCCAGATCTTTCCCATCCCCGATGCCCTCATCCGTCAGGAAGGAGCCCGCATCATGAGCCTGACGGATGGCACCCGCAAGATGTCCAAGTCGGATCCCTCTCCCCTCAGCCGCATTCACCTGCTGGATAGCCCGGAGGAGGTAGCCAAAAAGATCAAAAAGTGCAAGACCGATCTGGTGCGGGGCTTGAGGTTTGAGGATCCTGATCGGCCTGAGGCTCACAATCTGCTCAGTCTCTACCAACTCCTCAGCGGTCAGCCCCGTGAGTCTGTGGCTACCGAATGTGCCGAGATGGGCTGGGGGCAGTTTAAGCCTCTACTCACGGATGTCACTGTCCAAGCTCTAGAGCCGATTCAAGCCCGATATCAAGAGCTGCGTCGGGATCCCGCTTTCCTGACTCAGCTGTTGCGGGATAATGCCGACAGAGCGGGGGCACTGGCTCAGCAAACATTACAAAAAGTTCGGGATGCGATGGGCTTTTTGGCCTATTGATTGCTCTTTTGTTAATTGTGTTAATTGCTTGTTTGGGATCGGGGAAGGGTATCAGCCGCGGGGATCCAAGCGCATGAGAACTTGACCAAACTCAACCGGCTGGCTGTTGTCCACCAAAATCTCCATCACTTTGCCCCCTTGCTCCGCCTCAATCTCATTCATCAACTTCATCGCCTCAATGATGCAGAGAGGCTGACCCTTTTGCACGGGATCCCCCAGTTGCACAAAAGGACTTTCTCCAGGGGCTGATGCACTGTAAAACGTCCCTACCATCGGCGAGATGATATCCACCCAATGAGCCGGACGCCCCAGATTACCAGGAGGATTACTAGGAGGTGCGGGAGCGACTTCAACAGGAGGTGTTGGCGGGGGTGGGGGAGGTGCTACGACAGGAGCGGCGGCAGGGGACGGCACCACCATAGAAAAGGATCCCTTCTTAACAGTCAGGCGAAAGGAGGAGACTTCCAGCGTTAGCTCCGACAGACTGCTAGCATCAACAAGTGCCAACAGATCCCGGATCTCTTGCCAATCCAGCGCTTGACTGGACTCTTTGTCAAAGTTCGCGCTATCCAAGAACGTTCCTCTCTCCTATTGAGCTGCTGCTGAGGCAAAGCAGGGTCACAAGGTATGCCAACCCTGGGTAGATATCTGGAATCGGAAAACCCAGATTGGATCGCACAAACTACCTTACTCTCGGCCCAGATAGGTATCGGTGCGAGTGTCGATTTTAATCTTTTCCCCTATTTTGATAAAAAGCGGAACTTGAATCTCGGCTCCGGTTTCCAGCTTGGCGGGCTTGGTGCCTCCTGTGGCGGTATCTCCCTTGACACCAGGATCCGTTTCTGTAACCTCTAGCACGATGGTATTGGGCAATTCTACGGCGATGACCACGTCATTCCAGCGCAAGACGGCTGCCTGCATCCCTTCCTTGAGATATTTGACCTGATCTCCAATCTGGGATGGCTGGAGAGGAGCCTGCTCATAGGTCTCCATATCCATAAAGATAAAGCCGTCTCCCTCTTGATAGAGATACTGCATGTCCACCTTTTCGATGCTGGCGGATGGCAGACTCTCCCCTGCCCGAAAGGTTCGTTCTTGAGTATTCCCGGTCTGCATGTTTTTGAGCTTGGTACGCACAAATGCGGATCCCTTGCCAGGCTTGACATGCAAAAATTCCACCACTTTGTAGGGCGCTCCATCCAGCTCAATGGAGGTACCAGGTCGGAGGTCGTTACTGGAAATCATGACAAGCGGCCAGTCGAAAAGAACTGCTCATGATTGTACCGTGCGGGCTGGGTGCTAATGGTATTCCTTCTGAGTCTTGTAATCGGCTATCGCTTTGGAAGGAATGCTTCTGGAGTCACAGATGGAACGACAGCCTTGAAGACTGCGGGATCAATCGGAGGCTGACGCCCGTAATGAGGGAGAACATCTTGCCACGGAGGCCGGGATCCCTGTTGATAGGCTTGTTGGGCCAACTGAGTTAGTGCCAGCACGGGTGGATTCTGAACAGGTTCAATAATCTCATGTACTAGAGCCGCCCTTTTCCGCTGCCGCAGCATGTCCTCCCACTCTTGTAGAGTCCAGAGTTGTTCCTCCACACAGGCGATCAAGCCCCCGATTATTTGACTGGGATCCCGTTGATAGACGCTGCCGTACCATTGGCCTCGTTTTGCATCGAGTCGGACGGCCACTTCGTCAAACCCTTTCTCAAGATCTGACCCTTCATTCTGTAGGAGTTCTGGCTGTAGGAGTTCTGGCTGTAGGAGTTCTGGCTGTAGGAGTTCTGGATTGCCTGAACGGGTCTGAAAAACGGAACTAGCCCAAGCATCCAACGTGGAAATGCCATAGACCGGGATCTTGAGATTGCGTCCCAAGCAGCGGGCTACTGTCACCCCTAGCCGACAACCGGTAAAGCTACCCGGCCCAACGGCCACTGCGATTCCCGCCAGAGCAGACCACTCCACGGAAGAGATAAAGCTATCTAGGCAGATGTGCATCTCAGCTGCTAGCTGTCGATCCAATTGCCAAAACTGCTGAACCGAAGAAGCCTCTGGCCCCAAAATCACCGGCACCCGCGCCAACCCCAAAACAGGCGTAGCTGTATAAATTCCAACTATCCAGCCTTGCTCAACCATCATCACCTTGAACTCACAACAAACTCACAAAACAGATCTGACCCAGCTAACCCATCCTAATCGCCGCACCCGGCTTCTGAGAAACTGAGACAGCCAGACCAGAACGACACCAAAACGACCCCAAAGGGATCCCAGTCTGAGAAACACCGCAGGCAGAACGACACAAGCATTGACATTCCTTAACAATCGGCCTAATGTGATGAATGTAAACCTACTCCAATCAGGAGTTTCTCAATGACTACCGTTCTACAACGTCGCTCCAGCAGCAACGTCTGGGAACAGTTCTGCGAGTGGGTCACCTCTACCGACAACCGCCTGTATATCGGCTGGTTCGGCGTTTTGATGATCCCCACCCTGCTGACTGCTGCCACCTGCTACGTCATCGCTTTCGTCGGCGCTCCCCCTGTGGACATCGACGGCATCCGTGAGCCTGTTTCTGGCTCCTTGCTCTATGGCAACAACATTATTTCTGGCGCAGTGGTTCCTTCCTCTGCCGCTATCGGCCTGCACTTTTACCCGATTTGGGAAGCCGCTTCTTTGGATGAGTGGCTCTACAACGGCGGCCCCTACCAGCTGATCGTGCTGCACTTCCTGTTGGGTGTGGCTTGCTACATGGGTCGTGAGTGGGAATTGTCCTACCGCTTGGGTATGCGTCCTTGGATCGCTGTGGCCTATTCTGCTCCTGTGGCAGCTGCGACCGCTGTGTTCTTGATCTACCCGATTGGCCAAGGTTCTTTCTCTGACGGTATGCCTTTGGGCATTTCTGGGACTTTCAACTTCATGTTGGTGTTCCAGGCTGAGCACAACATCTTGATGCACCCGTTCCACCAGTTGGGTGTGGCTGGTGTGTTTGGCGGTTCCTTGTTCTCTGCCATGCATGGTTCTTTGGTGACCTCCAGCTTGATTCGTGAGACCTCTGAAGATGAGTCTCAGAATGCTGGGTACAAGTTTGGCCAAGAAGAAGAGACCTACAACATCGTTGCGGCTCACGGCTACTTCGGTCGGTTGATCTTCCAATATGCGTCTTTCAACAACTCCCGTTCTTTGCACTTCTTCTTGGCAGCATGGCCAGTGGTGGGCATCTGGGCGACGGCGCTGGGCATCAGCATCATGGCGTTCAACCTGAATGGTTTCAACTTCAACCAGTCGATTGTGGACACTGATGGACATGCCATCGGAACATGGGCCGACATCATCAACCGTGCCAACTTGGGTATGGAAGTGATGCACGAGCGGAACGCCCACAACTTCCCGTTGGATTTGGCGGCTGTGGAAACTGCTCCTGCCATCCGTGGTTGATTGATTGAACTTCTTGATTGAATTGCATCGCATTGATTGAATAGCAAGATTGAATGAAACTGAGGGATCCCCTGGCTCACGCTGGGGGACTTCTCTTTGTTAGATAATCTCGCAGTTCCTATCATTGCCTTATCATTTTGGTCTCTCCTTTTATCTCAATTCTTCCACTGAGCCTAACTGCGGAGGCATTGCTCCACTCACCAGCGGCAGACTCATGGGATTTCATTGAAGTTCCTAGGCAAGATGGCCCCACCCCTGAAGATTTTTTGTAAAGTGGATGCGTTAGCACATTGCCTTAGCACATCTTTGGTCAATGCAGGAGGCAGTGAGGGTTTGGGAGACATCATCATGAGAGTAGCTCGACTGACAGCAGTAATTAAAGGGGCAATCCGTCGCACCCAGTCCCTGAGCCGTCCGACTCGGCGGTCTAGCTTCCCCCCCCGCAAATCTGCCTCCGGCATCCTGCTCAAGAGTGTGCTGAGCGGATCCCTAGTGACGGGTGGCATGATGGTGGGCTTACCCCTCTTGTCTGCTCCTGTGGCAGCTTTGGAATCCATCAGTCGTCCTGCTCTCAGCGAAACCCGGCGGGCAGAAGTGATGCAGGTGTTGGATGTCAACCGGCTGGCGGTGCGCCTAGAGGGTGAAATTTCGGTGCGGGTGGTGGAGCTGATCGGACTGAGTGGGATCCCTCCCATCAACCCAGCTTGGACAGCACTGACTCAGCAAATACCAATGCCGGTCTACCTAGCTGCCCAGTACCTCCAAGACACCGTTAGCGGTGGTTTTGTGGATCTTGAGTTTGATCCCCGCTTAGGCAGCACTACCAATGAGCCGATGCTGGCCTACGTCTGGAAAGCCAATACATTTGTCAATCGTGAGATGCTCTTTCGCGGTCATGCCCCTTTTATGGAAGCCAACGTTCCAACTAAATATGGCAATGCTCTGCAAGAAGCGTCCGATGTGGCCCAACGTCAGGGGCGAGGCATCTGGAGTTTTTATGGCCCTCAGCCTGTTTTAGGGGGATCCCAGCCTCAGCCCGCTGGTGAGCCCAATCTGCCCTTTGAGACCCCCTTGGATGCCATCGGCGCAGCCATTAAGTAACCAGGGTTTGGGGCTTCTAGCAGCTTGCATATCTTTTCCCGATGTATCTCAGGCAAGAAGCTTATGCCCCTTATTGGTAGTTAGTTTGGTAGTTAGTTGATATCTTTACGCCACTAATTCCTAGCCTGCCAGTAAACTCTCCACCGATTCTCGATAGCGGTGAGGGAAAATCAGCAGCTCTTGGGGACGGGTATCCACCAAGGCTTTGACGAGGGACGATAACTCTGCAATCTCGCGGGAGCCACGTTCGGTGTGTAATTGGATCCCTTGGTGATAGAGGCTGTAGCCCTGGATGCGGGAGGATCGCAGCCCCACATAATAGATGGGATCCAGACCATCTTGGGCCACCTGCTGACGCAAGCCCTGCAACACCTCGTCCCGCTGGTGGGCATCCAAGTAGGAGATATTCAGCCCCTTAAAGAGATCTCGTTCTAGGTAGCGACGGGCCAGATCCTGCAAGATCGGGTCTGTGGAGCCAAAGCGGGTATCTTGCCCCAGCAGGGATCCCTGGCTCCAGAATCGCAGTGGATAGGTGAACATGATGTCGTCAGCGGCCAAATAAAGCGGTAGGGGCAGATCGTCCACCGTTTGGCTCATCCAGGCCGCCAGGATTGGATCCAGTTCCAGGTCTCCGGCTTGGAATAACACTCGGGCCCGATGAAACAACCGATCTTGGACAAATCGAGCCGCCAGACTTTTGGGGTGCTGATAGACCTGGGTATACATGAAATAACGCACCACCAAATAGTGCTCAATCGGCCCCAATCCCTTGCGGGCAGAAATCTTTAGGGATCCCGTGTCGGGGTCATAGTCCATAACCGTGAGGATGCGATCTAGATCGAGACGGCCATATTGTGCCCCGGTCAGCAAGCTATCCCGCAATAGATAGTCCAGCCGATCGCAGTCCAACTGGCTAGAGACCAACTGCCCCACCACCGGCAACGAGAACGTTTTTTGCACCACCTGCTGCATCTGCTCTGGCAGGCTGGGGTCATACTCACTCAACAGCTGGGCAATGGTCTGGTCTTCAGCAATGATGCGGCGCGTCCAATGCTCGTGATGACAGCCGAACATCTCCTCTCCGGCGTGGCTAAAGGGACTATGGCCAATATCATGCAGCAGGGCGGAGGCCAGCACCAGAGCGCGATAGGGTCGGAGATCGGTGTGGCGTTTGGCCATTTTGTCGAAGACGCGGCGGGCGGTATGCAGCACCCCCACCGAATGGGTAAACCGGGATCCCTCGGCCCCGTGAAAGGTAAAGGAGGCGGCATCCAACTGACGGATCCGGCGCAACCTTTGAAAGGCTGGCGTATCGATCAGCCGAATCAACAGGGCTTCGGTGGAGTCTCCCCCATCCAGACTGATCGCCCCATGCAGCGGGTCGTGGTAGGTGCGGGATTTGCAAAAACGCAGTGCCATAACAGGGATCCCGAGGGTCAAGACAAGTGATATTCGCCCCTTCAACCATAGCCAAATTCTCGTCCTTGGCCCCCCTGTTGGGATCCCGGTGGCTGTGTCAGACTTTTAGAGTGTGATTTTTCATCTCTGGACTTCTTGCCCATGTCTGCTAATCTGCCCGCCATCCCTGACGTTATTGATGAAGCCCGGTTGCTGGAGATGTGTGAGCAGGGGGTCAAGTATGCCCTGGCCGCTGGAGCCGACCAAGCGGAAGTCTTTGCCAGTTCGGGCCGCGAGACGGAGGTAGCTTTTGAGAAAAACGACCTCAACTTGACCAGCATTCTCTCAGAGACGATCTTCGGGATCCGGGTGTTCAGTCAGGGCGCTTGGGCTTTGCCACTTCCAATAACCCTGATGATCTGGCGGATGTCGCTGCCGAAGCAGTCACCCTGGCCAAAGCCTCCCCCGCCGATCCCCTCAATGGATTGCCGGAGCCTCAACCGCTGCCCGCCCATGCGACTGAGTTGGACTTGAAACTGCTGCAATTGGATCCCGCCACCTTGACTCAGCTGGGATCCGAATTATTGGAGCAAGTCCGCAGCCGGGATCCCCGCATCACCATCGACAGCGGCGCGGTGGGGGTGAGTGCGGATGTCTCTGCCATTGCCTCTTCTTTGGGGATCCGGGCCAGTTGCACCAGTGCCGAGGCGGATGGCTACCTGTTTGGCATGGCCATTGATGGCGAAGAGGTGGGCAGCTTTGCCTACGATGGCGACAGTGTGCAGCAGGCCGATCAACTGCGGGGCAAGCTGGAGATCGCCTTTGATCGGTTTGTGGAAAAGTGCGTCGGGGCCATAGGTGCCCGTCATGGGGAGAGCTTTCGGGGGCCGATCATCATTCCTGCCGATACCGTCGGTGAGTTTTTGGGGGATCTGATCGCGGTGCTGGGGGCGGATATGGTACGCAAGGGAAAAAGTCCCCTGGCCAATAAGCTAGGCCAACTGATTGCCAGTCCTCTGCTCACGTTGGTGGAAGGTGGGGCCGGTTTACCGGGATATCCCCTGGATCCATTTGATCGGGAAGGGATCCCCCGCCAGTTGACGCCGCTGCTGAATGAAGGGGTGCTCTGCAACTTTTTGTACAACGGCTATGAAGCCCGCTCAGCCGGGATCCTCTCCAATGGTCATGCCAGTGGTGGGGCGGGATCCCTGCCGGGGGTGGGGCCAGCCTGTTTGCAAGTGGCTCCAGGTCAATCGCCACTGTCGGATCTCTACCAGCTGGACAAAGGGATCCTGGTGACGCGCTTTTCGGGCAGCAGCAACCCGATCACGGGGGATTTTTCGGGAGTGGTGAAGGGAGGGTTTTTGCTCAAGGCGGGGGAACGGATCCCTGTGATGGAGACCACACTGGCGGGCAACCTCTACGACTGCCTCAAAAATATCTCGATGGTGTCACAAGAGATCAGCGTCTTTGGGGGGACAACCGCCTTTCCCGCTATCCGCATCGAGGATGTGTCGATTACAGCGGGATAGGGGACTGATTTCAGTGTATTTCAACCCCGCAACTCAGCTTTGAGATCTTATTTTTCCCCTAGAATAGCTACCGCATGGGACAAGAGGCCAAAGTCCTGAGTCTGATGACTGTCTTGGCTATAGTCTCTCCAATCACACTGATGGGGTCTGGATGACTTTTCATCTTCTGGATTTAACCACTATTGAACCTTGGATTCTCAGTGCCTTTTTTGTTCGGCCATCAAGATCAATTGAATCGTTGATTGAATCTAGAGATCACCTCTTACTCTCAGCTGTATGAGCCGAACAGAACTGCCGAATCCTCAAGAACCTACTGTGGGGATGTCACAATAACAGAGATAATTGCCCCAACAGAGGGATCCCTGTGACTGGGGATACCTGCTCTGTATCGGCATTTTTTTTAGTAGACCCATGACTCAAGACCTGCTCGCCAGCCTTAACCCCTCCCAACGACAAGCGGCTCAACACCACTGCGGCCCCCTGCTGGTGGTGGCGGGGGCAGGCTCTGGCAAAACGCGGGCGTTGTCCTATCGCATCGCCCATCTGGTGTTGCAGCATGAAGTGGATCCCGGCGATATCTTGGCGGTGACCTTCACCAACAAGGCGGCTCGGGAGATGAAGCTACGGATCGAGCGGCTGTTTGCCGAGCAATCATGCTTGAGCGAATACGGGATCCCGTTGGCCGAGCTAGAACCCCACAAGCAAACCCGCCTGCGCTCTCAGGTCTATCGCAAGTTAATCAAACCCCTCTCGATCGGCACCTTCCACAGCTTGTTTAGCCGTCTGCTGCGACTAGAAATCGAGAAATATCGGGATCCCAAGGGTCGGCAGTGGAACCGCAATTTCTCCATCTTTGACGAATCCGACGTGCAGGGATTGATCAAAGAGATCATCACCCAAACCCTGAAATTGGATGATCGTCGCTACGAACCCCGAGCGGTACGCTATGCCATCAGCAATGCCAAAAACCAAGGCTGGACACCCGAAGAGCTGGAGCGGCAGCAGCCCAATGTCCGGGGTCGCACCATCGCCCAAGTGTATGCCCACTATCTCGATCAACTGGCGGCTAACAATGGGCTGGATTTCGATGATCTGATTTGGATCCCGGTGCAACTATTTCGCCAAAATCCTGAGGTGTTGGCCTACTGGCATCACCGCTATCGCCACATTTTGGTGGATGAATATCAGGATACCAACCGAACTCAATATGAGTTGATTCAGATGTTATCCACCAATGGAGAAACCCGCAAAGAGCATCTGAACTGGGAACAACGATCGATTTTTGTGGTGGGGGATAGCGATCAGAGTATCTACAAGTTTCGTGGGGCCGACTTCACCATTTTGATGGAGTTTCAGGAGTCCTTTGGGGATGGCTTGGTTGATAGTAAAACCCAAACTATGGTCAAATTGGAGGAGAATTATCGCTCCACTCAGGCTATTTTAGGATTAGCTAATCACCTGATCGAACACAACAGCGAACGAATTGAAAAAACCCTAAGGGCCACCCGCGAACAAGGGGATCCCGCTGTTTGTTTCAAGGCCGACAATGAGCAGGTTGAGGCGGATTTTGTAATCACCCGCATTCGTCAACTGTATGGTCAACAGACGTATGGACAACAGACGTATGGACAACAGCCTGACTCGGAGGGCAGCTGGGGGGACTTTGCCATCTTGTACCGCACCAATGCCCAATCTCGCCCCTTAGAAGAAGCCCTGATGAGAGCCGGGATCCCATACCTGATTGTGGGGGGCTTGCGCTTTTATGACCGCCGCGAGATCAAAGATGTGCTGGGTTATTTGCGGGCGGTGATGAATCCTGCCGATACCCTCAGTCTGTTGCGGGTGATCAACACTCCTCGGCGCGGGGTGGGCAAGACCACCATCGACAAGCTCACCGCCACTGCTGCCACCTTGGGGGTGCCCCTGTGGGAGATTTTATCGGATCCCACCTCTGTCAAAACGGTGGCGGGTCGCTCGGCTCAGCCGGTGATCAATTTCGCCAAACTGATCCAGCATTGGCATCAACAAGTCCAGTCCGTCACAGCGGGGGAGGTGATCAAAGGGATCCTGGATGAATCGGGTTATTGGGATGATCTGAAGGCCCAGGGCACTGATGAGGCGGAGGATCGGGCCCAGAACGTGATGGAACTGCTCAATGCCGCTCGCCAATTTGAGGAAGAAGAAGGGGATCCCAGTCTGGAAAGTTTCCTCAGCAATGCCTCTTTAGCCAGTGATTTAGACAATCTGGATGACAATGGTGGGCGGGTCTCCTTGATGACCCTGCACTCCTCCAAAGGGTTAGAGTTTCCCACCGTCTTTTTGGTGGGTTTAGAACAGGGGCTTTTTCCCAATCACCGCTCGATTGATGATCCTGTTTCGCTAGAAGAAGAACGCCGCCTCTGCTATGTGGGCATCACCCGCGCTCAGCAACATCTCTTTCTCACCTACACCCAAGAACGGCGACTATACGGATCCCGTGAACCCGCCTTTCCCTCTATGTTTTTGGAGGAATTGCCCCGCGAATGGTTGCACATGGAAGGGGGGGCGTTGCCGATTGGCCGCTCTGTCAAACGCTCGCGTCCGGCGGAGACCCGATCTACCGCCACAACAGCCACCCCCTCAGCAAAAAGCACTCCCTCTACGACCGCCAAACCCCGAGGGATCCGAGCCGATCAGTCCTGGACAGTGGGGGAACGGATCGAGCACTCGG
>JAAUUM010000287.1 GCA_012031565.1 Synechococcaceae cyanobacterium SM2_3_2
TTTTTGCTGCATCTCTCTCTCAGATTTACTCACCCCTTGGCCTGTGATCGAAAATCGGTTACAGGCGGCAGCTCAGGGGGATTTTGTCGTGGCTTTCTATAACCCGAGATCTCAGCGCCGTACCGAAGGGATCCGTCAGGCTCAAGCTATCCTGCTTCAGCACCGGGATCCCACTACGCCAGTGGCCATCGCCAAAAACCTATACCGAGAGGGGGAATCGATCCACATCACCACTTTAGGGCACATGGATCCCGAGGCCATCGATATGTTGACGTTGGTACTGGTGGGCAACAGCAGTTCATTGATCTACCCCAGCGGTGAGCTAAAGCAGGGCCAACCCAGATGGATCATCACCCCCCGAGGTTACGCCAACAAGAAGCCTGGATAGCTTCGAACCTCCAGTCAATAAGGGTTAAAGGCCAGGGATCCCTAGATTTAATAGCTATCCATCAAAAAGTGGGTAGGCCCCTTGTCTAACGGTTCGTAAGGAGTATTAGCCCTTTTCTCGACCGTAAAACTCAATCCGGTAGCCCTCAATGGCAATGCCTGTCTGTGCTTCAAGCTGTTTGAGAACCTCAGCAGGTAGCTCAATTTCCACATCGACGATGCGTTGGGTATCGGTGCAGTTGATGTGGCTATGGGGATGGGTTTGGCACCCATAGCGGCGACCATCTGAGCGATCGAGACATTCAACCACATCATGACTGGCCAACGCTTCCAAGTTTTGGTAGACCGATGTGTGGCCGATCAGCTTGCCCTCTTGGTTGAGTCGGTCATAGATTTCCCGGGCCGACAGATGCTCGCGACACTCCCACAGCAGCTCCAGGATGTAGCGACGTTGCCGACTGAGGCGCAAATTTTGTACCCGACACCGTTCGTAGGCATCTTCTAAAGAAGTGGCCTCAGGCAAAGACAGAGGGGGAAAAGGGACGGTCATGGTTTATTACATCTAGCCCATCATGGTGATCCATTGGGGGTTCAGAAAGCTAAAGTCCTAAGTCAGACTTAGTATGAAGTAGCCTTTTGGAATTGTTTCTAACATAGCACCTTGCACCGAAAAGTGCTTTCGGATCCCAAAGATCTTGTTGCAGGAGTGATCTGCTGGTGAGGATTGGCAAGAGATGAAGAGGTAAAGCCAAGAGCCTGATCAGGTGGGTTGACCTGAGAACACAATAGCCTTTCGGCTTATACGGTGCTGATCTCTTTCTCTTTTTCGACCAAGAGTTCGTCGATCTTTTTGGTGTAGCGGTCGGTCATCTTCTGGATTTGATCTTGCAAGTCGCCGGATTCATCTTCCGAGATGTCAGACGCTTTCTCCAGTTTCCGCACATTCTCAATGCCATCACGACGGATGTTGCGAATGGAGACCCGGCCTTCTTCGGCCAATTTGCCCACCGATTTGATCAACTCTTTGCGCCGCTCTTCGGTCAGAGGGGGGATATTGAGGCGAATCACCTTACCGTCATTGCTGGGATTAAGACCCAAATCTGACATGGAGATGGCTCGCTCGATGCTGGCCATGGTGGACTTGTCAAAAGGCTGGATCGTGATGGTGCTGGAGTCTGGGGTGGAGATAGAGGCCAGAGACTTCAAACCAGTGGGCACGCCATAATACTCCACCTGGATCCGATCCAAGAGGCTGGTGCTAGCTCGTCCGGTGCGGATGGTATTAAACGAGCGCTGGGCGGCCTGGATGGCCTTCTGCATCAGTTCTTCCAGTTCTTCAAGGTTCACGGCGTCCTCACCAAGGCAATATCAACACGACGGTGAGCCTGTTCATGAAAGCTCATTAATCACCTTACATCCTCAGCAGGGACAAAAAATAGGGATCCCGTGGCAGGAAGTCGGTATCTGCGGCCAGTCAAAGTCAATAGGTCACGCTGAGATGAACCGCGTTGGAGCTTACTGGTGGCCCGTAGGAAGGGATCCCAGTCTGAATAATTGGATGATTGGTGGTTCCCCAACGGCTAAGCGGGCATGGTCACCCCTCTCTGCAACTTCTGCCCAGAGAATTGAGGACCTCTGGAGAATTATTTAGCTGAAGAGTTATGAGGATCCTAAAACGTGTCTAGATCTTGCCAAACTGCCACAGCAGAACTGTGTCATCATCGTGTCTACTTCGCCAATGAGATGGAAATTTGCATAGGCATTTGTCTAAGGGCACAGCCGACTGATGGAATGATCGTTATGGACTCAGCCTATCCGGTGGGGTTTCTGGAAACAATCTTGGCTAGCCTAAGGAAAGTGGGTTTGGAGCATGAAATGGATCCCCAGCGTATCGATGATGTAATTGAGACACTCAAGCAGGACTATGCTCGCTTTCCCCAAGCGCAGACTTATGCTCTCTATGCTGCCGATGTTTACTTTAAGGATCCCCTCAATCAATTTCAGGGCATCCGCCGCTATCAAGAGATGATTGGATTCCTGCAACAGTGGCTACCGGGCATGAAACTGGACCTACATGAGATCCGGCCCCAATCGACAACCACCCTTTTGAGTCAGTGGACTCTCAGTTGGACAGTGCCCTTGCCCTGGCATCCTCGCCCCCGCATTGATGGCTGGACGGTGATGGAGCTGAATGCCCAAGGGTTGATTGGATCCCATGTGGATGGTTGGAAGTGTACCCGCTGGGATGTGGTGAAACAGGTGCTGTGGGGGTGATGTCAAGATGACTGTTGCAGTTGAACTGTGATACGGTGTCGCAGCTCGGTTTTATCCCTCTAAATTCGCTCACCCATTGCCCCAAAATCTCATTGCTACTCCAATTGCTACTAAGGATAATGGTATGGACACACGCCCCCTCGGCAACAGCGACATTCGCATCACCCCTATTTTGATGGGCACTTGGCAGGCCGGCAGACGGGGCTGGACAGATATTGAGGATGCCCAGACTATTGAAGCGCTGCGGGCGGGGGTGGCGGCTGGGATCACCACGGTGGATACCGCTGAGATCTATGGAGATGGCTACTCAGAGCGTATTGTCGCTCAAGCTCTGTCAGAGGTGCGGGATCAAGTGGTCTATGCCAGTAAGGTTTTTTCCAACCACCTCAAATATGATCAGGTGATCGCGGCCTGTGAGGGATCCCTCCAAAATCTCAAGACCGATCGCATCGATCTCTACCAGATCCACTGGCCTTCAGGCACCTGGAATAGCGATGTGGTGCCCATCGCGGAGACGATGCAAGCCCTCAATGATCTGAAGGAACAGGGCAAGATTCGGTCGATGGGGGTGTCTAATTTTTCGTTGGCTCAACTGCAAGAGGCCGCACAGTATGGCCGCATCGACAGCTTGCAACCCCCCTATTCATTGTTTTGGCGGTGGGTGGAGCAAGACCTGATGCCCTATTGTGTGGAGCACAACATCACGATTTTGGCCTACTCACCTTTGGCCCAAGGGCTGTTAACCGGCAAATTTGGCCCCAATCACCGCTTTGCGGAGGGGGATCATCGCGCCAAAACCGTCTTTTTGAGGAGAAAACCTTTGCCAAGGCGCTGGATGCTCTGGAGCAGCTCAAGCCCATTGCCGAACGGTACAACACCAGCTTGGCTAATTTGGCCCTG
>JAAUUM010000051.1 GCA_012031565.1 Synechococcaceae cyanobacterium SM2_3_2
GATCCTGAGCCGACGAGAAGTGGGGAAACGAGGTTGACCATCCAGCCGGATCTGATCCACCTCACGGATCCACCAAGGATCCCACGCCCCACCACCTGATCGTTGACCGTGTACCCGCCCCGCCCGGATCAGATCTTCGCAGTGCCGCCGCGAGGCCACCCCCAGATGGGCCATCACTTTTGCAGCCGTGCTGGTGCCATCGTTCTGCTTTAACCCATGATCCGAGTGGTGCCATTTCCTTACCCAATCTCGCTCATTTCCGTCTCTTGTGGGGATCCCGGCACCGATTCAGCAGCATGGCTACCGTTAACCGCGCCATTCCCAATTTCCACAGGCTCGGTGGCAAAGCTCTCTGAGGTAATCCCATCGGCAGGGGGCTTCTCTTGATCGAATCCAGGGGTGCGATCGCTGCTGCGGCCATTGCTAAAGCCATCCGGCCCCGCCCCATAGGTGGATCCCATATAGTTGGGCTTCTGGGGGTTGAGCTGCTCTTGGAAGCGGGCGATGATATCGATGGTGCGGCGCACTTCGGCAGGAAAGATCACCACCAGATCCCCCGACTGAGCTTGAGAAAGGGCGGTTTCGATGGCGCTAGTCTCTGCCAAGAGGATCTGCAAGTCGCCGCCATGTTCAGCCTCCCAGCCCCCCTTGATGATCTGAGCCACTTCGCCTGATTCCCGACCCCGCCGATCATCATCTTCTTTGACAATGGCCCGATCAAACATCCGCGCCCCCAGAATGCCCAACTCCCGCAGGTCTTGATCGCGGCGATCCCCAGGGCCACCGATCACGCCGATCTTTTCCCGGCAATCCCACCGCTCCAACGTGGTCAAGATGGCTTCATAGCCCGCCGCATTGTGGGCATAGTCCACCAACACCTGAAAGGATCCCACCTCAAACAGGTTGAGGCGACCAGGGGTTTGGGCGACTGAGCTGGTGAAGGTGCCCAACGCCACCCGAATGTCGTCGATGGAGACCCCATGCAGGAACGTGGCTAACGTGGCCGCTAAGGCGTTCTGGATCATGAAGCTGGCTTTGCCCGACAGGGTGAGCGGGATATTGGTTACCTTCTCAATCCGTAGTTTCCAGCCCCGCTTCAAAATCGAGATATAGCCCTCTTCGTAGACCGCCGCTGTGCCGCCACTGGCGATATGGTGCTGCACCACAGGATTACTGGGATCCATGCTGAAATAGGCCACGGTGGCTTTGACATTGCGGGCCATCTCGGCCACCAACCGATCATCGGCATTCAGAACGGCATAGCCCTTTTCATGCACCGCCTCCACCAACACAGCTTTGACGCGGGCCATATCGTCGAGGGTGTCGATGTCCCCCAGTCCCAAGTGATCGGAGGTGATATTCAGCACGACCCCAATATCGCACTCCGTAAAGCCCAAGCCCGCCCGCAAAATGCCGCCTCGGGCTGTTTCCAGAATGGCCACCTCAACCGTGGGATCCCGCAATACCAGTTGGGCGCTGTAGGGGCCGGTCATATCCCCCTTGGCGATCTGGTGATTTTGGATATAGACCCCATCGGTGGTGGTGAAGCCTACTTGTTTACCCACCCCCTTGAGAATGTGGGCGGTCAGACGGGTGGTGGTGGTTTTGCCGTTGGTGCCGGTGATGCCGATGATTGGGATCCGGGTCTGGGCTCCGGGGGGGAACAGCATATCGATGATCGGCTCGGCCACATTGCGGGGGATCCCTTCGCTGGGGGCTAGGTGCATCCGCAGTCCCGGTGAGGCATTGACCTCCACAATCGCGCCGCCATTCTCGCTGACCGGCACGGTGATATCGGGGCAAATCAAGTCGATGCCCGCCACATCAAGGCCGACAATGCGGGCTGCTCGTTCGGCAATAAAGATGTTGTAGGGATGGATGATGTCGGTACAGTCCACCGCACTGCCGCCGGTGCTGAGGTTGGCGGTGGATTTGAGCGGGCAGGCTTGGCCCAGCTCCAACACGGTATCCAAGGTAAACCCCTGATTTTCCAGTAGCCGCCGCGTCATGTCATCCACCAAGATCTGGGTCAGGACATTTTCGTGCCCATAGCCTCGACGGGGATCCTTATTGACCTCCTCGATCAGCTCTTGGATGGTGGCGCGGCCATTGCCTATCACACGGGCGGGAACGCGCTTGGCCACTGCTTGCAGCTTGTTGTTGATCACCAGCAGGCGATAGTCATCCCCCACCACATATTTTTCCAGCAAGACGGAATCAGAGTGCTCTTTGGCCGCATCATAGGCCGCCTCTGCTGTCTTCAGATCGTTGACATTGACGGTGATGCCCTTACCGTGATTGGCATTGAGGGGCTTGACCACCACCGGATAGCCGCCCACATCCTCAATGACGCCCGCCAAGTCATCCAGTCGCCGCACCACAAAGCCTCTGGGCACAGGGATCCCCATGTCCCCCAACATCTCTTTGGTGACCCGTTTGTTGCAGGCGATATCGGTGGCGATGATATTGGTGTGTTCTGTGGTGGTGGCCTCTACTCGTTTTTGGTAGACGCCGTAGCCCAGCTGCACCAAAGAGTCGCCATTGAGCCGAATATGCGGGATCCCGCGCAAGCCTGCCTCATCCACCAGCGATTGGGTGCTGGGGCCAAGCCGAACATCCTCCCGAATCTCTCGCAGATCCTGGATATCCAACTCCAGATCACGCTGATAGGAGTCGCCGTTGATCAGAGATTGGCAGAGATAGACGGCAGCTTTGGCGGCATAGCGACCGGCTTCGGCCTCTTGATACTCGAAAACGACATTGTAGACCCCTGGTGTGGAGGTCTCTCGAGTCCGGCCAAAATCGACGGGCATGCCCGCCAAGGATTGCATCTCAATCGCCACATGCTCGATCACATGGCCCATCCAAGTGCCCTCCTCCACCCGCTGCAAAAAGCCCCCATAGCAGTTGCGAGAGCACTGATGTTCCCACAGTCCCGGCATCAAGGTCTCCAGCCGATCCCGAAATCCAGCAATTTCATTGGTGGGCCGATCAGCCAAGTCCTCCAGATCAAGGCGCATCTGAATAAGGTTTTGACGGCGGATACTCCAAAAGTTGGGGCCATTGAGAACGCGCAAAGCGAGGATACGCATAGTGTCGGGGATCCAGAACGTTCAAACAGGTGGTGTGACAAGAGCATGCCATCTGTCCATTACTCTACACTCCCCGTTGAGATACCAAAAGAGTGTGCCCAAAGCTACGAATTGCTCACATCTGGGATCCCAGCTTGGCGCAATAGGCTAGTTTCCGAAATCCCTCGACTTTTGCTGAAGTTCCCCAGGTCATAGGCTCTCAATTCACAGTCGAGTTACTGTCGAGACCGGGCTTCTAGCCATTCCAGCCCAAGGGTCAGTCGATCTGCCAAAGGGATGCCAAGCTTGATATTTTAGGTCTGCCACAGAATCTGACTGAAGTCCGTGTCAAGAGTTACATCTGACCACAGCAGAAACAGGCTCTAATATGGGGTGGAAAAGCAATGCCGGAGCGTGCGCGCATGTCCACCGCACCCAGTTGGAGTTCTCTAGAGCTAACAACGGATGAATTGGTTGATGATTTGGTCCCGAAAGAGCTGAACACCCTCCAGGAGTCCCACGGTCAACTGGGGGATCCCAGCCTTCCTGAGCCACCGCTTATCCAGCCGGACACGACCCATCCACCCTTGGCGGGGGCAGCACAGCTTTACCCCAATCCAGACGAGGAGGAGGAGTTAGGCATCAGTGGTCATGTCACCCTGGGGCTGCGTCCCAACTCAGTCTTGAGCCAACGGCTGCAATTGGTGGAGGATCTCTGGGAAGAAGTCTTAGAGCGAGAGTGTGGGCAACGGTTGGTCAATCTGTTGCGGCTGCTACGTTCCACCTCCCCTGAAGGACAGGCTCCCGAGCAACCTTCGGCAGAAATGTTGCAGATCGTCGAGCATCTCGGCCTAGAGGAATCGATTCAGGCAGCCCGGGGCTTTGCGTTATTCTTTCAGCTGATCAATATCGTCGAACAGCATTATGAGCGGGCCAATGAGGCAGATCAAGCGGTGGTCAACCGTCAGCCCAAATCCGCCCGAGCCTACGAAAGATTGGAACGGCTGTTCCCTTATCTCAAAGCGCAGGGGGTGCCCCCCGGTCTGTTGCGGCGGCTGTTGGCACAGCTCCGAATCCGCATGGTCTTTACCGCCCATCCCACCGAGATTGTCCGCCATACAATTCGGGAAAAGCAGCGCACCCTCTCTAATTTGCTGAGCCAGCTGGATTGGTCTCAGCATGTGGAACAGGCTCGGATGCCAGTGATTCGGCAAGAATTGGCGGAGGAGATCTTGCTCTGGTGGCGTACCGACGAGCTGCACCAAGTCAAACCCACCGTCTTGAATGAGGTGGACTACACGCTGCATTACTTTGAAGAAGTCCTGTTTGATGCCATTCCCCTGCTGCAAGAGCAGTTTGCCCGAGCCATGCAAGGGACTTACTTGGATATGGAGCTGCCGCCAGCCGATTTTTGTGGATTTGGATCCTGGGTGGGGGCTGACCGGGATGGCAACCCTTCCGTCACTTCAGAGGTGACTTGGCAGACGGCTCTGTATCAGCGCAACTTGGTGCTCAACAAGTATATCGAGTCGGTCAAAACGTTGGGTAAAACCCTCAGTGTCTCCCTGCATTGGGGAGATGTGGATACACCCTTGCTGGATGCGCTAGAGGAAGATCAGCGTTTGTTTCCAGATCTTTATGACGAATTTTCCTTGGTCTATCGGCAAGAACCCTATCGCCTCAAGCTGAAATATATCCAGCGCAAGCTAGAGCTGACCCGCGAACGCAATCAACGGCTGGCCCGATTGGAGACTCAGCCTCAATCGCTGGAGATGCCCCAAGCCTATGCCACAGTGGAGGGCTTTTTAGCGGATCTGACCCTGATTCAGCAGAGTTTGAAGGCTAGCAATTTGCCCTGCCGCCAGCTCAAACACCTGATTGCTCAGGTTCAAGTCTTTGGCTTTCACCTCGCTCACCTGGATGTCCGGCAGGATAGTGGCTATCACGAGGCGGGCTTAACGGAGATTTTTGAGTATCTGCGATTGCTGCCCCGGCCCTACAGCGAGATGGATGAACCTGCCAAGGTGGCGTTTTTGCTGAGAGAATTGCAGACTCGTCGGCCCTTTTTGCCGCCAGAGGTGCCCCTAGCTGAGACGACATTGGAGCTGATCGCCACCTTTCAGGTGATCCGCCGCCTGCAACGGGAGTTTGGATCCCAGATTTGTCAGACCTACATCATCAGCATGAGCCGCGATGTCAGCGACCTATTGGAGGTGTTGCTGTTGGCCAAAGAGGTGGGACTTTACGATCCCGTCAGCGGCACCGGAGCCTTGAATGTGGTGCCCTTGTTTGAGACGGTCGAGGACTTGAAGCGCGCTCCAGAAGTGCTGACCGCCATGCTGGAATTGCCCTCCTATCGGGCTTATCTGGCCCATCGCGGCGATCTTCAGGAGGTGATGCTGGGCTACTCAGATAGCAACAAAGACTCTGGTTTTTTGAGCAGCAATTGGGAGATCTACAAGGCCCAGCAAGAGCTGCAACAGGTGGTGGAAAAGTATGGCGTTCAGTTGCAGATCTTTCATGGCCGAGGCGGATCGGTCGGTCGCGGCGGTGGCCCTGCCTATGATGCGGTGCTGGCCCAACCAGGTCGCAGTGTGGGGGGCCGGATCAAGATCACCGAACAAGGGGAGGTTCTGGCCTCCAAGTATTCCCTTCAGGATTTGGCCATCTACAATCTTGAGACCGTCACCAGTGCGGTGATTCAGGCCAGTTTGTTGCATACCTATCCGGCGGACTATCACGACTGGTCGAGGCTAATGGAGGATTTGGCCACGCGGGCGCGTTCTGCCTATCGGGATCTGGTCTATGAGCAGGAGGGCTTTCTAGAGTTTTTCCACGAGGTCACCCCGATTGAGGAGATCAGCCAGTTGCAGATCAGCTCTCGTCCTGCTCGTCGTGGCGGCGGCAAAAAGGAGTTGTCGGGGCTGCGGGCGATTCCGTGGGTGTTTAGTTGGACCCAGAGCCGCTTTTTGTTGCCCGCTTGGTATGGGGTGGGCACGGCGTTGCAGTCGTTTGTGGCAGAAATGCCCGAGAATAACCTCAAACTGCTGCGGTTTTTCTATCGAGAGTGGCCCTTCTTTCGGATGGTGATCTCTAAAGTGGAGATGACGCTGGCCAAAGTGGATCTGCAAATTGCCCGTCACTACGTGCGGGAGCTGTCGTCGCCAGAACGCTTAGGGCGGGCGGAGGAACTGTTTGAGCTAATTGCAGAGGAAATGTATCGCACCCGTGAGCTGGTGTTGCAGATTGCCGAGCATGATCAGCTGTTGGACAACGATCCTCACCTGCAGCGGTCGGTGAAGCTGCGGAATGCGGCCATTGTGCCGTTGGGCTTTATTCAGGTGTCGCTGCTCAAGCGGTTACGGGAACATCGGGAAGCCAGGGGGCGATCGCGCTACAGCCGAGCTGAACTATTGCGGGGAGCCATGTTGACCATCAACGGCATTGCGGCGGGGATGCGTAATACGGGCTGATGACGGGATCCCATTGAGAAGGTCTTTTCAGATTATCTAGGGCTTATCTAGGGCCGGTTTGACCTGACTCGCCACTGACGGGCCTACGCTCAGGTATGGGCTCTGCTATCGTCATAGTATGAGTGTAGTTGCCGATCTTCAGGGTTATCCCCCATGCGCCGGCCAGCACGCTGGATGTTGGCTGAGATATCAGGCCGGAGCTGTACCCTTGACCCATCAGCCCCCTCAACACGCTGAGAGTCCAGAGCCTTAGGGATCCCAATACCCTTCATTGCCCCTGTTCCTGGCCCCTTTGCTTGCACCTCATTAGGATCCCTCATGTCGGAGTCATTAGACCTGATCCAAGCTGCCCAGCAGCGGCGAACATTCGCCATCATTTCGCACCCCGATGCCGGTAAAACCACCCTGACCGAAAAGCTGTTGCTGTATGGAGGGGCAATTCAGGAAGCTGGGGCGGTCAAAGCTCGGCGGGCCCAAAAAAAAGTCACCTCCGACTGGATGGAATTGGAGAAACAGCGGGGCATCTCGATTACCTCGACGGTGTTGCAGTTTGACTACCAAAACATTCGCCTCAATCTGCTGGATACGCCGGGACACCAAGACTTTAGTGAAGACACCTATCGGACATTGGCGGCGGCTGACAATGCGGTGATGTTAGAGGATGCGGGGAAAGGACTGGAAACCCAGACCCGCAAATTGTTTGAAGTCTGCCAGATGCGGTCATTGCCCATCTTTACCTTCATCAACAAAATGGATCGCCCCACCCGCGAGCCGCTGGATTTGATGGATGAACTGGAGAGCGAATTGGGCCTCAAGCCCTACCCGATGGTGTGGCCGATTGGATCCGGGGATCGCTTTGCCGGGGTTTATGATCGGGCGTCCCAAAAAGTCCATCTGTTTGAACGGGTGATCGGGGGCAAAACCCGTGTCAAGGACTTGATCATGGAGCTGGAGGATCCCCGCCTCAGAGAACTGGTTGAGGCAGAAGTCTTGGCTCAATTTGATCAGGAATTGGAGCTGATTGAGGGGTTGATGCCCACACTAGATCTCGATCAGGTTCATGCGGGCCAGCAAACGCCGGTCTTTTTTGGCAGCGCCATGACCAATTTTGGGGTGGAGCTTTTTCTCAATTCCTTTTTGCACCTAGCCTTGCCCCCAGCCCCCCATGAGAGCACGTTGGGGACGATTCTTCCGACTCACCCTGACTTTACAGGCTTTGTATTTAAGCTCCAAGCCAACATGGATCCCAAACATCGGGATCGAATCGCTTTTGTCCGCATCTGCTCTGGCAAGTTTGAAAAAGATATGACGGTCAATCATGCCCGCCTCAATCGCACCGTGCGGCTGTCCTATCCGCAAAAGCTGTTTGCCCAAGATCGCGAGTCCATCGAAGAAGCCTATGCGGGCGATGTGATCGGCCTCAACAATCCCGGCCTGTTCACCATTGGCGATACCATCTACACGGGATCCAAGCTGCTCTATCCAGGGATCCCGAGTTTTTCGCCAGAGTTATTTGCCTATCTCAAAAACCCTAATCCCTCTAAGTTTAAGCAATTCCAGAAAGGGGTTTCAGAGTTGCAAGAAGAAGGGGCGGTGCAGATCATGTACTCGGCGGATGACTCCAAACGGGATCCCATTGTGGCGGCGGTGGGACAGTTGCAATTTGAGGTGGTGCAATATCGACTGGAGAGTGAATATAACGTCGAAACTCGTCTGGATATGTTGCCCTATACCCTGGCCCGCTGGGTAGAAAACAGTTGGGCCGATCTGGATGATATCTCCAGTTTGTTCAATGCCATGATCGCCAAAGATAGTCAGGGTCGTCCCATTATCTTATTCAAGAACGAATGGACAATTCAGAATTTTGTCGAGAACAATAGTTTTCTCAAGCTGAGTAAGATTGCACCGGTTTTAACGCTTGAGACCTCTGCTTCATAGCTGATTTTATACTCAGCCGATTTACTAATTTCAATCTTGCTTTGATATTCTATGAGATTTTTATGAGTTTTTACATTGCCCCCTCTTTTCTCAATGCCGTTACCCTCCACATCACCAAAAACTATCTAGATTTGCCCAATGTGCGGGTGCCACTGCTGCTGGGGATCCACGGTCGCAAAGGGGAGGGCAAGTCGTTTCAGTGCGATCTGATCTTTGAACGGATGAAAATCCATGTGATTCATATCTCGGGTGGCGAATTAGAAAGCCCTGATGCCGGGGATTCCTCGCGGATGGTGCGGTTTCGCTATCGGGAAGCCTCCGATCACATTCGCAAAAATGGCCAGATGTGTGTGTTGATGATCAACGACATCGATGCTGGGGCAGGCCGGATGAATGCCATGACCCAGTACACCGTCAACACGCAGTTGGTGAATGTCACCCTGATGAATATCGCCGACAATCCCACCAATGTGCAGCTACCGGGTAGCTATGATCCCGAGCCCCTACGACGGGTGCCGATCATCGTCACGGGCAATGATCTCTCAACCCTCTATGCACCGCTAATCCGAGATGGTCGGATGGCCAAATACTTCTGGGATCCCACCCGTGATGATCGCATTGGCATTGTCAAGGGCATCTTTGAAACAGATCAGTTATCGAACCAAGATATTGAGAGATTAGTGGATACCTTTCCCCAACAATCGATTGACTTTTTTGGAGCCATTCGTGCCCGACTCTATGATGAGCAGATCTTACAAATGGTTCAATCAATTGGCATCGAAAAGATCTCAGATCATCTGGTCAAGAAGAAGGGTGGTCAGACTGCTTTTCATCCCCCCCACGTTCATCTCCAGCATTTGATCGACATTGGCTACCAAATCCAAGCGCAGTCCCAGCAGGTGCAAAATCTGCGGCTGTCTGAAGACTATCTGGGGCTGAAGTCGATGGCGGCACCCTCTGTACCCTCACAGGGATCCCTGTCATCGCAGAGCCAGCTTCATCAACAGCCCAATGGCAACCTCCCTCACTTGGCCCACACTGACCCATCTCGCCCCCCCAGCCCAGCTTCACCCCTAGGATTGGATCCCACCATCCAGCGGCAGATTCAGCAGATCTTGAGCCAGGGCTACGAAGTGGGGATCGAGCATGTCGATAAGCGCCGCTACAAGATGAACTCCTGGAAAAGCTGCGGCCTGGGCCATCTGAGGGATCCCGCCGAGGCAACGAACGCGGTACAGACGTGTCTCAGCGAGTTTAGGGGCGAGTATGTGCGGCTAGTGGGGGTCAACCCCCAGGGCAAAAAGCGAATGATGGAGACAATTATCCAGCGGCCCTAGCATTGCATAGGCCCCTTCTCCTCACCCTCACATTAAAGAATCTGGTGATGGGAGAATGCCACAATTGTTGGGGGTTGATTTTGATGAGCTGTATTGGGATCTGAGAGGAGCCATGACCAAGTTTGTGTTTGTCACCGGGGGCGTGGTCTCCAGTATCGGCAAAGGGATCGTCGCCGCTAGTCTGGGCCGATTGCTCAAGTCTCGCAACTATTCGGTTTCCATCGTCAAGTTGGATCCCTATATCAACGTGGATCCCGGCACCATGAGTCCCTACCAGCATGGGGAAGTCTTCGTCACCGATGACGGGGCCGAGACCGATTTGGATTTGGGGCACTATGAGCGATTTACCGACACCAATATGTCGAAGCTCAACAATGTCACCACCGGCAGCATCTATCAGGCGGTGATCCACAAAGAGCGGCGGGGGGACTATGAAGGGGGCACCGTGCAGGTTATCCCCCATATCACCAACGAAATTAAAGAACGGATCCACAGGGTTGCCCGCGATACTCACCCCGATGTGGTGCTGGTGGAGGTGGGCGGTACCGTCGGGGATATTGAATCCCTGCCCTTTATGGAGGCGATCCGCCAGTTTCGCAAAGATGTAGGCCGAGGCAATGCCCTCTACATCCATGTGACATTGGTGCCCCTGATCAAGGCGGCGGGGGAGATGAAAACCAAGCCCACCCAACACTCTGTCAAAGAGCTCCGTTCCATCGGCATCCAGCCGGACATGTTGGTCTGTCGCTGTGAGCAGCCGTTGCCACCAGGACTCAAAAGCAAAATCTCCGAATTTTGTGATGTGCCAGAAGAATGTGTGGTGCAGGCTCTGGATGCCCCCAGCATCTATGATGTGCCTTTGGTGCTGGAGCAGGAGGGGCTGGCTCAGCAAGTGATGCAGCTATTGGGGATGGAAGAACGGGATCCCCAGCTCCAGCAGTGGGAGACCCTCGTGGATCGGCTGCACCATCCCCAACATCAGGTGGAGATCGCCATCGTGGGCAAATATATCCGCCTGACGGATGCCTATCTGTCGGTGGCGGAAGCGCTGCGCCATGCCGGTCTAGCCCTCAACAGTCAGGTGCATCTGCGTTGGGTCTCTGCCGAAGAGATGGAAATCCAGGGGGCTGAGGGGTTGCTCAAAGGAGTAAATGGGGTGGTGGTGCCCGGGGGGTTCGGCATCAGGGGCATCGAAGGCAAAATCGCCGCAGTCGACTATGTTCGCCAACAAGGGATCCCGTTCTTAGGGCTGTGTTTGGGGATGCAATGTGCGGTGATCGAGTGGGGCCGTCATTTGGCCCATCTGAGCAATGCCGATAGCTCGGAATTTAACCCCGATACCGATAATCCTGTGATCAGCCTCTTGCCCGAGCAGCAAGATGTGGAGGACTTGGGGGGCACAATGCGGCTGGGGCTTTACCCCTGTCGGATCCAGCCGGACACATTGGCGGCGCGACTCTATGACGAAACCGTGATCTACGAGCGCCATCGCCACCGCTATGAGTTCAACAACGCCTACCGCAGCCAATTTGTAGACTCAGGTTTTGTGGTGAGTGGCACCTCCCCCGATAATCGCTTGGTGGAGATCATCGAATATCCAGCTCATCCCTACTTCATTGCCACACAGTTTCACCCTGAATTTCGCTCTCGTCCCAATCAGCCCCATCCGCTCTTTTTGGGCCTGATCGAGGCCGCTTTGTCACAACGGCTGACCCCTGAACTCACTCCTTTAGTGTTACAGACCGTTTAATCGGGCCAATGCACTGAACGCTTGGGCAGGCTTTTCTTGGTTTATTTCCGGTCTATTCTTGCAGGGCTAGTCGGCTCAGCTTGTCTAGAAAAGCTTGATGCTCTGGCGTTTGTATTCCCTGCTGTAGGACGGAGAGCACCAGGGCTAAGTCCCCCGATACCAGGGCAGGCACCGATAACCACAGGCCGGGAAAGACAGTGCTCCTCAGGATCCCGTCTGCATCGGGTACTTGGGGCACATAGTCATCTGCCTCCAGTCGGAACCAATCCACCTGACCTTCTAAAGTGCGCCAGACGATATACTCTTGTACCCCGTTGCGGCGATAGGCTCGTTTTTTGTCGTGCAGGTCGAGAGAGACGCTGCTAGCGGCCACTTCCACCACCAATTCTGGAGTGCCCTCGATGTAATCATCCTCACTAATGCTGGCCTGCTGACCTGGAACCATTAAGACAGCATCAGGCTGGGGCTCATTATCGGGATCCAGTCGCACCGTTGGTTCTACCCCCAGAAGGATCCCTGGTGTGTAGGCATTCTAAAATAAGAAGCATTGTGACCACCCCAGGATTGATCGATGTCTAGCTATCAAAAGATTGAATACCGCATCGGAACCGATGGGCAAATCCACGAGACGGTGCTTAATGGAGAGGGATCCAGTTGCACCCTTGCAACAGCTGGGATAGAGGCGGAGTTGGGCACAGTGCTACAGCGAGAGCTATTGCCGGAGTACCAAAACCAAGCCGAAGCAGAAGAAGCAACCCATCTTCCCAATCAGATCTAGATCTAAGTGATCTGAGATACCAGATCTATCAGGATCTCCCCGTTTCCTTAGCCTTGTCCCGTCTGTTGCCCCCAGGAATGGTTCCCTCATGGAATACCGCCGCTTTGGTCGTACCGAGCTATCCATGCCCGTTTTTAGTTGCGGTGGAATGCGCTATCAACACAAATGGCAAGATCAACCCTGGGAAGCGATTTCGGTGGATAACCAACAAAACCTAGAGGCCACCATCTGCCGTGCCCTTGAGGTTGGGATCAATCACATTGAGACCGCCCGGGGTTATGGCACCTCCGAGATGCAACTGGGGCGGATCCTCCCTCGTCTAGCTCGTGAACAGCTGATTGTCCAAACCAAAATTGGGCCTCGCTCTGAGCCAGACCAGTTTGTTGAGTTGTTCCAACGGTCGATGGGCTATCTCAATCTCGACTATGTGGATCTGCTCGGGATCCACGGCATCAACACCTGGGAGCAAATTGAGGATTGTGTCAAACCGGGCGGCTGTCTGGATCGGGTGCAGGAATGGATCCAACAGGGGCGAGTCCGCCATGTGGGATTTTCTACCCATGGGCCGACCGATGTCATCGTGGCTGCTATCAATACCGGACGGTTTGATTATGTCAACCTGCATTGGTATTACATCAATCAAAGCAATTGGCCTGCCATTGCAGCAGCCCAGGCCCAGGATATGGGGGTGTTTATCATCAGTCCTTCCGATAAAGGGGGCAGGCTCTATGATCCCCCCGCCAAGCTGGTGCGGCTTTGTGAACCCCTGAGTCCCATGGTCTTCAATGATCTATTTTGCCTCTCTCAACCGCAGGTTCATACCCTCAGTTTAGGAGCCGCCCGCCCCAGCGATTTTGATGAACATCTCAAGGTGTTGCCCCTGCTTGATCAGGCCGATAGACTCTTGCCTCCGATCTTGGCCCGCCTGGAGCAAGCCCTGGTCGATACGTTGGGAGAACCGTATGCCAAGACTTGGCAGGAAGGTCTGCCGACCTATGATGCCACTCCAGGCAACGTCAATATCTCTATGATCCTGCGCCTTTACCATCTGGCTGCTGCCTTTGATATGGTGGAGTTTTCTAGAGAACGCTATAGCCTGCTTGGAAATGGCGGTCACTGGTTTCCGGGACAAAAAGCTGATCAGAAATCTGTCTCAGCCTTAAAGACAGCCCTGCAACACAGCCCCAACCGTGACCAAATCCTGCAAATTTTGCCCCAAGCTGACCAACTCTTAGGAGGTACCGAGGGTAAGCGGCTCTCCCAAAGTGCTGGGTAAAAAGGAGGAGAGGAGACTATTTTTTTCTACCAAAATCTTTCCGTGAAACCAAAGAATTGTGATCATTGAGACCACTGATAGGGGCTCATTCTTGAGTATTTTTGGGCGAGTTGCCAACTCTTGAGGCGCATAAAACGGGGCGAGATCCCCCTGCTCAGAGCCAGAGGATGCCGCTAAGATCGCTAGGATAGGACTTCAAGCACGAGGAATGGCGACTTGTCTCCACAACAGCCCCCACCGTCACCCCCGATCCTCTCGCCAAAGCCTGGTTTTTTGGGGTTTTGGTCACGTCGCCAGGGATCCCCTGCGGTTATGCAGCCTCGGCCCTCCACCAATTTGGCCTTAAAACAGGCTATGACTGGACGCTTCCTCGAACCTCAGTACACCGAAATTGAGCTAGACCTTTATTTCTCACAAGCCAAGGATGGCCTGCCTCGGGGCGAGATGTGTGACTGGTTGAGTACCTCCCCGCGTCAGCAACAGGACACACTGCTCACGGTGGTGGCGGACTTAAACCAACAGCACTGGCGCTGTGCTCTGATTGACTTTGCTGATTGCTTGTCGTCTCCTCAGTGGAGACTGCTGACCTCTTCGGGGCGCAACTGGTTGGTGAAGCCGGATGATCTCCGCTCTGCCTTGCGCTGTGCTCTATTGCTGCTCTGGAGCGGACGATTTCGCTTGATCACCCTCTCTGGCCTGAGTGCTGAGGATGTCCACCCAGAGGATGGGGCGATGTTGCAGGCTTCGATCCCCCGTGGGTCAACCCTATTGTTTACCCAGTGTGTGTCTTGGGATGGCTCAGGGGAGCCCCTGGCCACAACAACCGTGAACCTTGACCTAATGCGCTCGGCAGCAGGTTGATTTCTCAGTTGATTTTGTGGCTAGGATCAATTCGGAGTCCTTTGTTAGCTTTTAGAACGCACCTCGCTGCGAGATAATTGGGTTCAGGAGGATCCAAATGAATATTATTGATCTTTTTTCTGGGCCTGGAGGTCTGTCTTTAGGGTTTCGTCGCTCTGGGTTCAATGTGATAGCAAATGTAGAAATAAACCGGGATGCGATGGAGACTTATTCTGCACATGACTACCATGCCATCCATTTTAATGAAGATGTACGAGAGATTTCATTTGATCGATTTCGCGGGAAAGCTGATGTTATCGTTGGCGGGCCTCCTTGCCAGCCCTTTTCTGTTGGTGGTCTGAGAAAGGGAAAGAGTGACGAACGGGATATGATTCCTGAATTCATTCGGTGCCTCAAAGAAGTTCAGCCAGAAGCCTTTCTTTTGGAAAATGTTCCTGGACTAATTTATAAGAAGGCTCGATCATATTTTTATTCAGTATTGACTCAACTTGCTCAGTGTGGCTATCAAATTAACTGGGCGATATTGAATTCAGCAGATTATGGAGTACCTCAGAAGAGGAAGCGACTTATAGTGATGGGTGCCCGAGATGTTCAGCTCAGGTTCCCAGCTCCGTCACATGGCACTAGTACAAATAAACCGTATTTAGGTGCCTTGGAGGTTCTGGGAGATCAACCAATGGGTGAACCTCCAAATTGTCCCGTGAGATTTGCTAAACGTCCTGATTTGCGGCCAAGTCCTTATGCTGGACATGTCTACAATGGGGGAGGTCGCCCTATTGACCCAAATGGGCCATGCCACACAATTCTTGCTTCATCCGGTGGGTATAAGACTCACTGGATAGATACGGAGAATGTTGCACCAAAATATCATGCTCATCTTCGTGCAGGGGGGAATCCTTGGGAGGGCGAGGTGTCCGGCGCTAGGCGTTTAAGTGTTGAGGAATGCGCAATAATACAAACATTCCCAAGGGGTATATATTTCGCAGGGAGAAGGTCATCGCAATATAAGCAAGTTGGGGATGCTGTACCTCCTGATCTCGCTTTTATTCTTGGGAGAACGCTTTATTCTCAGCTAAATGGTAAGTTCGATATAATTAGTTGCCTCGATGAAATAAAAGGTGTTCAAGCTATTCAGTGCGAGTTGGCCCTATGAGAACTTTGCGAAATAAGAATGTTGAAGGGGCTATTCAATTGCTGATTGGGCTTATTGACCAATTGACGGATGGAGTGCCATTAGGCCCGCCAGCACCCCCAAGAATAAAGAATATCTTTGACTGTCATGTCAAGGATCATGCCAACAGTGTTAAACTAGCATGTGCTTTTCTTGCTGCCTATTCACTTGTCGACAAGAATTGGAATTTCACTACAGTTCCAACCGGTGTACGAGGAAAATACGGTGATAAGCTGCTGTCTGTAGCACTAACATTTCGTCATATTACATTTCATAACAATATCACCGCCTTCGGCGAGAACTTGGGTTGGAAGGGAGCCGTTAAGCAGTTCAATCTTTCACAAGACATTCGATTTTCGGCTTTCTTGTCAAACTTGAATTCGCTCTCTAATCAAGAACGTAAGTTGTTGGTGAATCACATTGCATGGAGGCTCCAGTCATCTAGGGTTGTGCCACAGGCTCTTCCTCTGCTTCCTTCTAACTATCTATCATTTGCGCGCAGTCTATACCTTTGTGAAAAGTTAATAAAGGTTCCGTCCGAAGGACATATCCAACAATTTCTTGTGGCGGCATTTATTGAAGTACATCGCAAACGCTTTGGTCATAGAGTAATGACTCATCATCCGCATGCATCAGACAAGTCTGATGGAACCAAAGGGGATATTGAAGAGTTCAGAGATTGCGACCTTGTTGCGGCTTATGAAGTGACAGTCAGAGATGATTGGAAAAATAGACTTGCTGATTTTGGAAAGAAAGCTTCTGAAGGAAAATTATCAAAATATGTTATTTTTGCATCTAATGTCCGTAGTGACCTAGAGCTTTACCCCGCTGAAAAATTGATTGACTTTTTCGGACAACTTTCCTTTGATTTGGCAGTTGTGGATCTTGAGGATTTCTTTTCGGTTTTCTGTGCGGAACTCTCTAGAGAAGAAATTGGTGAGGTATTCAACAGAGCTTATGAGTTGCTATCTGACCCAAGGTTGTGCGGTCGCGATGATCTTATCAACAAGTACCGCGCAGTAACCGATGAGTGGCTTGAAAGCTAACAAGATCCTGCACTCGGATAGCAATTCTGTTGCGCCTACTTGAAGCAATGGAGCAGAGCAGAATTCAACAGTGAGTTAAGCTTGCGGCAGAGCCTTATGAGTAGGGATCCCCTTACTGGTTAGAATTGTGGGCGACCCAGAGTTCAGGGATCCCGCATGATAGGTATTGGCAAGACAAGTATGCGCCATCCAGCATGGTTGTTCATCGGTGCTCTGACCCGTGCGTTGCGGATCCCGAGTGTCTGCTGTGCTCTGCTGATGGGGGGACTGGGGATCCCGGCAGCCCAGGCAGGAGACTACTTTACCGAAGAAGTGACCAGCCCCAGCATTGAGGTGGTGCATGGCTGGTTGACTACGATTCAAGGGCGAGAAGTTACAGTCACCAATACGAGTCGCGGCGGCCTCAACGTGCCCCTAGAGATCGAAGGAACAGGCTGTGGAGAGGTTGAGATGGATGTGATTTCCACTTCCCAGGTGCAACTTCTGGGTTCCATGCGGAATTGTTCACTCAATCTTTTTCCCTTTTTAGACAAGCTGATTAACCGCGATGCCGCTGCTCTGCGGGTGGCGTTGGAGGGGGGGAGCATCTTGGAAATTCCCCTGGATGATGATGATCGACTGATTTTGGCGCGGGTGGGCAATCAATCTCGGGAGGGCTTTCTCACCTTTCAGGCAGAGTTGAGTCGAGTCTTGGAGCTATTTCAGCAGGCCAATGAAACCGCAGGGATCCCGATTCCGACCCCTGTGCCTACTGTTGCTCCAACCCCAACACCTGCTCCAGCCCAGAGCAGTCAACTGGTGATTGTGGGTCAGATTGAGGAAGAAACCGTCGGAGCTGGTACCCGTCTACGAGTGACCGCCATCAACCCCACCACAGTGGCTACCCTCTCCGCCCAGGCTCGATTTGATTTTTTCCTTGGCGAGGAGCAGGTGGATACTCGGCAGGTGGCTTTCTCCCCGAGGGATGTGCCCCCTGGTGAGCAGGCTACGGCTGAGGTGATCAAAACGGATAGTAATTGGGATCGAGTGACGGTTATCTTTGAGTGGTTGACCCCTTAGTCCACTCACTTTGCCAAGAGAGAGGACAACACATTCACAATGTTAGTCAAACCTTACTCAAAAGACCCTTGGTCAAAAGATTGAGGGCAACCGCCACACCCGACCAAAACTTTCATCAGCAGTTTCTAGACGATACTCAAGTCATATCACCTATGAATTATAAAAAGTGAATTATGAATAGGAATGGCTACAGGATGGGTGGCGATGTCACATAAAGATGTTATGTGAAAAATCCCCTACAAAGTAAGAGCTTTAGTCTTGACAATTGAACTTGTCTTGGTGAATTAAATTATTGAGAGATGGAGGCGATGGGAGTCGAACCCATGTCCGGATCTAGCTACTGGGGGATCCCTCATTCACAGGCTTAGCTCAAATGTCTCCTGAGCAGATATCCGCCGTTATGCCCGACGAAGAGCCTTGGGGCTAAGTCTTATTCTAGAGTTCCGCCACCACAAAAACTCTAGCCGCATCCACTGGGGTTAACCAATCTGACTTAGTGGAGTCATCAGTTGGTGCTCGAAAATTCTAGTTTTTAGTTAGAATTAAGCGGCCAAGACGGCTTGCTTACGAGCAAAAGGAACGATGTTGTTCGCACTTAACGTGTGATGAGTCAGTTGTTAACGGGATTAACTCAGTCCCGGCCTGTATCAGAAACCCTGCTTCCCTATCCCGTCGAAGCCGTTACGCCCCCTAGAGGTTGATATATCAGAGTTTTCTAAACTTTCTGACTATGTTTAGCTTAACACAGCTAATTGAGGCACACGCATCTGGGGTGAAATGGCATACCTAACCGCCCATCCATCTATTGCCAGCTTGCTATCGTTAGCCCGGATAGTGATTTCATGTCACCTTTTCCAACACAAATAAGCTGCCCTCACTGCCGCGCCCCAATCGCAAGTCTGGGTCAAGATAGGTGATGTCTAGCCATCCTTGCTGCCGTCCGGGGGGGATATCGATTTTGAGGGCTGGGATCGACTCAGGCTTGTGGTTGAGCAGCGCTAAGAAACTGCTGATCTCATAGTTCATGGGGCCTTGCGCTCCAATGACAAATCGAGAGAAGGAGACCTGAACCCTCACCTCTGACTCTACGGTGAACGTTGCCACCACAGCCACCAGTCCCGCTGGCAGAAGGGGTTTCAACCATCCAGAGCTGATGATCTCAGCCACGTTGATTACCTGTTGTTGGTCAGCCCGGATAGCT
Source organism: Synechococcaceae cyanobacterium SM2_3_2 (assembly GCA_012031565.1). Classification (GTDB taxonomy): domain Bacteria; phylum Cyanobacteriota; class Cyanobacteriia; order Thermostichales; family Thermostichaceae; genus JAAUUM01. The sequence continues at coordinate 18,962 of JAAUUM010000051.1, forward strand.
TGGTAGATGTTGCCCCCCGTATAGCCCGGTAGCAGTTGGCTTAGCCGTAAAAGATCTTGGCTCGTGGTGTACAGCGTCCGCCAGTTAGCCGAGAGCAGCTCAGCCGCTTGAGTAGGGGCAGGAGTAGGATTGAGATCTTCTAGCTGGTTGATCAGGTCTAGGATGTCATTTTTTTGGGCTGTGGAGGCATGGCGGCCCTGATCGGTTGTAGCCACCCGCTCCAGCAACCTGCTTTTGAGAGAGGCTCTGGCGGTCAATGGGTTCGTATCAAGACTTGGGGATCCCGGCTTAGTCATGGGGGCTAGGGGTGGGGGCGGAGGTTGTCTGATCCTCTCGAAACAAACTTGTCAGCCAAGCAGCTCGTCAATGTCTTAAACTTAGCACTTGAGCAGGGATCCTTGAGGGGATCCAGACCCCTATCCGGCCTACTCCTTTAACCCCAGCAGGATCCTATGGATCGACCCACCTTGATGATCATGTTCACCTCTGTTTTAGGAGGGGTGATCGGCCAACTGTTGCTCAAAGCTGGAGCCCTTGCTCTAGGGCCGATTCAGGCGGGCAACCTGTGGCAAAAACTGTGGGCGATGGCCTCCCAACCCATGATCCTGTCGGGATTTTGTATTTATGGCATGGCAGCTTTGGGGTTTATTGTTGTGCTTTCACGGGCCAAGTTGAGCGTGGCTTCGCCTCTGATTGCCACCAGTTATGTTTTTACGGTGTTGGCAGGAAGCGTCTTTTTTGGGGAAGAGGTACCCCTGATGCGTTGGGTCGGGGTGGGGTTAATTTTGTTGGGGGTGCTGTTGGTGCTGCGGGCCTAGAGGGTAGATCAGTTATTGATGCTAACCTCCTCAGCATCTATTTCTGGATCCAAAAAAGACATCAAGCCTTCGTGATGGTTGATGGCTTAGGTCATATCCAGTGTTCTCAATTGAGGCGAAAGGGTTGATATTGGCTCAGGATCCCTTGCCAATTTTCCCGGAAGATCA
>JAAUUM010000052.1 GCA_012031565.1 Synechococcaceae cyanobacterium SM2_3_2
AAGGAAAGCAAGACACGAATTGAAGAACAAATAGAAGTTTTGGTAGACAAAGGCTATCAAGGAATACAGAAGCTACATGGCAAGAGCAAGATTCCCCATCGAAAACCACGAGGTAGAGAGCTGACAAGGGAGCAAAAGCAAGAAAATCAGCAGCTAGTGATTCGGCGCATCAGAGGGGAGCATGTGCATCGACGCTTGAAGGTATGGCGGATCATTGGCAGTTGCTATCGCAATCGGAGGAAGAGATTGAAACTGAGATTGAATGTCATTGCTGGCGTCCATAACTACGAGTTAACCCTGCCGCCCTTAACCTCTTGTTGATTCGTGCAAGAGGTATACTATCTAGAAGACTGGATGAAGCAGACGCAGACTGTGTTCTTAGGAAAAGTCACCCCTGCCACTCCGACAAAATACTTAGCCGCACCGTTTGGCCATCCTCTAGTTGTCCGTCTGCGCGAGAGACAAAGGGTTCGCCTGCCTCTAACCCGGAGAGGATCTCCACCTGTCCATCCAACCGGGATCCCACTGTCACAGGTCGGGCCGTAATTTGTACCCCCTCCTCTTGCCGCGAGGCCACATAAACCACGGGATCCCCGGCTGAGTTTTGGCCCAAAGCCGATTCGGGCACAAGAATCTGTGTTACCGCCTCCCCCACCTGAATTTGCACACGGGCCAACAGACCACTGCGAATCTGGCCACCAGGATTGGGCAGCAACACCTCCACCGGGATCAGACGGGCGGTGGCATCCGCCACAGGAGAAATCCGGCTAACCTGCCCTACAAAAGTCTCATCCCCAAAGGCATCCAGTCGCACTTCCACCCGCTGCCCCGCTTGCACTTGGCCCAAGTCCAGCTCTGACAATTGCAACACCACCTTGACCTGGCTCAAATTGCCCACCTGCAAGATTTCCTCTCCGGGACGCACCAAGTCCCCTGGATTGAAGACTCGTGCCAACACGATGCCACTGATGGGGGCACGTAAAACAGATTGAGACTGGCGTTCCTCGGTTTGTCGAATCACCGCCTGCTGGATCAGCACCCGCTCTTGGGCCGCGATCACCGCTTGTTCTTCCAGTCTGACCTGATTTTCGGCAGAGCGGAGAGACTGCTCAGCGGTTTGGGCCACGGTGCGGGCTTGTTCGGCATCCTGAAGGGATAAGGCTCCCTCTTGGGCCAGACCTGCTAGACGGTCGGCATCGGTTTGAGCCTGTTGCAGTGCCACCCGCTCCCGCTCCACCTCAGACTGGGCCTGAGCCACCCGAGTCCGTGCTCCGATCACATCGGACTCACGGGCCGCCAGTTCCGCCCGAGCTTGGCTCAGATCCGCCTGTAGTAAGATATCGTCCAACTGCCCAACGACTTGGCCCTCCTGCACGGGATCCCCGATGTCCACCGTCAAGTTGAGCAGCAATCCCTCCCCCCGCGAGCGCAAGGTGGCCGATTGCAATGGCTGGGTGGTGCCCGAATAGTCCAAAATCTCCGTTAGGGATCCCGCTTGCGCCACTGAGACATCCACCGCTGGCGGCTGGGCCGCTGGCCGACTGGGCGGGCCGCCTTGCGCTACCAAAACCTGAGCCCTTGCCCCACTGATCTGTACCAGTCCAGTCGACATAACCCCTGTACTTACCAGCAGCAGGGATCCCAGTGGCCAAACCCGCTTTGTCAATCCACTCTTTGCCATGACGATCTCCCCATCCTCAACACAGCCCCCCCGCCAGCATACAAGAGCGATGGCTGGGGCACCCTCCCATAGACCCCCGCCCGCACTAACCGGTTCATTCCTACGATGAAAGCGAAAGCAGGCCGGGATCCAAGAGTTTGCCCGTCAGAGACTCTGCCCGTAACAGGTTGTAAACAGGGGATCCAACTCCCCCAAAAGTCGATGGCAAAATGATGGGGTCTATTGTGACCCTCACAGTTCTCTCGCTTATCACACTCCACAGGATCCCCGCTTAGCCATGTTGGAAGATTTGATCTACCGTCCCCGCCGCCTGCGCCGCACCCCTACCCTCCGCCGCCTGGTGCAAGAGAACCGTTTGACGGTGGATGATCTGATTTACCCCTTGTTTGTGATGGAGGGATCCGATCATCAAGAAGAGGTGGAGTCGATGCCCGGTTGTTTTCGCTTTACCCCTGATCGGCTGCTGAAGGAGATCCAAGCCTGTGCTGAACTGGGCATTGGGGCCATCGCCCTCTTTCCGGTTGTGCCGGAGGAGAAAAAAGATTCTACGGGATCGGAATGTTTCAATCCTGAGGGGTTGATCCAAACCTGTCTCCGCCAAATTAAGGCCGAGATTCCTGAGATCACCCTGATCACTGATGTGGCGCTGGATCCCTACAACAGCGATGGCCACGATGGCATTGTCCGAGATGGGGTGATCCTCAATGATGAAACCGTTGAACTGCTGGTGAAACAAGCCTTGTCTCAAGCGGAAGCGGGCAGCGATATCGTCGCTCCGTCCGACATGATGGATGGGAGAGTTAACGCCATTCGGGTAGCCCTAGACGAGCATGGCTATACGGATGTGTCCATCCTGGCCTACTCCGCCAAGTATGCCTCTGCCTACTACGGCCCCTTCCGGGATGCGCTGGGATCCGCTCCCAAAGCTGGGGACAAAAAGACCTATCAGATGGATCCCGCCAATAGTCGTGAGGCGATTCGAGAGGTGGAGCTAGACGAGATGGAAGGGGCCGACATGATCATGGTCAAGCCTGCTCTGGCTTATCTGGACATCATCTATCGGGTACGGGAAGCCACCGAATTGCCGGTTGCCGCCTATAACGTCAGTGGCGAGTACGCCATGATCAAGGCTGCGGATGCCAAAGGCTGGATCGATGGCAAAAAGGTGATGATGGAATCCCTCTTGGCCATGAAGCGGGCCGGTGCCGACTTGATTCTGACCTACTTTGCCAAAGAAGTTGCCTTGATTCTCAAAGGTTAATCTCCTCTATTTCTGATTATCGCCGGGACTCGATGAGCTGGACTGCGGCATAACCTGCTCAGGGAAAGGCATGAGTCAAGATCGGTATACCGCTGGGGGTAGCTGAGACAAACGAATAGAGACAGTTTTTAAGGTGCCTATGTGGTCGGGCTTTATCTCAAGTGTGTTGTTGGTCACTGTGGCAGAATTTGGTGACAAAACCTTTTTTTTGCCCCTTATTTTAGCGATGCGACACTCCCGCCGGATGGTTTTTTTGGGGAGTTGGAGTGCGCTGGTGCTGATGAGCGTCTTGGCGGTGGGGATCGGCCAGTTGCTGTTGAGCCTGCTGCCTCTGTTTTGGATCCGGCTGCTTTCGTCAGGTCTGTTTGTGGGTTTTGGCCTCAAGATGCTGTGGCAGGCATGGCAGATGTCCCCCCAGATCATGGAGATTGAAGAGGCGGACGAAGCCTTGGAACTGGTGGAGGCAGCGGAATCCCACGGAGCGGGAGTCGGGGGAGATTGGGCTGTGATCTGGGAGGCTTTTTCGCTGACGGCGATGGCAGAGTGGGGAGATAAAACCCAAATCGCTACCCTTTCGTTAGCGGCAGCTCATCCGGGGTTGAGTGTGATGGCGGGTGCCACCCTCGGGCATGGCATTATGACGGCGTTAGCGGTGATCGGTGGCCGTATGATCGCCTCTCGTGTTTCAGAGCGGGCGGTTCTTTGGGTAGGTGGGATCCTGTTTTTGGTCTTTGCGGTCTTAACAGGCTGGGAGCTAGGGCTAGATCCATAACCTTAGTCGGGATCCAATTTGCTCAACAGTCTAGGGAGCCTAGAGATTGACCGATTGGGCATGAGCCTGATTGGGCATGAGCCTGATTGGGCATGAGCCTGATTGGGCATGAGCCTGATAGAGATCGGAGGCTTGTTGGCGAAACCATGTCAAACAATCAGCCCTCTGCCAAGATAGGCAACCGGTTATCCCTAACTTGAGCCTAAAATGAAGAATAACAGCCTCAGATCGGCAGACGGCAGCGGGATCCCTGGCTATTTTGTTCACAACTGGTGTATGACCTCATCTCATAATTCTGTGATTCATTCAACTTTAACGCCCTCTCATCCAGCCGATCTAAAAGCGGCCATTCAGCATATTGATGATCAGCTTTCAAAGCGTGATCTAGAGCTGGATCCCGCTGGTTATTTCATCGTTTTTGTCGATCGCGAACAGCAGCTAATCTGCACCAAATTTTTTACGACGGTGATCAATGATCAAGGCTTGGCCACGGATCCCCTGACAGGAGAGGTGATCCCGGCTCGTGGCAAAGTTAGCCGTTCTGCTGAGCGCCTGTTTACGGGCCACACCGCCAAAGAATTATGTGTGCAATTGTTTGAAACCGAGGTTGGGGTGGTCTCTCAACTCAGTCACGCCGCTTATCTCGGTCGGGAGTTGCAAAAAGCTGAGGCAGCCTTGGTCTCTGGCACTGAGTATGTGCAAGATTGACGGCTGGTTAAGGTAGCCCCACTCAGATCAGACCACTCAGATCAGCCCATCGATCAGCAGTAGAACGTGGCTTACTTCAGACGTTAAGCAGGGATCCCGTCTCCAATGGGCATCCATCATCGCTTTGAGAGCCAAGAGTTTGACATTGGCTTCCACAGCACAGTGGGCCATAGCAGCAGCGGCAGGCAGATACCCTGTTGCCCCCAAGTCCAGCAGCGCACCTCGACGCAGATGAAGGTTGTCGTGCTGGAGATAAAGGAGCAACTGACTGATGTAGCTCACATCCCCCGTAATCTGAAACAAGGCCCGACAACTGCCACATCGTACCCGCACAGATGAATGCTCAACAAACGGCTTTATCAATGGGCCCGCAGACTGGACATGAAGGGATCCCAGTGCCTCAATCACCCCCTCCAGTGCCGTTTCAGAAAGGGCTGGATCTTGAGGATCTTGGGCTTGCAGCCACCCCAACAATGCTGCTGAAGCCTGGGCTAAAGGTGTTGTTGGGCAGAGAGAATCCTGGCCTAAGCCATCCATCTGACTCTCTAGGGCAATCTCGCTGATGGCCTGAGCCGCAGCCCCGCACAACTGCCCATCCTCTGTGGCCAGACAGCTGATCAAGGCCGGGATCCCGCTCGGATCTGCCAGCTTTGCCAATGCCCGCGCCGCATTGCGCCGGAGGGGATAGCCCCCTTGTTCGGTGCGATCGGACTGATCCTGCAATGCCTTGATGAGAGCTGGGATCCCGCTTTTGACCCGCATCCGCCCTAGCCACCAAGCCGCATAGTACCTTTCTCCGGGATCCCCCTGTTGCAGTTTGTCAATCTGGACTGCGGGGGTGAGAAGGTCTTCGGGAGGCTGAGCGGTGAGGGGCAGTGATGACATAACCAAAAATTGACTACTGCATAAAGGTGAGCACAGATTGAATCACAATATTGAAAATAGTGAAGAGGAGAAAGATGATTAACAGCCCAGATAACAGGGTAAATAGTCGCTTAAACTCCAGCAACGCCTTCATTAAGCTGTCGATATCATGCCCCTCTGTCATAACAATGTCTCGGAAGGCTCCGGCTGCTTTGTAGATCCAGAAGCCAGCTAGAAGATACATCACCGATTGAACAGCATTTTCAAGACCAGCTTGCCATGTACTGGTCATCAACCAATAAAGAGACCAAAAAATATCTAGCCCGCCAACGATGATGGCAAACAGGCCGACAAAACCCATTTTGGCTGCCAGATCATTGAGTAACTGGTTCTGTTGGGTATCAAACTCGTACATAATCTCGTCTGAAAACAACACCTCATTTTAGAGGGATGGGATCCCCAGTACAGCTTGTTCAGTAACTGTGTGTCACACGTTTGGATCCCCTCTAGCCTCCGTCAAAAAGATGGGAACCGGATTCAAAGTTCCCCTTTTTAAGGGGGATTAAGGGGATCGAGATCCCTGTCTTGTCACAGTCAATCTGTGAACAAGCTGTATGCAGAGATGTTCTCGCCACACATCAGGGATCCCGAAATTGCCAGACTGATTTTGCCAGACTGATTTTACCGGACTGATTTTACCGGACTAGCCCAGCCCTCAGGAGGACTTGCGAATAGCAACGATCTTGGCCCCTTGGCGCAATTCTCGCTGCATGGTTTCAGACAACTGATCAGCCGTGACGAAGATCTGCCGAGTAGACCGCCGTACCCGCGAGCTGGTGGCCAAAGCAGAGAGGGGGTTTTTGAGATTCGACAGTTCAATACAGAACATCTCGCCACCACGACCCACCGGCGGTGGCCCCAGATAAACCGCCTGGGGGGCAGCAGTGGGGATCCGACGGATCGGGGGGGCATATCCCAAGCCCAAAGGCTGCATCAGTCTTGGCAAGATCCCCAAAGAGCGATCATTGCTGGCATAGCCCCGATAGAGAGCAAACAGATTGGTGAAATCGCGGGTGGAGAAGGCCGTGTGATACTCAAATCCACGGGCATAGGGAACCGTGTTTTCCCCAAATGACTCCAGGTATTCGCCACTATCCAGGTAAGAATCGATCTCGCCGTTGTGACCTTTGCTCTGGTAGAGATCCAGATGGTGGGCGATATCTTGGGTATCGGTCGGGGCACGGCCCAGCAGATGCTTAAAGTTGAGTTCGATCGCCCGCGTTTGGGAATTGTTGTACATGAAGCGGTGTCGATAGGTGGCGGATTTGGCCACCCTCCGCACAAACTCACGCACCGTCAGGATCCCTTGGCGCAGCAGCGATTCGGCCCCTTTTAGCTCATCGGCGTCAGACCCAAACAGGTGGTCATTGCCCAACACTTGCCGATAGACGGCACGGATCACCGCACTCAGTTGACTTTCCGAAGCATTGGCGCGCAGCTCCAGGGGAGTGGCTTCAGCAATAGCACTCACCCCCAAACGGGCAGCAGCAGAAATAGCAGTCATAGGCAATCCTAGGCGAAGGTTTTTTCAAGTTAGATCTTTGGATCTCAAGGCTTAGGTAGGAGGGGATGCCATGATTTCCCCCAGAGGCTAGGCGCGGCGGACGCTGACCACCTTGCCCCCACTTTTGACAATTCGCTGTAAGGTGCTGGACAACTGATCGGCACAGACAAACAGCCGTTGATTGGCTCGCCGATAGACTTTAGAGGTGGCCAAGCTGGAGGCAGGATTGAGCAGCCGCGTCACCTCCATACAGAACATGACATCAGATCCACCAGTGGATGGCCCTAAGTGGCGAGAGGCGGGAGCCCCTGTCATGGCGGATCCCTGTTGGATGGCGGGAGGCATACCGGTGCCCAAAGCACTCATCAAGCGAGGCCGGGATCCCTGAGACCGATCATTGCTGGCATACCCGCGGTAGAGGGCAAACAGGTTGGTGAAGTCCTGGGTGGTATGCTGCCGCCGAAACTCAAAGCCACGGGCATAGGGAACTGTATTTTCCCCAAAGGCTTCCAGATATTCACGGCTATCCAAGTAGCTGTCGATCTCGCCGCTATGGCCCTGGCTCTGATAGATATCCAAATGGCGGGCAATATCTTTGCCATCGGTGGGGGCACGGCCTAGCAAATGCTTAAAGTTGAGTTCAATGGCCCGCGTTTGGGAATTGGCCTGAAAAAAGCGTCTTTTGTAGGCTTCGGACTTGGCCACCAGCCGCACAAATTCCCGTACCGTCAGGCTGCCCCGCCGCAGTAAAGATTCAGCACTTTGCAATTCGGCCCGATCAGCCCCCAAGATGTGATCGTTCCCCAACACCTGACGATAGACAGATCGGATCAGACTATCCAGTTGTCCTTCCGACAAATTTGCGCGGTACTCAGACGGGGTTGTTTGGGCCAAACCACCGATCCCGAGTCGCTCCGCCGCTGCTATAGCAGTCATGGGCTTTGCCTCCAGCGTTTACAACAATTGTTGACAACAGTTACAAAAATCGTCTTATTCCAAAAACAAATGCGATAAAGATGCAAAAAAAAGGTCTAAAGAAGGTCTAAAGAAGGTCTAAAGACTGAGGATCCCTCCACCCCTCTGCCGCTCAAAACGTCAGCTGATGGGGCAAAGGGATCCCAATGTGAGGCTTAGCTGAGAGCGTTGATGGCGTAGTCGAGGTAGGTGTTGGCTTCGTTAGCCGCTTGACCACTCAAGCCATGATTGGCTTTGATGTGGCGCAGGGCTTCGATAAACCAGCTGGGGGAGAGTTCAAAGGCGGTGTTGATCTCACGGATCCCGGCCAATTGATACTCATCCATAGGGCCGGTGCCACCCGCCACGAGGCAGTAGGAGACGTAGCGCAGGTAGTGACGCACATCACGGGCGCACTTGGCTCTGCCCGCTTCGTTCTGGCACTGACCACCGGCTTGGGTGGTATAAGGGAATTTGGCATAGACGGCTTCGGTGGCGTTGCGGACTAAATTGTCAGCATTGGCGGTCAGAGCTTTGGCGGCTTCCATGCTGGCAGCAGCCCGCTGAAAACGACCATTGATCGATTGCAGTTCGCCATTGCTCAAATAACGAGCTTGGCTATCAGCATTGGCGATGGCGTCAACGATAGGGGTTTGCATTCTCAGAATCTCCTGATTAAAAAATGAGCGCAATTACATCAATTTCAACGAAATCAAAGGGAACCCAAGTAAGTAACGGGGCTTAGGCCACAGCCGCCGCCGCCCGATCAAAGTAGGTCTCGATTTCAGAGACCAAAGCGCTGCAATCGCCACGGGTGATGCCGTTGGGATCGTTCACAGCTGCCACAGCCGCTACTTTCATTTTTTGGATGCCGTTGGCCACAGAGCTGCCGGGGGTGCCCAGAGCTTGGTAGGTTTCGCGCAAGCCGTTCAAGCACCGCTCGTTGAGAACGCTGGCATCGCCGGAGGCCACCGAATAGGTGACATAGCGCAGGATGATGTCCATATCGCGGATGCAGGCTGCCACATTGCGGCTGGGGTAGGCGGGGCCACCTGGAGCGTTCAACTGAGGCTCTTCGGCAAACAAGGCTTTGACAGCATTGGTGACGATGGCGGAGGCATTGCTGGTGAGGCGGTTGACGGTATCCAAACGCTTGTTGCCTTCAGCGATCACCTGTTGCAGGGCTGCAAATTCGCCTTCGCTCAAAAAAGCACCTTTGGAATCTGCTTGTGCGACGACTTTGCCAAAAACGTCATTCATGAGTAGTTCTCCCGATAGGAATCCAGTAAAAAATCAACGATCAATTCAAAACTGATTGCCACAATCTTTGCCCTCACGGGATCCCTCAGGTGAGGATCACGGGTGAGCGCATCGGCATTGATATCAGTCAGTCATCTCAGTCAGTCATCTCAGTCAGTGGTTTCAAAAAAGAGGGCGTACTGATCTCAGATCTCACCGATTCCTGATCCAGAGCTGCCTTGCCAGAGATTTCTGGAGCATCCGAAAGGCTCGGAGTCAGCGGCGATAACAAACCCTGGTTGGGAAAGGTCACAGCAAAGAGGAACAGAACGCTTTGCAATCAGAATGCAATCACAGCTACAGATTTACACTGATGCCGCCCCACGTAGAGTCAAGAAAAATAAAGCCCTTTACATTCCCTTACAGTCACTAGAGTCCAGTTCAGGTAGAGGATCCAAGCAAAAATGCTTCTCAAAATCACATATATCTTCATTAAGTCTGGTTAGGAAGCTGAGGATCTGGCGATAAGACCTGTGAGGCTGGCTTAGGGTAAGATGCGAAATACTAGTAGCCCTAAAACCCTCTTTAGCCAAGCATTTTAGATGGTAGGCAACCTTTGAAAATGGACAGAATCAATCAAGAAAATCACTGAATCAGGAAGGAAATAGAATCAAAAGTAAATAAAATATAAATATACAAAAGGTTTGGATCCCCCAACAATCCTTAACAAAATCCAATATCTCTCTGGCTACTGAGGGAAAGTCCAATCGGCTACAGCCCTGAGGCAATTGCAGCCATGCTCAAGGCTAAAGTGACTTTCTCTATCACTGGATACCACTGGTCTCAATCGCCTATGTCATGATGTTAAAAGCATTGTTAAACGAGAGAAATATATGATTGATGATCAGTCCAAGCAAACCATCAACGAGTATCTAAAAAAGCAATCCAAGCGATTCAATTTCTTAGTGGATCCCGATGCTTATTTGCTAGCGGCAAGCATCACTAGCGGTGTGTTTTCGATCCCATTTCTGGTGCTTAATATCATGGCATTGGACTGCGTTCTGAACAATTGCCCAGATCTCTACAATGGCAGCAATACTGTTTCAGGATGGATCCTCTTTGAATCCATTACACTGGCTTTTATTGTGATCACTTATGTGACAGGATCGGCCTATTTTCGAGCCAGAAAGCAGAAGGATCACTGAGATTCTTAGCTCAGCGGAGATTTGAATTACTTACTCAACTGCTCCAACAGTCAAGTAGACGAGTTAGACAGACAGGTAAGACTGTACTTTAGCCTCATCCATTTCGTCCGTTAGCCCTTCAGTGACCAAGCTGCCATTCTCTATCAAGTAATAGTAATCAGCTAAACTCTGGGCAAACTGAAAATATTGCTCCACCAAAAGAACGGCGATACCTTTCTCTTTTTTGATCTTGGTGATCGCTTCCTCGATCTCAATGATGATGGAAGGCTGGATCCCTTCTGTCGGTTCGTCTAAGACCAACACCTTAGGATTGGCCACCAATGCACGGGCAATGGCTAATTGTTGTTGTTGTCCGCCACTCAAGTCACCGCCAAATCGTTTTAAGAACGACTTGAGGATTGGAAATAAATCGAAGATATACTCTGGCACCGACTTGATCGTGCCTGCTGACGCTTCAAGACCCACAATCAAGTTTTCCTCCACCGTCAGCTTCGGAAAAATGTCTCGCCCTTGGGGGACATAGCCCAGGCCAGCACAAGCCCGTTGGTAAGGAGCAAAGGTGGAAACAGGATCCCCAGCAATCGAGATCTCGCCACTGCGCTGCCTCAGCAATCCCATCAAAGTCTTGAGGGTGGTGGTTTTACCCATGCCATTGCGGCCCAATAAGCAGACCGCTTGCCCCGGCATCACCTTAAATGATAACCCCCTGACAATGTGACTTTGCCCATAATAGACATTCAAATCTTTGACCTCTAACAGAGGCTGCATATCCGCCATTGCCACCATATTCAAAGACTCCAAACTTAGGGATCCCAATCAGGCTACAGCTGCCATTTCGGCCTTGTGAGAGCCTAGATAAACTTCAATGACTCGACTATCCTGTTGCACCTGATCAAATGTGCCTTCACAGAGGGTTTGACCCTGGTGTAAAACAGTCACCAACTTGGCAATCTGACGCACAAACACCATATCGTGTTCGATCACCAAAATGGCATGATTTTTGGCCAAAGACTCGATCAATTCACCGGTTGCTTCTGTTTCTTTATCGGTCATTCCGGCCACACATTCATCCAACAGCAACAGATCGGGATCCTGAGCCACCATCATGGCAATCTCCAGCCATTGCTTTTGACCGTGGGCGAGGATCCCAGCCAGCCGATGAGTCACATCTGCGAGTCCACAAGTCTCCAAAACCTCCATAATACGCTCCCGTTCCGTCGGAGTTCGCTTGGAAAACAGAGTTTTGAGCACACCCTTGGTGCGGTTATGGGCCAACTCAACGTTTTCATAAACACTTAAGTTGAGAAAGACTCGGGGTGTTTGGAACTTGCGTCCGATACCTTTACGGGCGATTTTGTACTCGGGCAGGTGAGAAATTTCTTCGTCGTGAAAAAATATCTTACCGGACGTGGGGGAGACTTTGCCCGTAATCGCATCACATAAGGTGGTTTTGCCTGCTCCGTTCGGGCCAATAACCACTCTCAATTCTCCCTCTTGCATTGAGAAGTCGAGGTTGGTGATGGCTTTGAAGCCACTAAAATCAACCGTCAGGTTTTCAACTCGAAGAATATCTTTAGTCATGGCCGAACCGTCCTTAATAATCTTCCAAGTTTACGCTCACAAAGTCATTACAAAAGGTTCATTCAGAACATAATCGGCTATGGGAAAATCACATTTGACCCCAGCTTCAATCGCTTGCTCCATTCCTTCATTAAACCGATCAGCCCCATCGGTAAGAACAACACCACCAAAAGCAACATCAGCCCTTGGGCAAATAACCAAAAATCAGGATAGCTTTCACTCAGATAGGTGCGGATGGCATTAAATAAAATCGCCCCTACCACAGCTCCTACGATGGTGCCCCGGCCCCCAATTGCCACCATGATCACAAATTCAATGGATTGCACGATCCCAGCCCGGGTTGGATCGATGATCAGCACCTGGGGCACAAACAACGCCCCCCCAATACCCGCCATGATGGCCGAGATCACGTAGACCACCAATTTATAAAAGTCCACATGATATCCGGCATAGCGAGCCCGAAACTCATCGTCTCGAATGGCCACCATCATGCGACCAAACTTGCCGGAAGTCAGCCAGCGGGCAAAGATATAACAACCGAGCAAAATGAAACAGGTGATGATGTAAATGGTGCGGCGAAACTCGGGCGTGTTGACGCTGCTGCCAAAAAATGTCTCAAAGTTGGTCAGACCATTGGTGCCTGCCGTGTACTGGAGATAGCCCACCAAAAGCACACCCAATACCAGTGAGGTGGCCTGGGTAATGATGGCAAAATAGACCCCTTTGATCCGGTTCCTAAAGATGAAATAACCCAGGATAAGAGAGACAATGCCGGGAACTAAGAGCACTGCGGCCATGGCAAACCAGGGACTGTGGAAAGGTTGCCACCAAGCTGGCAGTTTCAGTAACCCCCCGAAGGCCATAAAGTCGGGCAAAGGAACCCCATCTGGAGTCCGCCCCCGAGGAGCCATCAGAGATAGGTGCATGCCCAAGGCATAGCCCCCCAAAGCAAAATAGACCCCATGACCCAGACTGAGCATACCCGTAAAGCCCCAGATCAGGTCGATCGCCACCGCCACAATAGCCAGTGAGAGCCAACGACCCAAGAGATTGAGGCGAAATGCACTCAGAGTGGCTGGCAAAATGATCACAGCGACGACCATGATTACGATCACCGTTGCCACCTCGATTAGCCTCCGGCGAGACTGCAACTTTTCCACAAAAGACTGATTAACCGGATCTGACATACGCCCTAAACCTCTTGGATACAAACAGTCAATTCAAAGTCAATTCACTACCAAAGCAACCCAGGATCCAGATCTATAGAGGGACTGTTTTCTAGCACTTGTTTTTTGGCACTTGTTTTTTTGGCACTTAAGTTACTACTCGACGTTGCGACCTTTTTGTGGAAAAAATCCACCCGGCTTGAATTGCAAGATCAAGATCACAATCACAAAGGTTAAAGCTCGGCCCAAGCTGCCCCCCAAAAAAGTTTCGCTAAAGGTATTGAGGAAACCCATCATTGACGCCCCCGCTAAGGTGCCGATCAATTTGCCGACCCCACCGATCACCACCACCATAAAAGAGTCCACGATCAGGTTTTGGCCGGTGGAGGGGCCAACGGATCCAATCAAGGTGATTAATGCGCCACAGACACCCGCCAGCCCGGATCCAATCGCAAAGGTCAAAGCATCCACCTGCTCAGTCGGATCCGACGCAGGAGGCCATCTCGCGGTTTTGGGTCACAGCCCGAATGCGGAGACCAAACTTAGAGCGGCTCAAGAATAAGTACAGCCCCACCAAGACTCCGATGGCGATGAAGAGAATAAATAGGCGGGTGAAGGGCAATACCACCAAGGTGCCAGGGATCCTGAGCTGACTGCGTAAAAACTGAGGGGCAATCACATCCACATTCTGCGCCCCAAACATCACCCGCACGGCTTGTTGCAGGATCAAACTCACCCCCCAAGTGGCCATCAGGGTATCCAGGGGCCGCCCATACAACCGCTTCACCACCAGCCTTTCCAAGATCAGGCCGATCAACCCTGAGATGAAGAATGCCGCAATGATGGTGATACAAAAGGTGATCCCGTGGCCGAGGGGAATCTCCTCAAAATAGGCTCTTTGAAAATTACTGATTTCTCCTGCCGCTCGTTCGCCACAGCCGTTGCTGCAAAAGAGCCGACCAAACACCATGCTCTGGAGCACAAAGGTGGTGTAGCAGCCCAACATGATGAATTCACCATGCGCCATATTGATCACCCCCATCAAGCCGAAGGTAATGGCTAGCCCCAGCCCCACCAATAGGAAGATCGAGCTGTTGCTGATGGCATTAAAGGTTTGCGTGATCAGGAGAAAACCACGTCTGGCAAACAATTGCTCAAAGATGGCAACAGCCGGCGGTGAAATTAGCATCGCATCAAGCATAGGATCCCTCTTCAGAAACTCTCAGCACAAGCTCCATCCCACTCACTCTTTTAAGATTGAACTCTTGGGAAAACTAGAAACAGGCCAGAAAAAAAGGCCAGAAAAAAAGGCCAGAAAAAAAGGGATGTCAGACAGCACCAAACCACCTCACATCCCTCTGCACTCAATCAAGAGATTTAGCGGAAGGCATCGGCAGGATGATCGGCGATCTCTATGGTTCCTTCTTCGTACTGTGACCAGTCGCAAACGTTGGCACCAGCGATGAGGGGATCCCAGGTCTGAGGCTCGGTCTCTCCCAAATCATCCAAGATGTCGAACAATCCGTCGGCATTGTGGCGACCCACAAACACAGGCTTGCGGGTGTGGTGGTTGCCCCGCATGATGTGGGTTCCACCAGGAGCGTCAAACTCTAGGCCGTAGGTGGCTTCTCTGACGGCAGGGATCTCGAAAGTCTCTGCCTTTTCGCAGGCCAACTTCCACATATAGACCCCGACATAGCCTTTTTCGATCGGATCCCCGGTGGTGCGATCTTGGCCATATTTTGCCTTGAAGGCTTCCACAAAGGCGACGTTTTGAGGCCGGTCGATGGTCTGGAAGTAGTTCCAAACCGCGTAGTGACCCACCACGTTTTCGGCCCCAATCCCACGGACATCATCTTCAGACATGCTGGAGGACATGACTGGGCAGGTCTCAGCCGTCAAGCCCTGAGCCGTGAACTGGTTAAAGAAGCCTACATTGCTATCGCCATTGATGGTGTTCAAGACCCCATCCGCCCCAGAAGCAACGATATTGGTCACCGCAGTGGAGTAGTCCTGGGCACCCAAAGGTTGATAGTTTTCCCCCACCAATTCCAAATCGGGGAACTCTTCTTTCAGCACTTCAATTTGAGCTTTGGCGATCTGGTTGGCGGTGCGTGGGTAAACGTAGTCAGATGCTTCCAGATAGATCTTGCGAGCACCCAAAACCCGAATCAGGTAGTCGAGAGCAGGCTTGGTTTGCTGGTTAGGCACTGCCGGGGTGTACATGATGTTCTTGGAACATTCGTTACCCTCGTACTGCACAGGGTACCAGAGCATATGATCAAGGCGCTCGTAGACCGGCAATACCGCTTTCCGAGAGGCGGATGTCCAGCACCCAAAGACGCTGGCCACTTCATCTACTTCGATCAGCTTCTGGGATTTCTCAGCAAAGGTAGGCCAATCTGAGGCACCATCCTCGATGATGTACTCGATCTGCTTACCCAGCACGCCACCAGCAGCGTTGATCTCTTCGGCTGCCATGACGCAGACGTCACGAATGGAGACCTCACTGATGGCCATCGTGCCACTCAAGGAGTGCAGGATCCCGATCTTGATGGTCTCCCCTTGAGCATAGGCTGGCAGGGGACGCTTGACGATCAGGTAAGGGCCTACGGCAGCCCCAGCGGCAGCAACAGCACCCGCTTTGAGCATTTGGCGGCGGCTAAACATATTCGACATGGACAAACACCTCTGGTTAATGGAATAGGTCAGCATCCATAGACTGTTGATTGACAATCTTTTGGAGGCAGGTGAAGCACAGACCGAAAAGCAAAGAATTGAGAAGGACTCAAACAGATAAGAAAACGATCTTCGGTAACGCCACTGCTCTAAAATTCAGAGACTTTTGACATCAACAAGCTCACTTATCGGTCAACAATGCTCTTAAATGCTCTCGATTTTGACTGTGCCGAAAGATTGACAACTCAGCACCCAATTGCAACTCTCAAATCCTGATGATCTCAAATCCTGATGATCAATTTGGATAGAAGGCATGACTTCAATAAAACCAAGCACTTTTGATTTGGCCTGCTCACTTGCTTCTATCCAGGCAAAACCTGTAAGAAGAAAGATGTAGTGACTCTAGAGTGGGTTTCTCTGCGAAAATGTACTTTAGGATACAAATCAGACATTTCACTGATTAAAAGCCATCATCATGGCATCGAACGAAGACTCTTAGTTGAGCCTATCCACTCTGTTTACTGGCTGATAATGCCGCCTGATAATGCCGCCTGATAATGAGGATAGACCAATCCTTTTTCAGTAATGGTTCTAAGTCACCCCCGCAAGGTTTTCACAAGAACTTCCTGACTCGATGCAGTCCAGATCGACATATTGATCAAACTCAATGGCTAATCATCCAGGGTCGTCCACCCGTAGGCTGCTGTACCCGTGGTTGTTCTATGGGTCGGTCTACAGTTCTCTGAACCAAACGTGGCTCGGGAGAAGAACGCACCTTGCTCAATCCTGAGGAGAGCAGGGTTGGAGGGGCAAAGACTCGCTGAGCGGGCTGGTCGCACCCTTCACAGGCAAGGGGATCCGAAGATTGAGCCATCGGACGCCACACCTCAATCGGGCCACAGGTCAGACATTTGAATTCGTAAAGGGGCACCCGACTCTCCTTGTTACCAGAACATCCTAATGAGCAGTACAGTTGTGGTCGCTATCAAAAAGTCTATGTAGACCCTTGAATCTAGACAGGGAGAATATCCTTATCAAAAATCTCGGTGGGTATGGCCAAGGTACAGCAGGCATTGGGAATATCCACAACACCGCTAATTCGTCCTTCCACAGGGGCACAACTGAGCAACATATAAGCCTGCTCACCCGTAAACCCAAACTTCTTGAGATACTCAATTGCATTGATACAGGCGCGACGATAGGCCACATGGGGATCCAGATAGTACTGGTCGCCCGTAAACTCATCCACCGAGATGCCTTCAAATACGAGATATTCGGAGTAACGGGGCTCAACTGGGCCGGGCTTAAAGATGGGATTGACCATCGCGTACTTGTCCATGCCCCCTTTGATGATGTCCACATGCAGATCGATAAAACCAGACATCTCAATCGCCCCGCAGAAGGAGATTTCACCATCCCCTTGGGAGAAGTGGATATCCCCCATCGACAGCTTGGCCCCATCCACATAGACCGGGAAGTAAACTCGGGATCCCCGCGAAAGGTTTTTGATGTCGCAGTTGCCCCCATGCTCACGGGGAGGGACTGTGCGAGCCGCTTCGGCAGCGATTCGGTCAAACTCGGATCCCTTGAGAGTGCCCAACACGGCAAAATCGGGATCCGGCAGAGCCGCCAAGGGGGGAATTTGAGGCTTCCAGGGCAAGGCTGCCGAGTTGCCTGCTTCCACCAAAGCCCGCTCCCGCTTATTCCATTTGGCCAGTAGCTCGTGAGAGGGAGCGCAGCCGATCAAACCGGGATGAGTGATGCCAGCAAACCGGATCCCAGGAATGTGGCGAGTGCTGGTGTAGATACCCTGAAGATCCCAAATTGCTTTGGCGGCTTCTGGATAGTGATCTGTCAAGAACCCACCACCATTGTTGCGATCAAAAATGCCCGTAAAACCCCATTCATCCCCTTGTAATGCACCAATATCGACAATATCTACCACTAGAATATCGCCAGGTTCTGCCCCATTGACATAGATAGGGCCACTGAGGACATGAACCACTTTAAGATTGACATCTCGAACATCGCTGGGATCGTCGTTGTTTTTGATCTGGCCGTCTGTCCAGTCTTTGCATTCAATCCGGAAAAAATCTCCAGGATTAACTGAGACCACCGCTGGGATATCAGGATGCCACCGATTATGTCCGGGCATTTCTTGCTCTGCCATCGGCTTGGTCAAGTCAATCTTAAACAGAACTTCAGGCATTGATGTTCACTCCAAAAAGTAAATTGCTTTTGCAAGACTAGACAAACCTTGTGGATCCCCATTGCAAGTCAAAATTGCAAGTCAAACAATGAGAGTTAGCAATGAGAATCAACTCTATCTCACTAGTGTAATTACATAAAATGGTAATTACATGAAGAACTATTCTCGGCCCAGATTATCCTGATCATGACCAAAAAACACGTCATTAAATTTAGATAAGGGTAGAGAATCTATGGAACAGATTGGATCCGGTTTGCTAAGAATTTTGATCAGCAAAGACCAGACCATCTATCTATAGGTAATCCTTTGCCTCTCATCTGTATCATGAGGCACAAAATTCTGGAGGGGAAAGAAAGGCGCTGGGGGAGGCAGACCTGAGTTTCATCCTCCACATTGGCTCACTTGGCCGGGATCCATCTCCATTGAGGCAAGGGATTGGGGCAAGGGTTAGATCAAATGTTAGATGATTGGAGCTGATGACGATGATTGGATCGCCTTCAAGTGCTTGAGGCAAGCCTTGTGGATCATCCTCTGCTACTGGAAAACTCTGCCACTGAAAAAGGAGTCAGCCCATGATCGAGGACGTGAAACGACGACAGTTACTCAAACTTGGCATTGCGGCTGGGGTGGGAATGGGTGTCAGCCCTCACCTCTGGGTCAAATCTCCTCAACCCGCTCATGGCCAAGCAAGCACCATCAAAGTCGGGATCCTCCATTCGTTGAGTGGCACGATGTCGATCTCAGAAACCAGTGTGGTGGATGCCGAGTTGTTGGCGATTGACCAGATCAATGCTGCCGGGGGCATCTTGGGTCGCCAGATCGAACCTGTTGTGGAAGATGGATCCTCTGACTGGCCTACTTTTGCGGAGCGAGCCACCAAGTTGATTGACTTTGATGGGGTGGCTACCATTTTTGGCTGTTGGACATCCGCCAGTCGCAAAGCGGTGTTGCCCGTGTTTGAATCTCTCAATCACATGCTTTGGTATCCGGTGCAGTATGAAGGCCAAGAGTGTTCCAAAAACATCTTTTACACAGGGGCTACCCCCAACCAGCAGATCGAGCCCTCAGTCAAATGGTTGTTCGACAACAAAGGCCGTGAGTTTTTTTTTGGTGGGATCCGACTATGTTTTTCCCCGCACCGCCCATACCATCATCAAGGCGCAACTGAATACCCTCGGGGCCACCGTGGTGGGGGAAGAGTATGTCCGCTTGGGCAGCACTGAGGTGGAGGGGATTATCAGCCGGATCCAGGCATCTTTGCCCAGTGGGGGCATCATTTACAACAGTCTAAATGGGGATAGCAACATCGCTTTTTTCCGGCAGTTGCAGGAGGCTGGTTTGAGTCCAGAGGACTATCCCACAATGTCAGTCAGCATTGCCGAAGAAGAAGTCCAGGTGATTGGCCCAGAATTTTTGGTGGGTCACTACGCGACTTGGAACTACTTTATGTCGGTGGACACCCCAGCCAATCATGATTTTGTCGAGGCTTTTCGGGCTAAGTATGGAGAGACCCGTGTCACCACCGATCCGATGGAAGCAGCCTACATTATGGTCAATCTCTGGAGCCAAGCGGTAGAGACAGCTGGCAGCGCCGAGGATCTTGATGCCGTGCGGCAGGCCGCCTATGGCCAAACCTTTGATGCCCCTGAGGGCAGAGTCATGATGAATACGAACCATCACCTCAGCAAGTTTGTTCGGGTGGGGCAAGTGCAGGAGGATGGCCAATTTGAGGTGGTCTTTGCCACTGATGTGGTGGATCCCCTGCCCTGGAATCAGTTTGTGCCAGAGACCCAAGGCTATGGGTGTGATTGGTCAGATCCCGACAAAGGGGGCCGCTACCTAACGCTTTGATATTGTTTAATGTCGTCGTTTGATCTGAGGGTTTGCTCTTGACGTGAGTGAGCTGGTGAGTGAGGTGGATCAGAGGGATTATGATTTGGGTGACTCCTGACTAAATCTCTCTACATTTATGCCCCGTTCGCATTCTGCTCCATCCCCACTGTGGATCCCGGTGGCGTCACGCGTCGC
>JAAUUM010000288.1 GCA_012031565.1 Synechococcaceae cyanobacterium SM2_3_2
AATTGAGATATTACCGAGATGGTAGGCAGTGACGACTTTCTGGCGGATATCTAGGGAGTAACGACTCATGTCAACAGGAGGTTCAATTTTTTAAAGCTTACCACAGAACGTCTCATGTATATCATGAACAGGCTGTACAACTTTTGTCCTTGTACTGAGCACTCCATCACACAACTCCATTTGGATGTTGGATTGGATGTTGGCCCAGTTGAGGTTGGCGTACATCCTCTAGGGGGTGAGGGAGGGCAGTTGAACGGTAAAGGTGGTGATATTGGCCTCACTCTCAACCGAAAGAGTTCCCCGCAACACTTCCACTACTTTTTTGACTAGGGCGAGGCCCAACCCTGTTCCCCCTTGGTTATAGCGGTCGAGGCGAGGGATCCGATGGAATTTTTCAAAGATGGCGCTCAACTGGTCGGCGGGAATTGTCACCCCACTGTTGCTGATTTGGAATTGGATCCCTACGGGCATGGAGACAATGCTGAGGGTAATGGCATCCCCCGGCGGCGTGTACTTACAGGCATTGTTGAGCAGCTCCGCCAGCACCCGTTCCAACAAAAACTGATCGGTGGTGAGGGTCTTTAGATCGGGATCCCAGACCAGATCAAACTGTTGCTCCCGATCTTGGCAGCGCAGTTGAAAAGGGCTAACCACCGAGGGGATCCAGTCGGTTAGGGAGATGCAGCTGAGGATGATAGCGCGGGTGCCGGATTCTAGGGCTTGCAGCTCCAGCAACTCATTGACCAAGGCCAGCTCACGATTCCACTCAAATTCTAGAATCTGGTGATATTTCTCTCGTTGGGCATCGGTCTGACTCATCTTGAGCAAGGTCAACGCCATCTTCATGCTGGTCAGGGGCGTCCGCAACTCGTGGGAGATGGTGTGGATAAAATCTTCTTTCATCTGGTTGAGTTCTTGTAGCTTTTGCACCTGCTGCTGCGATTGTTGGTATAGACGAGCCTGACGAATGGCGATGGCGCATTGATTAGCCACCTGTTCCGCCAATCGAATTTCACCCGGCACAAAGGGATTGTCTCTGTCCCGCGATAGGCTGAGAAAATAAGGGGGACTACTGAGATCATCCAAGGCAATCGGGCAGGTCAACAGGGTGATCCAGCCAACAAACGGATTGAGGACACAGTAATATAGGGTCTGTCCCTGCATGGCCTGCCGCATCACTCCATCTTCAGTCGGATAGGATCCCCCCACCAGGGTGTGATTGATGATGGCCCATTCTTGCTCGACAACATAGGCCGTGAGATCTTCAGTCACGTAGCTAAAGTAGCTGCCATTGAGACCCAAGCCCCGGCCCAATTCTTCCAAGGCATGTTGAATTACCTCCCGCTCATTCAGGCTTGATCGAACCTGATGGGAAATCGTTCGGAGTAAGGATTCATACTTTAGGGCTTCTTGCAACCGAGCATTATGTACCTCCAATTGGTAGCGCAAACCGATCGAGGTCTGCCGTAGCTCTTGCTCAGTCTTGACCCGCTGGGTTACATCTCGGGAGGAGGATTGGATTTCGATCACCTGGCCCGTTGCATTTTGGATCACATTGGCTGTGGTTTCCACCCAGATATAGCCGCTATCCTGACGACGCAGGCGATATTGGTGGCTCAGCTTTTCTTTTGTGGTCAATAGTTCCTCTAATCGAAGCCGCAAATCAGCCACATCTTCAGGATGAACAAAATCAAAGCCCACCTGTCCAATCATTTTTTCTGGGGTACACCCCACTATCGTTTCAGAGGCGGGGGAAGCATACAGAGTGATGCCATCGAGGGTATGGCGCATGATCAAGCTAGTGGAGTTTTCGGCCAAGAGGCGGAAGCACTCTTCGCTCTGCTGTTGGGCCTGTTGGGCCAGGACGTTCTCGGTAATATCCAACACAATGCTGTTAACGCGGATCCATCCATTTGCATAGACATGGGGCTGAGCGCAAAAACGTAGCCACCGGATCTCGTTGGCCTGATTGCGAATGGCGATGTCGGTTTGATAGTGGCGGTGCTCCACCATACAGGCTTGAAAAAAATCGGTGGTGGCCGCTTGCAGATACTCGGGCAACACCAACCTCCTCGTCCAGTCACTACAATTGGCCTGCATCTCGGCAGTCTCAACCGCGATGATCGCTTCTACCCCTTGGCTGAGATAATCCAAGGTCATGGTTTCTGACACGGGATCCCAACAGACCTGCTGGATGAAGCCAGGGATCCCGTTGGCGATGGATTCAATCAGCTCTTTTTGGGCTTCTAGCTTTAGTTCTGCTTGCTTGCGTTGGTGGATATCCCAGACCACCCCCACCCACATCAGGCCCTGCTGAGGAGACTGATAGACCCTCGATTTGCCCAGCACCCATTTGACTTGGCCATTCAAGGTTTGGGTGCGGTATTCGCAGTACCACGGCGATAGGGTTGAGTACGCTTCCTGAATGGAGGCCATTACCCTGGGCCGATCTTCCGCATAGATCTGATCGATCGGCAAGAGCGGATGAGCCTGTACATCTGCCTCGGTACAGTCATACAGCTCCAACACCCCTTTGCTCAAAAAGGAAAAAGATGCCTGCCCCTGCTCAGTTATCGTGAATTGATACACCATCCCTGGAACGGCATCGATCATGGCCTTCAGCTCATTCATTTGCCAGCCCAAAGTTTGGAGTTGAGCCTTCTGAGCGGCCCAGCAATCCGCCTGGATCCCGGCCAATGTCAGCACCTCCACCAGGGATCCCGTCTCATCCACAATCGGCAGATAATCGAGCCCCTCAGCCTCCATCAAGGCTCGCACCAGCTCAGGATCCCGATCTGCTGTGGCCGGGTAGGTCATGACGGGCCGGGACATCAATTCTCGCGCCGGAATAGCCTCCCAGCCCGGATCCGCAAGAATACAGTCCAAAAGAGCACGCTCTCGAATGCTGCCCAACCAACCCGTCTGATCCCGAATCCAGGCCACTGGGGATCTTGACCGTCGCATCTGCCTAGCCAGCTCCCCCAACCCTGTGTCAGGATCCATGACAACCCAAGCCTCAACCGTAGGGGGCACTAGAGCACCGGCCTGAGAAGGATCAGAATCATCTTGAAAATTCATAGGGCTGTTGATGCTATGTGCATAGGTTTGAACCTTTATCAAGATAGTATAGTGCTCTTTCTCCTACACATGGCAGATATAACTATCGCTAGCATATAAAATGTTGCAAAACTTCTCTGTCTCAATGTCGTGATTGACACCCCTCAGTATTTTTACGCCGATTACAAATCTATAGAGAACCTGCTGAACGGGATCCCAATGTCTTGAGGTGGATGAAATAGCCTATGTCTTAGCTTAGGCTGCTCTGATCAAAGACCGTAACAGATCCGCCACCTGAGCCGCTGCATCGGGGGTGGCCATCCCCTGCATGAGCCGCCGTTTTTCCGCTAGAAGATCTGGATCCTGTAGCCACTTTAGCCCTAGCTGCTGCACGGTCGATGCTGCCCCTTCACCTTCTCGCACCATCACCGCAGCCCCTGCTGCACATAACCCTGACCGTTGTGAAACTGGTGATCCTCTGCCGCA
>JAAUUM010000289.1 GCA_012031565.1 Synechococcaceae cyanobacterium SM2_3_2
CGAAGACAGCAGAAGCACTAGATAGGTTAATCGAGATGGCCATTAGGTTAGTCAGTGCAAGCGAATTAAGAAACTGGTTTAGAAAGTGTATTGACTGTAGCGAGTGACTGAGGGAAGGGCTGTATCTAGCTAGCTACCGGTAGCGATGATGGCCCGTCCGACTGCGGCGGCAGATCCCCTCAGGGTATCGGGATTTAGGATCCGACTGAGATCACGGATTGGTGGTGGCCCGTTATCCCACCAAGATTAATTTAATTTAATAGTGTCGATCTGATTATTCGAGGCGAGCAGTTCTTGATTGTGAGCAGATCGTGGATCAGGAGGTGCGTACCCACACAATGTCTTTGCTTGGGCAGGATGCACCCTAACGACTTAACCCTGAGCCTGTAAATGGATCCCCCGGTTATTCCCCCAAGGCTGTAGGCTATAGGGGAACTTTTGCAGAGGGATCCGGTCTTGAGCGTCCGAGTGGTGCTAGTGCGGCATGGAGAAAGCACATTTAATATCAGTCAGCGGATCCAAGGCCGCTCCGATCACTCTCGTCTGACGGAGAGGGGACAAGCTCAGGCGGACTGTACTAGCAAGGCATTGGCGGATCTGGCCATCGATCTGGCCTATTGCAGCCCGCTCAGTCGCGCCCACGAAACGGCTCAGCGGATTATGGTGGCTCATCCCCATGTGGAGCTGCAAAAAAGCGATAACCTGCGGGAGATCGACCTGGAAGCCTGGGCAGGGTTGACCTTTACAGAAGTTCAGGCTCAGTTTCCAGAAGCCTACCGCTGTTGGCGCGAGGATCCCATCCATCTCAAAGTGGGCGAGCATTTCCCGGTCTTGGAGCTTTGGGAGCAGGCTCAGCAGTTCTGGCAGGATCTAGCCACTACTCATCCTGATATGACTAACCATGCTTGCGGGGATCCCACGCTGACCCTGCTCTTGGTGGGGCATAGTGCCATCAATCGCGCTCTGATCAGTACTGCATTGGGGGTGGGGCCAGAGTTTTTTCAACAGCTGGGCCAAAGCAACTGTGGCATCAGTGTGCTCAATTTCCCCAAGGGCCTCTCGCATTTGGGACAGCCGGGATTGGGACAGCCGGGATCGGCCCAGTTGGAATCCGTCAACCAGACCGCTCATTTGGGGGAGCCGTTACCCCAAAAGAAAGATGGGCTTCGCATCCTCTTGGTGCGGCATGGGGAAACTGACTGGAATCGGGAGCAGCGGTTTCAAGGGCAGCGGGATATCCCTCTTAACGGGACTGGCGAGGCACAGGCCCAAACGGCGGCGGATTTTCTGTCTCACCAACGGATCGATATTGCTTTTTCTAGCCCGCTCAAACGCCCTTGGGCTACGGCGGAGGCCATTCGGCAGCGGCATAATGGCTTAGAGCTGATCCCCATCGATCTGCTGCAAGAGATCTCACACGGCACTTGGGAAGGAAAGTTGCAGGGGGAGATCGAGGCGGAGTTTCCGGGGCAACTACAGCAATGGCAGGCTCAGCCGGAGACGGTGCAGATGCCAGATGGGGAAAATCTCGATCAGGTTTGGCAGCGGACGGGAGCGGCCTGGGAGACGATTCTCACCAAGGCAACCGATCAAGGCCCCGATACCATCGCGCTGGTGGTGGCCCATGATGCCATCAATAAAGCTGCCATCGCCCGTCTTTTTAATCTCAGTCCGGCCTCGTTCTGGTGCTTCAAGCAGGGCAATGGTGCGGTGACAGTGATTGATTATCCTCAGGGATCCCAGGGAATGGCGGTGCTGAGAGCCTGCAATATCACCGCTCATCTCTCGGGTGGGATCCTGGATTGCACCGCTGCCGGGGCGCTGTAGCGTTAAAGAAAGTCGGACTTGCTATTCAAGTCTGTCACTCAGGCTTTGGGTGAGTGGCAAGGTCGGGGAGCCAACCGTTAGCTAAGACTTGCTCAAGCAGGAATGGGCAGACTTGTGGAAATGTTGCCACACTTAGTTCGGTTTGTTGAGCAGCTTGGCGACGTGCCCGTTGATAGCTTTGGCTCAGTTGTTCGGCTGGGTAGTTTTGTAAGCTAGGGCTGTCTTCAAGGGCCAACTCAATCTGGGTACGGGCATCTGTGATGGAATCCAGCCAGCTATCTGAACGGCGTTGCGGTTGATAGGCCCACTTGAGCAAATGGAGAAGGAGGCGGGTCAGCTGGCTGCTGATGCCGCGGCGCTCGCTTTTCCCCAAGGTCTCAACCTCTTCAATCAAGCTGATCACATCAATATCCTGCCAACGGCGCTGCCGCAGTAGTTGGACAGTTTGCTGGATCCAATCATTGAAATCAGCTCGATACTGCTGGCTCATGACATGGCTCTCCCGCCAAAGATTAGGATCCCACCTGTACCATCGTGCTCCGCCACTGTTCGGGGGTGTAGGTCTTGAGGGCAAGAGCATGTAAGCTGCCATCGTCCAAATAGGTTTGCAGGGTGGAGTAGACCAGTTGATGCTGCTTGATCATGGTCAGTCCGGCAAACTGTTCGGCCACAATGATGGCCTGAAAGTGATTGCCATCCCCTGCCGTGTCCTCCACCCGTGCCTTCGCACCAGGGATCCCGGTAGTAATCAAGTGTTCGATCTGTTGGGTCTGCATCGGTTCAACTCCACAAACTGAGGGATCAGGGACGCTCATCAAGCTACCACAGGGGGTTGAGCTAGAGGTTTTGATAGAGGGCGACGATCTCGGCTTGGACTTGCTCAATGGTGAGGGCATCCGAGTCGATCACCACCGCATCATCTGCTTTTTTGAGAGGAGCCACCGTTCGTTGACTATCCTGTTGGTCGCGGCTCTGGATCTGTTCTTGCAGGGATCCCAGATCCACATCCACCCCCTGCGACAGCAACTCCCGTTGTCTACGCTGTGCCCGTTGCCGAGGGGAAGCCGTCAAAAAAATCTTCAGCTCAGCATTGGGAAAAACTGCCGTGCCAATATCGCGCCCCTCCAGCACCACCCCCCCTGCTTGGCCGATCTGTCGCTGCAACTCCACCATCGCCCGCCGCACCCCCGGCCATGCCGACACCCGCGATACCGCCTGAGTTACCTGCGTTGAGCGAATTTGCGTGGTCACCTCAATGCCATTCACCCACACCTGTGTGCCGACGGTGGGCTGTTGTCCAGCTTGGGTATTCAAGCGGATTTGGGCCTGTTGGGATAGCTCCGTCAGTTGGGCCTGATTGTCCAACGGGATCCCTTTTTCTAGCGCCAGCCAAGTCAAGGCCCGGTACATCGCTCCCGTATCCAAATAGAGCAATCCCAACTGCGCCGCCACCCGCCGAGCCACCGTTGATTTTCCGGCCCCCGCCGGCCCATCGATGGCAATCAAGGGTTTGCGACCAGAACTGAGCGGCTGCTCCTGTGGCGACTCAGCAGCGGCACTCCTGTCGGTAGGGAGAAGCTCTGGGGGGTTGAAGATCTGGGGGTTGAAAGGCTAAGGAGGTATCCAGCATGAGGTTATCAATCAATCCGGGTTTGCCCCACATGGGCAGCCACCGCCAGTACAGCCTGGGTAGACACAGACTG
>JAAUUM010000290.1 GCA_012031565.1 Synechococcaceae cyanobacterium SM2_3_2
AGCTCCAAGTCAACCCGGCTACCGGGGTTCCCCAATTTCCCTTTGATTTGCTTCGCTTGACCGGATGAAATTGGTGACTTTGACCAGCCCGTTGCTCTCCACATCATGGCGGGGAGGAAAAACAGCCTCGCTACACAACTTTTACCAAGGAGATTTGACCATGTTTAAGCAACTGAGTGATAGCTTCGAGCGCAGCAACAATGAGCGCGAACGGCAGACAGAATTGCGTGAGTACAAGCGGCTTTACTTTGGTCTACGCCGAGTTGCCTATCCGCTTTTTAAGAAGATGTTCACAGTCAATGTGGCCCGCGAGGAGGGCATCTTCGAGCAGTTCATCATCGCCCCAGGTCGCCGTGCAGAAGATGGATCCTGGACTCAGCCAGAAATCGACTGGGATGCTTGGAATCAGTACCGCTACCAACGCTTTGTGGAGATGCTTCACCAGTCCATTGATGAGCCCTTAGAGGTCTTGACCTTGAAGCGGCTGCAAGCTGCCAAGCGCAAACTGGCCAAAGCTCTCCTACAAGATGAGGACTGGAAGCCACTACTCGATAGTCTCAAGCTGGAGGAAGACTCCACAGCCTGTCTGTTTGAGAAGCTGCGCCAAATCAATGCAGAGGGCTATCAACACAAGAAGATTGATGATGCCATGCAGTACCGAGAAGACCTTAATGGTGAGGATACCCCGTTCTAAATCTCAACTTTGAGTCACAGCCCTGCCGACAGGTGGGGCTTTTTTATTTGGTGCCTGCCTCAGAGTTCAAATACTGGTGGGTTACGGTCGTGGCTC
This sequence comes from Synechococcaceae cyanobacterium SM2_3_2, assembly GCA_012031565.1. GTDB lineage: Bacteria > Cyanobacteriota > Cyanobacteriia > Thermostichales > Thermostichaceae > JAAUUM01. The sequence continues at coordinate 791 of JAAUUM010000290.1, forward strand.
CACTCCCTGTCTGGCTATGGTCGGCACAGCATCGCTCTATTTAAGTGCCGTCCCTTGGGGTTGGGTCGTTCCGCCTCATCAGGGTGACGGTCGGTTTGGCTCCCGTGGGTTAAGCAAACAAAAGTAAAGACTTCATTCAGGGTGATGTGATGAAGAAACACTATGCCACGCAAAGCAAAAAGCAAGGTTCTCTCTCAGGCCGATATCCTCCAGTATTGGGGATCCCAGTACCGCAAGGCCAAAACCATTGGCGATGAGGCCAGGGCCAGCACCGCATACATGGCCATGATCAAACTTTCTCCACCAGTTTAGGGATCCCATTGATAAATAGCTGCTGCCCTGCCATCAGGTTGAACTTCTTCCTGGTCGCTCTACGTGCAAAGGCTGACTAGTCTCCGTGGGTTAAGGGTTCCCACTTGGTAAAGCAGCACGAAAAGGAGAGATACAGTGACCCACATCTACTACCACCCAGAGGAAACAGTCATCTCTGAGTATCAAGAAAAGCTCCAGCAGTTCACCGCTCTGCTCGATGCCTTCCAGTCCGCACCAAGAAGGATCCGTGAAGAAGTCTCAGACCTCATCTCCATTTACCTGGAGGTTGAAGACGAGTAGAACGATCTGCCAGGGCTGACAATTTTTCCACACATGTCATTGGGGTAAAGTAGTCAGACTGTCTGCCCCTCTCTCCCTATGTTCAAATCCCTCATTTCCCAGCACTACCAAGCCCAAGGGATCCTTCCCGATGGGATCCTGGCCCAGGTCTCCGAAGCTCTCCGGCTAGATGAATGCCCCTACGACTACGATATCGAGTGGCAGGTCATCAATAACCAGCTCACCCCCATATTTGTCTGCTACGACAACAAGACCGCCTCATGGATCCAGCAGCATCGCAGCACCCTCCGCTGGTATGCCAGCCAGTTTATGAAAGCTCCCACCATTAGGATCGATATCCCGTGAACTGGAGCGCAAGTAAGGAGAGAATACCAAGCTCTCCCCATTGGGCAATGGGTTCGCGCCAGCGGCGACTGGTCGCATCCCCAGGTCTAGGGGCTATGAATCACATAGCTGACCACCCCCCAGCCATATCATCTAGCACCCAGGGCAACTTATAGATGAATGATGGGATCCTTCTGCTTTACTGGGGGGACGCTCGTCCGATGATCAGACCATGAATGCCGTAGAGATTGAAGAAGCTGTATCCCAACTGGCGGAGGATCCCTTTGACCCAGAGGAGTTCCCTTTTGCCTTTCTGGAAGCTTTTGGTAATAAGCCTACGACAATCAAGCGGCTCAGAAGTGGCACCACCACCAATAAATCAGACTTACCTGGAGGGATCCTTCAGCGCAATAACATTCATTTGAAGGTCTGCCCGGTGGGGGAGGTGGGGGCTACCCTCACAGCATTACGTTCGAGTCCCGTGACAACCCAGCACAAAGCTAAGTTCATCCTGGCAACAGATGGTCAGAGCTTGGAGGCTGAAAATCTGGCGGACGGGGAGACAATTGCCTGTGAGTATCCTAAGTTTGCGGATCATTTTGGGTTCTTTTTGCCTCTGGCAGGGATCACCACTGTCAAGCAGATCCGGGAGAATGCGTTTGATATCAAGGCAACGGCGCGGCTCAATCGTCTTTATGTGGAGCTACTGAAGGACAACCCAGATTGGGATACGGCAGAGCGGCGGCAGGCATTTAATCATTTCATGGCACGGCTGATCTTCTGCTTTTTTGCGGAGGATACGAATATCTTTCGCAGTGAGGGGTTCTTTACCGCCACAGTGGCCCAGATGAGTGCGGGGGATGCCTCAAATACCCATGAGGTATTGGGGGAGCTTTTTCGGGCGATGTGTACGCCGATTGAGAAGCGGAAAGAAGCACAGTTGCGAAATTGGGCGGATGGTTTTCCGTATGTGAATGGGGGGCTGTTTTCGGGTGAGGTTGATGTGCCTCGCTTCAGTAAGATTGCTCGTTCCTATCTGCTCCATGTGGGCAGTCTGGATTGGACGAAGATTAACCCCGATATCTTCGGCTCCATGATCCAGGCGGTGGCCGATGACGAAGAGCGGGGATCCCTGGGGATGCACTATACCAGTGTGCCGAATATCCTCAAGGTGATTAATCCTTTGTTCTTGGATGGCCTACGGGAGCAACTGGAGGCTGCAGGGGATAATGCCCGCAAACTGCTCAATCTGCGGCAACGGTTGGCCCGTATTCGCATCTTTGATCCTGCCTGTGGATCCGGTAATTTCTTGGTGATTGCTTACAAGGAGATGCGGGAAATTGAGGCGGAGATCAATCGACGCCGGGGAGAGATGGATCGTAAGTCTGGGATCCCTTTGACCAATTTTCGGGGGATTGAGATCCGCCATTTCTCAGCCGAAGTTGCACGGCTGGCTTTGATCATTGCCGAATATCAGTGTGATGTGCTGTACCGAGGGCCGAAGCTGGCATTAGCAGAGTTCTTGCCCCTGAAAGCAGATAACTGGATCACTTGTGGGAATGCTTTGCGGCTGGATTGGTTAAGCCTTTGTCCTCCAACAGGGATAGGGGCGAAGGTGCAGCGGGAAGATCTAGATCTATTTGGTGAGATGGAAAATGAGATGGAGATTGACTTTGAAAATCAGGGAGGAGAAATCTATATCTGTGGGAATCCACCTTACCAAGGTAGCGTAAATCAAAGTGCCGAACAAAAAGAGGATATGAAGTTTGTTTTGCAGGTGCCCTT